>NZ_JBDJAV010000008.1:0-233094 GCF_039649625.1 Plantactinospora sp. ZYX-F-223 | reverse complement strand
AACGGGTCAAGTCCGACCGGTTCGGCAAGGGACTCCGGTGCCGGGGTTCGAGAGCCCTCAGCCCACAGGAAATCGCAGGTCCAGGGCCAGTTCGCCATAACTGACGAGCTGGCCTCGATCATCTGACCGCCGTCAACCGTGGTCCCGCCAGTCGGAAGTCAATACCGCTACGCGGCAATCCGGTTGAGCCCCATCGGGTGCCCGAGCAGGTGCCGGACCAGGTTGAGTACGCGAAACCGGCCGAACTCGCCGTCGTCGTGTTCGGTCGGGCGGATGAGACCTCGTTGCAGCAGGCTGTTTACGGCCTTGGCCGCCTCCGGGATCCCGCCCTGCACCTCCCGGGCCGCGGTGCTCATCGACCAGGGCTCGGCGAGGCAGGCCAGGGTACGCAGGGTCCGGGCGTGCTCCGTCGGCAGCGCGGCGACCGTCTCCGAGAGCGCCGCGACGAGTCCGGAACCCGCGTCGTCGCGGCCCTCCGTGACCGGTTCGGTCAGCAGCGCCGGAGCGCGCAGCGCCAGTTCCACCAGTTCGTCCGACTTGTAGAGCGGGAGCCAGGACGCCGCCGCCTTCAGGGCCAGCGGAATGCCGTCGACCGCCATGCTGATCCGGGCGATCGCCCCGATCTGGGCGTCCGTGATCGGCGCGTCCGGCCGGATCCGCTGGAGGTGGGTGAGCAGGAGGTGCACCGCGGGATACCGGGCGAGTTGGCCGGGGGCCGCCTCGTCGGGACTCTCGGGTACGGCCAGTGGCGCGAGGGTGAGTTGATTGCCGGCCCGGTACCGGGAAGGGTCGCGGCTGCAGGTCAGCAGGCTGATGTTCGGGCAGTTGCGCAGCAGGTGTGTCAGGGCGGACTCGCTGATCACGGGCTCGACGAAGTTGTCGATCACGATGAGCGCGGAGAACTCGCTGACGAGCGCGGTCAGTTCCTCGGTGGCCTGCTCACCGCGCTGTAGTAGTTCGAAGAGCGTGGTGGGCAGGTCGGTCCTCGGGGTTCTCCGTCTGCGGCGGGTCTCGGGCCGGATCGGTGGGGTCCACCGGTCCGCGCTCATCCAGAGCACCGGTTGCCCGGCGGTCCGGTTGACCTCCTGCGCCACCGCCTGGGCCACCCGGGTCTTCCCGACGCCTGCCAGACCGCTGAGTGCGACCCACCGGGAACCCTGGGCGGCCAGCAGGTTCACCGCCAGTTCGACGGTGTGGCCTCGACCCATGAGCGGGTCGGCGGCATGTGGCATCTCCGAGGTCGTATGGGTGAGGGCCAGGTCCGGAAGCGCGGCGACCTCGTGCGGACGTGCCGCCAGGAGGAATTCGGTACGCGCCAGGTTGTCCAACTGGAGTGCGTCGGCGAGCAGGTCGATGGTCTGTTTCCGGGGATGTTTGGCCTGGCCCAACTCCAGATTCCGGATACTTCGAATGCTGATCATCGAGCGGGTGGCCAATTCCGCCTGCGTGAGGCCTCGTCGAATCCTGGACGCCTTCAGGATCCGACTGAAGGTCAGGTCAGCTCTGTTGATCATCGTCCCCCGTTTCGCATGGCGCTGGTGCGTTATGCTCTCTCGATCTGACCTATCGGGCACCGTGACAGGAAAACGACCAATGAGGTCGTGGCGGTCACCCTCATGCCGGAGCCCTCGCAGGCGACACGCCATCGTGGTCACCTCCCCGGCAACCATCGAGCGCGATGCTAATGGTCATATCTACATCGATCAAGATGGTGTGTATGGCGCTCCGGGGCGGGCCTGGATCAACCAGAAGCCCTGATAAATCACCCTAATTCAACAGGTGCGTGTCCCAGATGTCAGGAACCCGTCGGTCGGTCGTCAGCCGGTCGCGTACCGCAGATGATCACAGCACCAGCACGCTGGGTACGGCCCCCGGGCACGCCGTACGCAGTAGACCGTGACCGATTCCGGCCGCTCCCGCCAGCAGACCGGGCGTCCACACCCCGGCCGGCGCCGCTGTCACCGGTCGACCGGCCAGGACCCGCTCGGCCACCGAATGCGCCAGCAGACCGGCCTGATCGCGCAACCATTGGTCGTCGTACGCCTCGGCGGCCGCGCGTAGCAGCTCCACCATCCCGAGATCGCCGTGGCACAGCGAGTCGTTGCCGGTGCCCAGATAGGAGTCGTCCCGGAACCACGTCGAGCGGACGAGTTCGATCGACCGCCCGAGTTCCGCCAGCAACCTGGTCCGGCACGGCTCCATCCCGGGCATCCCGAGCATCGCGGCCACGGCCAGTCCGGTACCGACGACCCCGTCACACCAGTGCGGCCGCGCACCGCCGCCCGCCGGTCCGCCGCCCGCCGGTCCGCCGCCGCCGGGCCGGCGGCGCAGGTCGAGCGCCCGGGTCGCCCGGGACACCGCGATGTCGGCCCCGATGATGTCGGCCAGCCGGGCGGAGGCATACGCCCAGCCGGCGCTGCCCCGGCCCAGCCCGGCCGGAGTGGGCTTGCCGGCGGCGGCGTACCGCCGTACGGCGGCGTCGACGGCACCGGCGGCATCCCGGATCGTGGCGGCGGTGCCGGCGTCGGGCCGCAGCCGCGACATCCGGGCCAGGGTGAGCGCCGCACCGGCGACGCCGTCACGTACGTCGATCCGCCGGTCGTGTCCGAGGTTCTGCGCTACGGCCGGGACGAGGCGTTCGGCCTCGGCCAGCAGGGCCGGTTCGTGCCAGAGCTGGGCCAGGCGCAGCAGGAGGTTCAGCAGGCCGCCGAGGTCCTCGTACGCGCCTACCGACATCCCCCGCAACTGTTCGACCGGCGGGATCCGACCAGGTCCGACCAGTCCTCGGACGATCTCCTCGGCCACGTCGCGGTAGCGGCCCACCCCGGTCAATTCGGACAGCTCGGCGAGGAACAGGGCGATCCCGCTGACGCCGGAGCCCAGACCCAGACTCGTCGCGCCGACCGTCCAGTACAGCGGGGCGAGGCGGTGCAGCGAGATCCACTCGACGGTGCCGTCCGCCGGATCCCGCAGCGCCGTCTCCAGCAGGCGGTCGCCGATGCCCCGGGCGGCCGCGATCGCGAGTTCCGGATCGACGTCGCCGGGTCGGGCACCCGACGGCACGGGCTCGGGTCGGGGCACTGGAAGCACGGTGCAGAGCGAGGCGCGGACGAGCCAGAGCTGCTCCCGCAGGTCGGCTTCGGAGAATCCGGCCAGGCGTCGCCGGACCGCGGCCAGCCCACTCACCGCCAGAAAGTCGTCGGCGACCTTGCCGGACGGGTCGTACAGCGCTGTTTCGCCCGGGTAGGCGTGGAAGACCGGCACGTCGTGCCGGTCGAGCTGGCGGACCTCGCTGCTGATCACCGACGCCCGCGCCGGGTAGTGCTCGTGGCCGGTCGCCAGCCGCTGCAGGAACAGCTCCCGGTCGAACGAATCGCGGAGCAGGTCCGGATGCCAGGAACTGTCCACCATGGCCGCGTAGAAGCGCGTGTTGCGCAGCACCACCCGTACCTCGGCGTCGTGGAACGCCGCGAGCGGCCCGGCGGAATCCAGCAGCGCCGGGCGCTCGCGCAGCAGCAGTCGGTAGGTCGCCTCGAAGCCGGCGAGTACCGCGTCCGCCCGGATCGGCGGCGGGGTCGGCGCGCCCGTCAGCCGGGGCCGGTTGTGCGAGACGTCCGCAGGCCGGGGACGGCGGGTAATCCGCATCAGGTCGGTGCCGGCGTCCGCATAGGACTGGCCCGGGTACGTCGCCTGGTCGCCCTCGTCCACCCCGCCGAGCAGCCCGCAGATGCCGAAGTTGGGGTCACCGCCGCCGCCCGGCTCGGCGAGCCGGCGGGGCAGCAGTTGCACGGTGAGTACGGAGTTCCGCAGCACCCGGGTGGTCACCTCGTGGTGCTCCGACTCCGCCACCGTGAGCGCGGGCTCGGTGTGGAACAGCGCCTCCAGGTCGATGTACGCGGGATGCTCGCCGTCCGCGATCAGATTCCAGGCGTGCATGTCGTATGCCCGCAGGGCGTAGAACAGTGCCAGGTAACTGCCCTGCCGCCAGTAGAACCTGGCCAGTTCCGCAGCGTCCCGGCACGGGCTCGGTGCGACGTACCGGCACCAGCCGTACCCGCCGCGGTCGAGCACCGGCGGTGGGTGCAACGGGTGGGTCAGCCCGCGCTCGTTCAGCCAGCTCAGCAGGGCGTTGAAGTGCCGTTCGATCGCGAGACTGCGCGGCTTGTAGACGACGCTGATCCGGTTGTCGTACGTGATCACGGCAACCGACCGGCCACCCCGGTGGGTGTCGCCGGCGCCGAACCGGATCTCCCGGACAGCGCTGAGACCCGCTGCCGGAGCGCCGAACGCCTCCCGCAGCCGGTCCGCGTCCTCGACCAGCCGGTGCGCCAGTTCCAGCCGGACGCGGATCCAGGTCCGCAGGTGCGCGACCAGTTCCCGGGCGAGCACCGGATACCGCGCCAGCAGATCGAGGGCGCGTCCCGGCTCGACCAGCTCCGTGGCGAACGCCTGGAACCGCTGCTCGGGCGTGGCGCCGGGCAGCCGTCCACGTAGCCGCGCGGCGTGCAGGTCGAGCAGCAGGACCCGCTGCACCATCGCGAGGAGCCGGTCGGTGTCCGGCGCGAGCAGCGGGTGCCGCGCGTCGAGTCGGTGCGGCGGGCTGACCAGCTGCTCCAGCCCGGTACGCAGTTCCCGCCCAGCCCAGTCGAGCAGCGGCCCGAGCCAGCCGAGCAACTCCTCTTCCGACCGGCCCGTGCGATCGGCCGGGGGGCGGCGGGTGTGGTCGGCTGGCGGACCGGGCAGGCTGGCGGGCTGGCGGGTGCGGCCGTCCGGCCGGTGTGGTGGGAAGTCCCGCCACGCCCGCGCGATCACCCGGGTCCAGTCGGGTGGGTCGGGCAGCCGGGCCCGGAGCGACGCGGCGGACTCCCCGGCGAGCGCGGGCAGGTCGGTGCCGGGGCCGAGCCAGTGCGCCGGCGGGCCGGTGTGCCCCCGGACAATCCTCCCCGTACGCCAGAGTCGCAGCCGCAGCTCGCCGCGCTCCCGGTCCGGTCCGGTGCACCGGGTCGGCTGGCCCAGCCGGCCGGACAACGGGATACCGAGCCACCACCGGGCATCCCCGGCCAGATCCGCCCGCACGCCTGCTCCTTCGTGATGCACCATTGAACCTTTTCAACCTCCCCTTGCGGTCCGGCGGACCGCAAGGTCGGACGCGGTGCGTGAGCGCCGCGCGGTCCAGGTTGAAGAAGGTTCATTCCGCTGCTCCGGCAGGCAAATCGGCCGAGTGTGTGCTCTTGCCGGTGTCAAGTCGCCGGCCAGTGGCGTTGACGCCGGTCCTAGTCCGCCGGCAGGTCGGCCAGGTCGAGGATGCCCACCGGGCTGTCCGGCAGCCGCGCCAGTTCGCCCTCGTCGAGCCGGGCCCGGAAGACGGGGTCCTGCCAGGCGCGCAGCACGTCCTCCACAGGCAGCGGTGCGGGTGGTTCCGCTGTCACGTACGGCCCTTCTCGCTGGGCGGCCGGCGGTGCGCCGTACCGGTCCGCCAGTCGTGCGGCAACGACGGCCGTGGGCCGGGTGCGCCGGACCCAGGACGGGTACGGCGCACCCGACCGTGCTGGCCGGACGGCGGCGTCTCAGATGACGCTGGTGTCACCCAGGACGCTGGTGTCCTTTACGACGCTGGTGTCCTTCAGCAGGCTGGTGTCGGCGATGACACTCGTGTCGGCGATGCTGGTGTCGGCGATGACGCTGGTGTCGGCGACGATGCTGGTGTCCCGGAGGGCACCGGCCACAGCGGCACGCTTGGCGTACTTCTTCATGTTGTTCACCTCCTCTATGCGGAAATGTCGTCCGTCGTCGCGGTTCGCGGATCCATTTCTTTCCGCCGGTCGCGGACCAAATCGCGGCACGCCTTCCGCTCGACGAAACAATTCACCCAGCCGACATCGACTAACGATTCTATCGACCGGACGGGAGCAATTTTCCAGGTGTCGAATAGCGCCAGTCAACTCTGCTCGGGGAAGATACCGGTCGCACCGAGATCGGGATTCGACTGCCCGTCAAAGCCGGTTGTGCCGGTGCGTGCCGCAGGTCACGGTGTTATCGGCACAATGTTGGGCCCTAACTGCCGCAAACGTGCCGGAAAAGTTCCTATCCTCCTGCCGGAGGCTGAAGATACGCTGATCTTCGCAATCCCGGGAAGCTGCGCCGGTGTCGAAAGCAGATCGACCTGGCCATTCCCGCCACATGGGGAACGCAACAGATTGGCGGGTGGAATGCGTGCGGAGGCTCTCAGTACCCTGCCGGGGCGGACGCCGCAGGCGGACGCGACGTCCATCGCGGAGGCCTGGCGATGGATGACCGACCTGCAGCATGAGTTCCGGGTGGAGGCCACGGTGCAGCGCAGCGCCGGGCTCCGCCAGGCTCTCGATCTGGTGGGGCGGGGGATCTTCCGCGGCGCGGGTCCCGCCCGCTGCGTGCCCTCGGCCGGCGCCATCTTCCCGTACGACGTCGTCGTCCTGGTCCGTCGGACCGACGGCGAGGAGGCGAAGCTCTTCCGCCTCGACTTCGCCCGGCGGGCCGCAGTGCTGCTACCGGTCCCCGGCGATCTGGTGGAGCACCTGCTGGCCTCGCCGGAACCGCCGTCCGGTGCGGTCACGGCGGACCTCATCGTGCTGACCCGGCCGTGGCTGTCGATGCGCAAGTACGGTCATCGCGGCTACCTCTACGCCCAGCTCGACGCCGGACACGTCTCGACGAACCTGCTGGGGACCGCGCTGGACACCGGATCCGCCACGTTGCGGCTGCGGATACCCCGCCGCCAGATCATGGATCAGCTCTGGGGTCTGCTGCCCTACCGGGAAGTCCACTCGGTGGTCTCGATCGGGCCCGCCCCGCAGGCCACCGGGCAACCGGCTTGGTCGTCCTTCCGCCAGTACGTCACGCCCGGCCCCGACAACCGGTGTGACCTGGAGCGGTACTGCTGGTCCGGCATCCCCCGGCAGCTCGTCGAGGGCAGCGGCGCGCCGGGGCCGGTGGTGGACGAGCCGTTGATCCAGCCGCCGGTCGCCGGTGCCGGTGGCGCCGTACCGATCCGGCGCGGGGAGTGGGGCGCGCTCTCCCAACTACGCCGGTCCTGCAAACAGTTCTCCGAGCTGCCACCGCCCGGGCACGCCGTCGCCGAGGCGATGGGCGCGCTCGCGACGCCGCTGCCCACCGACGTGACCCGGCCGACCGACGATGCCCGCAACGGCGGCCTGCAGATCACCCTGGCCGCCGTACCGGGCCCGCTGGCGGACGCCTGTCGCGCGCCGGCGCTGCGGGCGGGGGTCAACGTCGTCGTCTCGGACCGGTTGACCGACCGGGAGGCGGTCCGCTACGCCTGCATGGGCCAGCAGCACCTGAGCCGGGCCCCGGCCTTCGTCATCTGCCACGTCAAACGGCACCTGCTGCTCGCCGGGGCGGACGGCCAGACCGTGCGCGACGCGGTCTACCGGGCAGCCACGGCCGTGCAACTGCTCTACCTCGGCGCGACCCGCAGCAGCGTTGCCGTGACCGCCATCGGCGGTCAGGACGTCGCCGCCTGGCGCCAGTTGGTCGATCTGCCCGAGGACGACGAACTGCTGTATCTGCTGGCGCTCGGCCTGGACCAGGCTGGCATGGGCAAGCACGACCGGGCCGAACTGGCCCACGCGCACGGCGAGTAGCGGACAGCGGAGGGGAGCTGGCCGATGGGGATCCTGCACGACGTCTTCGAGCGGCAGGCCGCGACGCATCGGGACCGAATGGCCGTCGGCGGTCCGCGCGAGGTTTTGACGTACGGGCAACTTGCGGAGGCCGCGGCGGAGTTCGCCCGGGGACTGCGACAGACCTGGGCCACCCTGGCGCCGGCCGGGTGGCCGGATCCCGCCGATCGTCCCCGGGTCGTCATCTCGGCCGCGAACTCACCCCGGTACGTCGCTGCCTACCTCGGCTGCCTGCGCGCGGGCGCCGTGCCACTGTTGCTCGATCCAGTACTCGGCCCCCAGGAGATCGACGCGGTCATCGGGAGCTGCGGCATCGACCTGCTGGTCCACGATCGGGAGTTGCCGCTGTCCGGACTGCGCGACGCCGGAGAGCTGGGTGGCCTCTCGGTCACCTCCGCGCTGGCGTACCGTCCGGCCGGGTCCGTCCGGCCGGACTTGCACCCGGACACCGAGGTGTGCCGCTTCACCTCCGGCTCCACCGGCATGCCGAGCTGCATCGAGTTCTCCGGCACCGCGGTACTCAACGCCGCGACCGCCTGGAACGAGGCCTCCGGCACCGGTCCGGACGACCGGATCCTCTGCTTCGCCGGGCTGTTCAACGGCCTGGCGTTCAACACCTCGCTGCTGCCGGCGTTCCTGGCCGGCGCCGCGCTCTGGCTGCCGTCGGGGATGCCCAGCGCCGGTCATGTGGCCCGGTTCCTGCGCGAGATCCGGCCCAGCCGGCTGACCGGGTTTCCGGCACTGTACGACTCGCTGCTCCGGCGCGACATCGCCATCCCCGAACTCGCCGCGCTCACCGTGGCGCTCTCCTCCGCCGCGCCCCTGTCGACCGAGACCCGTGCCGCGCTGCTCGCCCGACACGATCTCGCGGTCTGCAACTACTACGGCGTAGCGGAGACCGGCCCGCTCACCTTCGATCCCGATCCCGCCCCCGACGCGGGGCTCGGCTTCCCGCTGCCCGGTGCCGAGTTCGACTTCGGGCCGGCCGGGGACCTCCCGGGCGCCGAGACCACGGTCACCGAGCTGCGGGTCCGGAGCCGCTCCATGGGCACCCGCTACCTCAACGTCCCCGGACACTTCGAGCGCAGGCGCGACGCGGACGGCTGGTTCCACACGGGCGACGAGGGGTTCCTCCGCGACGGCCGGCTCTTCCTGGCTGGCCGGACCGGCAAGGCGATCAATATCGGCGGCCGGAAGATCGACGCCGCCGAGGTGCGCACCGCGCTGTTGTCCGTGCCCGGCACGGTCGCGGTCGCGGTCTTCACCGTCGAGAAGGGCAACGGCGACCCGATGCTGGTCGCCGCGCTCAGCGGACCGGTGATGGCCGACCCGGCGCAGTTGCGGGCGCACTGCCTCGGTCGGCTCGCGCCGTACAAGGTGCCGGAGCGTTTCCTCGTCGTGCCGGAGATGCCGGTCACCAGCCTGGGAAAGCCGCGGATGAGCGCCCTGCGAGAGCTGGCCCGGGGCCGTGGCCCAGCCACATGACCGGCGGTCCCGCCGGCACGGAGGAAAGGAGACAACGATGGGCGAGAACCCGATGGCCACTCGGATCGCCGAACTGGTCGTCGAGGCCAGCGATGGTACGGTGTCCGGCGCGCAACTGTCCCAGGACGCGACGGTGCTGACCGAGATCGGGCTCACCTCGCTGTCGTACCTGCGGCTCATCGACGCGATCGAGAACGAGTTCGGAGTCTACATCGATCTCGAGGAGGCGGCCGGAAAGCTGGGCACCGTACGCGAGATCGCGGACTACGTCGCCGAACAGGGCGGCGTGTATGCGCGGTGATCCGCTACGGCTCGGCGTCGTCGGCGCGACCGGACGGCTGGGCTCGCGGATCGTGGCCGAGTGCGGACGGCGGGACGTCCCGGTGGGCTTCGCCGCGACCCGGGACCACTGGCCGGACGGGGCAGACGTCACGGTGGTGGTCGACGCGAGCCGGGGTCATGTGCTGCCCCGGTCGGCGCAGCTCTGCCGCCGGGCCGGTGCCGCCCTCGTCGTCTGCGCCTCGGACCTGACCGCCGACGCCGGCGCGATCATGGCGAACCTCGCCCGGGAGGTGCCCGTCGTCCGGGCGGTCAACCTCTCCGTCGGGCACTGGTTGCAGGCCCACCTCGTCGGAATCGCCGGCCGGGTCGCCCGGCGGTTGCCGGAACGGCCCCGGGCCAGCGTCCTGGAACGGCACACCCCGGCGAAGGCGGACCGGCCGTCGGCATCCGCCTCGGCGCTCGCGGCGCGGTGGACCGCCAGCGCCGGCGTCCCGGTCGACGACGTCGCCTCGTACCGGGCCGGGCACCGGGTCAGCGAACACCGGATCGACCTGACCTTCGAACATGAGGCGCTCGCGCTGCACCACGACGTACGCGGACTCGGCGCCGCGGTGTACGGCGCCATGGTGGCCGCGCGATGGGCGCACGACGCGCCGGCCGGGCTGGTGGAGATCGGGGAACTGTTCGATCGCGCGTTTCTCCAGGGGTTCGACAACCAGCAGGGGGTTCAATGAGCATGCGGGCAATCCGATGACCACGCCGGGAACCGGAGCGCTCCTTCCGGCCGCGGTGCGGCTGCGCGGCCATGTCGCGATCGCCGCCCGGTCGCTGTCGATCGGTGGGCACGACGACTTCAACCAGGGGCAGGTGTCCGCCCGGATGCCCGGCTCCGACGTCATGCTGATCAAGGGTGCGCTCACTGGCTTCGACGAGTGCCGGCCGGAGGACGTGATCCTCGCGCCGATCGACTTCGCCGTCGCGCCGCCGCCGCTGGCCCCACCCGAACTTGCCCTGCACCAGGCCGTCTATCAGGCCCGCCCGGACGTGAACGCCGTGGTGCACAGCCACGCCCCGTACACGCTGGTCTTCGGCGCCACCGACCTGGACCTGCGGGCGGTGTCGCACGACGGCGCATATTTCGAGGACCGGCTCGGCCGGTTCACGATGACCAGCAACACCATCCTGGACGCGCCCACCGGCCAGGCGGTCGCGAAGTCGCTCTCCGATGACCCCGCACTGCTGCTGCGCAACCACGGTGGGCTGATCGTCGGGAAGTCGATCAAACACGCCACGGTCGCCGCGCACCTGCTCGAACGGGCCTGCCGGCTCCAGTTGCTGGCCGAACAGGTGTCCGCCGGCTACCACAGCTCGACCGTCGAGGACATCGCCGGGAAGCGGGACTTCATCTACGGCGACCTGGCCATCCGCTCGTACTGGGACTACTGCGTCAGCCAGGTCGCCCGGCGCTGGCCGGAGAGCGCGCCGTGGTCGCGGGGCGGGCGGTGAACCGGCGATGAAGGTTGCCCGGACGTTCGCCTCGGACACGGAGGCGGAACTCTTCGCGCTGGTCGAGCAGATCGCCGAGGAGGAACTGGCCCCACGGGCGGCCGCCGGCGAGGAGTCCGGAACCTACCCCCTGGACCTGGTCAAGCTGCTCGGCAAGGTCGGCGTGCTGGGTCTGCCGTTTCCGGAACGGTACGGCGGCGCCGGCCTCTCGTACGAGTTCTACGTGCAGGTGCTGGAGCGGCTGGCGTACGGCTGGCTGGCCGTGGCCGAGTCGGCCCACGTACATGTGCTGGCCTGCCACGGTATCGCGGCCTTCGGCTCCGACGAGCTGCGCGAGTCGGTCCTGCCGGCGATGCTCGCGGGTGACCGGCTCGGGGCCACCTGCATGTCCGAGGCGGAGGCCGGTTCCGACCTGGCCGCGATCCGGACCCGGGCCGAGCGCGACGGCGACGACTACGTGATCACCGGTACGAAGGCCTGGGTCACCCACGGCGGAGTGGCGGACCGGTACAGCGTCTTCTGCCGGACCGGACCGGCCGGGCCGGGTGGCCTCTCCTGCCTGCTGGTCGACGCGTCCACCCCGGGCGTGCTGCCGGCCGCGCCGGAGCGGAAGATGGGCGTCCGGGCACTGCCGACCGCACAGGTCGGATTCGACCAGGTACGGGTGTCCGCCGACCGGATGCTGGGCCGGCGCAACCGGGGCATGCTGGTGGCCGCCTCGGTCTTCGACCACGGCCGGCTCGGGATCTCCGCGTGTGCGCTCGGCATCGCCCAGGCCGCGCTGGACCACGCGTGCGGCTACGCCAAGCAGCGGGTGCAGTTCGGCAGTCCGGTCATCTCCTTCCAAGGCGTCTCCTTCCTGCTGGCAGACATGGCCACCCAGATCGCGGCGGCCCGCGCGCTGCTGCTCTCGGTGGCCAGGATGAAGGACGGTGGACGGGCCATCTCCACCGAGGTGGCGAAATGCAAGCTGTTCGCCACCGACACCGCGATGCGGGTCACCACGGACGCGGTGCAGGTGCTCGGCGGATCCGGATACACCCGCGACCATCCCGTCGAGCGGTGGATGCGCGAGGCCAAACTGCTCCAGATCATCGAGGGCACGAACCAGATCCAGCGGGTGGCGATAGCCGGCGGCCTCTGACCCTCGTACCGGACCTGCAACAGTCATCGAAAGGACGTACCGCGGTGGACACCCTGCGATTCGGTTGCTTCATCTCTCCGCTGCATCCGCCGGGGGAGGACCCGCACCTGCTGTTGCAGCGCGACCTGGGCCTGGCGCAGCTCGCCGACGACCTCAACTTCGACGAGTTCTGGGTGGGCGAACACCATTCGGCGGGCTGGGGCACCATCACCTCGCCGGAGCTGTTCATCGCCGCCGCCGCCGAACGTACCCGGCGGATCAAGCTGGCGACCGGTGTGATGACGCTGCCGTACCACCATCCGTTCATGGCCGCCGAGCGGGCGATGCAGCTCGACAACCTCACCCGGGGGCGGTTCATCCTCGGTGTCGGGGCCGGCTCGGTCACCTCCGACATGCACATGCTGGGGATCGATCCCGGAGACACCCGACGGCGTACCGAGGAATCGTTGGAGACGGTGCTGCCGCTGTTGCGGGGCGAGGTGGTCAGCCGCAGCTCCGACTGGTTCCAACTCCGGGACGGACGCATCCAGCTACGACCATTCGATCCGGCCGGTTTTCCGGTGGCGGTGGCGAGTGCGCTCTCGCCCTTCGGCATGCGGTTGGCGGGCCGTACCGGGGTCGGCGCGCTCTCGTACGTGGCCCCTCCGTGGGGTATCGTGAGGCCCGGTCAGGGTTTGATGATCGAGCGGCTCGCCGAGCAATGGGGCTACTACGAGTCGGCCGCGAGCGAGGCAGGTCATCCGGCTTCCCGCCAATCGTGGCGCCTGCTGGTGCCGGTGCACGTGGCGCAGACCCGGCAGCAGGCTCTCGACGACATCTACGACGGATGGCTCCGGCAGCGCGCCGAACTGTGGGTGGGAACTATGGGGATGCCGATGGCCACGAGTGGCATCGGCGCGCGCAAGGCATTCGACGCCACCGTGGAGGCCGGCGGAATCATCACCGGAGACGTCGACGACTGTGTTTCCCGGATCGAGAAGCTGCGTGAACTCAGCGGCGGTTTCGGCTGCCTTCTCATCTCTATCATGGACTGGGCGAGTCCGGAACGGACCAGGCAGAGCCTCGACCTGTTCGCCAGGTTCGTCGCGCCAGGGTTCCGGAACTCGACCACCGGTCTGCTCTCCAGCAACGCGTGGGCGGCCGCCCAGCGCAACCGCTTCCAGGAAGCACAGTCCGCCGCCCGTGCCGGCGCCATGAAGGCTGGCACCGACTCCGAAGGTTGAACCGTGGAAACGAAGAGCAGGACGGCCCTGACGGACGCCCCCGAGCGGACCTCGGTCTTCACGACCGAGCTGTGGATCCTGACGACCTGTCAGTTCCTCTACTATGGCGGCCTGGCGGTCGACCTGACCCTCACCGCTGTGGTCGGCCTCCATCTCGCTCCGAGCACCGCACTCGCCACGGTGCCGCTCACGGTGATGACGGTCGTCGCCACGGTCGCGTCGTACCTGGCCGGCACGCTCAGCGTCCGGCTCGGACACCGTACGGTGCTGCTGTGCGGGGCCGCGACCGCCGTCGTCGGCGGCCTGATCTGCATGTGGGCGACCATCACCGAGTCGTTCCTCGCGCTCTGCCTCGGCACCGCCGTGGTCGGTCTCTACAAGGCGACCGGCGGCTACTTCCGCTACCTGGCGGCGGACCGGGCACCCACCGGCGGCCGGGCCCGGGCGTTGAGCATCGTGCTGTGCGGGGGCCTCGCCGCCGCGTTCCTCGGCCCGTGGGGGGCGACGGCCAGCAGCGGGCTCCTCGCGGCCGAGTTCGCCGGCTCGTACCTGCTGGTGAGTCTCCTCGCGGCGGCCGTCGTGCTGCTCGTGCTGTGGGTCCGGCCGAGCGGAGCCCCGGCCGGCACGGCGGCCGGCAAGCCCGCCGTGCCGGCGGTGCCGATCCGGGTCGCGGCCTCGACCCGGGACTTTCGGATGGCCTTCCTGCTGCTCGGTACGGCTTCGGTGGTGATGACGATGCTCATGGCGATGGGGCCGATCGGCAGTAGCCACGCCGGACACGCGCTCTCGGCGGGCGCATTGATGATCCAGTGGCACATGGTCGGGATGTTCGGCCCGTCGCTGTTCAGTGGCGCCATCACCACCAGATGGGGAGCACACTGGACCGGCCTGCTCGGCGCCGGGATCCTGGCGGTCGGCGGCGTCGTCGGCTCGCTCGGCACCGGCGTGGTCGAGTTCACGATCTCGCTCGCCCTGATCGGCGTCGGCTGGAACTTCCTTTACGTCGCCGGCAGCACCTACGTCGTGCGGTGCTACCCGCAGGGCGCGGGTGGCCGGGTCCAGGGCGCGGTGGAGGCGTCCGTCGGGTCGATGGGCGCGTTGGCGTCGCTCTCCGCCGCCGCGGTGTTCGCCTCGGTCGGGTGGCAGGGCGCCAACCTCGTCGCGGCGGGCCTGTCGGTCCTCGTCGTCGCCGTGCTCACGGTCACCGTGCTGCGGAGCCGGCAGCAGCTCACCGGCGTGGAGGCATAGATGCAACGCAACGGACCGCTCTCCTTCGGGCAGCTCTCGATCTGGCGCGACGTACGCACCCTGCCTCCGGCGCGCTGGGCGGAGGCGAACGTCTCCGCCGTCTGGCCGCTGCCCGACGGCACCGCCGTGGCGGGCGTCCGGCGGGCAATGCAGCGACTGGTCCGCCGGCACCCGTCGCTGCGTACCACGTACCAACTCACCGATCCCGACCGGCCCGAGCAACTGGTCCAGCCCGACGGCGACCTGGAGCTCGATGTCGTGGACTTGGCGACCCAGGACGTACCGGCGGCGTTGGCCGAGCTCGGCAGCGGCCCCTTCGACCTCGAACGCGGCACCGGTTGGCGCGCGCGGGTGCTCACCGCCCGGGGGCACGCGGCGTACCTGGTCTTCGTCAACCACCACATCGTCGCCGACGGGGGTGGCCAAGCGGTCCTGCAGGCCGACCTCTCCGCCCAGCTGCGTACGCCGGCCGGCAATGCCGTCGAGGAGGACACGTACAGCCTGGTCACGATGGCCGAGGAGCAACGCTCGCCGACGTTCGCGGCGAAGAACGAGGCCGCGCTGCGGAACTGGCGGGCCTGCCTGCCACCGGCGTGCTCCAGCGCCATGGGCGATCCGGCGCCACCCGACGCGGAGACCCTCCAGGCCAGCCTCTGCTGCCCCGGCCTGGCCACCACCGCGTACGACCTGGCACGGCGGGCCGACATCTCCCCGGCGAGCGTCTTCCTCGCCGCGTACGCCATGGCGATCCGGCGGGCGACCGGCCTCACGTCCGTCCCGTTGCGGCTGATGTCGTCCAACCGGTTCAGCGCCCGGTGGGGGCGTTACGTCACCTCGATGAACCAGTGGGCACCGTTGCAGTTCGACATGCCCGTCGAGGACGACCTTCCCACGCTTGCACGGCGGCTGCACCATGTCGCCGTTCGGGCGTACCGGCTCGGCATGTACGACCCGGAGGCCCTGGCCCGGCTCCGTGCCGACCGTCCGGAGCTGTCCCGGCAGGCCGAATCGGCCTGGGCGTTCAACCACATCACCGCCGACCGCTCGCTCTACGTTTCCGGCAGCGACGACCCGAGCGACGGCGAGGTGCGGTGGGAGAGCGGATTCCACCGCTTCGGCCACCGCTTCTACCTGCGGGCTTTCGACGACGGCACGCTCCGGCTGCGCGGCCGGGGAACCTCCCGGGATCTCGTCGCGGCGATTCTGACCGGGGTCCGGGACGTCATGGTCGGACCGGCGCCCGTGCGTTGATCCCGGGCCCTGCGGTGGCCGTGCCGAGTGCGTTCTCCGGCCGAAAATCGCAGACGATAGATTGAGAGAGCTGCCCGGGCCGGATGTGACCGGATCGGCGGCGGTAGGCGCTGCTCAGCAACGACGCTCGACAGTGTCAGGTTCACAGTAGTCGACATGGGGAGAGCCTTCCGATGACCATTAAGGTCGGCATCAACGGGTTCGGTCGAATCGGTCGCAATTTCTTCCGCGCCGCACTCGAGAGCGGCACGGACATCGAGATCATGGGGGTGAACGACCTTGCCGGGACCGACGTCCTGGCACACATGCTGAAGTACGACTCGGTGCTCGGGCCGCTGAAGGCCGAGGTCTCGCACACCGCGGACTCGCTGTCGGTCGACGGCCGGTCCTTCCGGGCCACCGCCGAGACGAACCCGGCACAGCTTCCCTGGGGCGAGCTTGGCGTGGACGTCGTGGTCGAGTCGACCGGACGGTTCACCAACGCGGCCGATGCCAAGCAGCACCTGGCCGCCGGCGCCCGCAAGGTCATCATTTCCGCGCCGGCCAAGGGCGAGGACATCACGATCGTGATGGGCGTCAACGAGGACCGCTACGACCCGGCCAACCACCACATCATCTCGAACGCCTCCTGCACCACGAACTGTGTGGCGCCGATGGCCAAGGTGCTGCTGGAGAACTTCGGCATCGTCAGCGGCATGATGACGACGATCCACGCGTACACCACCGAGCAGCAGCTTCTCGACCAGATCGCGGTGACCCGTAAGGGCACGGTCGACCTGCGGCGCGCCCGCGCCGCGGCGGTGAACATCGCGCCGACCTCGACCGGTGCGGCCCAGGCGACGAGCCTGGTCCTGCCGGAGGTGGAGGGCAAGCTGCGCGGCATGGCCTTCCGGGTCCCGGTGCCGACCGGCTCCGTCACCGACTTCATCGTGCAGGTGGAGCGGGAGACCACGGCGGAAGAGGTCAACGCCGCCTTCAAGGCGGCCGCCGACGGGCCGATGAAGGGCATCCTCACCTACACCGAGGACGAGATCGTCTCCAGCGACATCGTCAACTCGGGGCCGAGCTGCACGATCGACGGCAAGCTCACCGCGGTCAACAAGGCTCAGGTCAAGGTCATCGGCTGGTACGACAACGAGTGGGGCTACTCCAACCGCCTGGTGGACCTCGTCCGGCTGGTCAGCAGGTAGGTCGTCGCGACGTCGGCCGGTGGCGGGCTCGGCACAGCCTCCTGCCACCGGTCCGTCGCCGGGTGCCGCACGACGAGGTGTCGCCGGCCTGGTACCCCGGAGGGGTCACGCCCGCTGCGGCCTGGGCCAGCGGTTGACGGAGACGGGCCAGGCCCTGCGGGCCGAGGTTCATCGGCGTACAGGTCGACTCGTCCGTCGTAACCCGGTAAAAGTCGTGATCATGGCGGCTGGACGCGGCGTGCCAACCTACGGCCCCAGGTCTGGCTCGGCGCTTCGACGAAGCGGAAGGTCAGTACGCACAGCGGGATCAGGACCGCATAGAACGCCACTTCGAGCGCGAGATTGTTCTGCTGCCACCGGCCGATCGTGCCGTCCGTCACCGCCAGCAGCACCGGATGCACCAGATAGACCGAATAGCTGATCGTGCCCAATCCGATCAACCAGCGCGGTACCCGTCGGTGCCGCAACGTCAGCCCGACGCCGAAGGTGAGCACGGCCAGCAGAAACGCCGCGATCCAGCCGCGCCGCGTGAAATGTCCCCCGTCGCCGGACGCGTACGCACTCCCCACGGCGCAGGTGAGCACCACGGCGGCCGTCCAGGCCGCGACCCGCCAGGTGCGCTGACCGCTCTCGGCCCGGTAGATGGCGGTGCCGAGGAACATGACGGCGAGGATCACCAGGCCCTCCCACATTGGAACCGTGCCGTTGAAGGGGACCAGGACGAGTGCCAGCACCCCGCCCACCAGGCCACCGAACAGCCGGAACGCGGGTGATCCGGCGCTTGCACAGCAGACGGCGATCACCATGGCGATCAGGGCAACCGCGATCAGCGGGCCGGTGCCGACCCTGTCGGAGAGGGCCGAGGCCGGCAGCGTGAGGCCGGCCGCCACGCTCGCGGCGGCAAGCACGGCCAAGATGCCGGCGACCGCCGTCGAGCGCTGGTGCAGGCGGACGGTGAAGAGAGCCACGACCAGCAGGTAGAAGGCCATCTCGTACGACAGCGTCCACAGCACGAGGAGGAGATTGGGCGTACTCAGCAGCTCCTGGAGCATCGTGAGGTGGGCGAGGGCCACCGTGGCCACGCTCTGCTCACCGAAGTCACGGATGTTCGCGACGCCCAGCAGACTCGCCACGAGGAGCGCGGCGACGACAGCCACCCACAGCGGGTAGATGCGGAACATCCGTCCGATCCAGAACGTCCTGATGCAGCCCTTGCGTTCCAGCGACGCGGGGATGATGTAGCCGCTGACGAGGAAGAACACCATGATGCCGTACCTGCTGGTGTTGAACTGAGCCGTCAACTCCGGTCGCAGCTCCGCCATGAAGGCGTACGACGAGTGGTCGAACACGACGACGAGTGCCGCGATGCCGCGCAACGCGTCCAACCAGCCCAACCGCGACGTGCGGTCGGGCGTGCCGGACGCGGCTGACCGTGGCGGTGCAGAGAATCCTTTCTCTGACGGCGGGTGGACCGGGTGGGTGGTGTCCATACTCATCCTTCAGATGCGGTCCTCGTCGATGTCAACGACACCCCATCATCCACTGGCCCGCCTCGATTCGGCGGTTCTACCGATGCCGAGCGGACGATCTTCCACCGACGCTGACGAAACGCGCCTGGGCGCACAAGCGGGGCAGCTCGACAGGCCGCGTACGAGGGGATGCCTGCCCGTACGACCCCGCGTCGGACCCGACGACCAACCCCGCCACCGACGCCACGGGCGGACCGTGCAGCGCGCGGGCTGGTTGAATGACGGCCTGACGGAGGCTACCTGCGAGGAGGGCCATGACGCTGACCAGCCGTCTCGCCCGGCATGCGGACGTACCAGAGCTGCTGCCGCTGATCGACGCCGCGATCGCCGAGCTACAGAAGGGCTTCCTCGACGAGGCGCAGATCGAGTCCAGCCGCTCGATCATGGGCATCGACACCCAGTTGATCGACGACGGCACCTACTTCGTGGTCGAGTCGGCCGGCAGGCTCGCCGGCTGCGGCGGGTGGAGTCGCCGGGCCACCCTCTACGGCGGTGACCACTCGCAGGGCCGGGACCCGGCGATGCTCGACCCGACCCGAAACCCGGCCAAGGTCCGCGCGATGTACACCCACCCCGACTTCACCCGCCGGGGCGTCGGCCGGTTGATCCTCGCCCGCTGCGAGGCGGCCGCCGCTGCCGAGGGCTTCCGGTCGCTCGAACTGATGTCGACGCTCGCCGGCCGGCCACTCTACGAGGCGGCGGGGTTCGTACCGGTCGAGCAGGTCGAGGACCCGGCCGGCGGCGTACCCGTGCGACTGGTCCGGATGCGCAAGCCGATCGCCGTCCCGGCATGCTGACGACCGGGCGGCCGGAGGCCGCCGACGCGCGGGAACGCGGCGACGGCCTCCGGGTCCGTCAGCCGCCGGAGACGGCGCGTTCGAGCAGGGTACGGTGCCGGATCATCCAGCCGGCGGCCCGCGCCCGCCAGGCGAGCGCCCACAGCGGTGTCGGGTCGGTCGACTCCGGCGTGACCCCGGCCCGGGTCGCCTCGGCGGCACAGTCCCGGATGGCAAACTCGATCATCCGGTCGACCAGGCCGGCCCGGTCTGCGGCCGGCAGCTCGTAGCCGTCCAGGAACAGCCGTAGCTGCCGGGCCCGGCCCGCCGGGTCCGGCAGGTGGTGGCGTTCGGCGATGTCGTCGTCATGCAACTGGGCGTTCCACCACCCGGTGCCGACCACCTCGTCGAGCCGGTCGACCGGCCCGGCCAGGGTCCAGTCGATGAACGCCACCGGCCGGCCGGCCCGGGCGACGATGTGCCACGGCCCGGCGTCGCAGTGCCCGATCACCGAGTCGGGCCCCTCCCGGTGCATCCACCACGGCTGCCAGCACGCGTCCGGCGGTGGCCGGAAGCTCGCGGTGGCGGTGTGCAGCTCGCGCAGTAGCCTGCCGACCTGCCAGATCCCCTCGTCCGTCCAGGCCCGGGGGTGCATGATGTCGCCCTCGACGTACGTCAGCATCTCGTTGCCGTTGCCGTCGATGCCGGTACCGACCACCCAGGGGGAGCCGGGAAACCCGACCTCTTCCAGGTGGTGCAGCAGGGTGTGCACGGTTCCGGTCCAGGGCTTGGCGGCGCGCCGCACGATCTGGCCGGTACGGATGACCTGACTCGGTCCGCCCTCGGCCGCCGTCAACGGCTCGAAGGATGTCGCGGAATCCACGGATACTCCTCGGTTCAGCGCAATGAGCGGTGCGAGACGGCGCCGGATCACCGGCGCCAACGGCTGGCGGCGCGGAGGTTTCCGCGGCCAGCGGACCGCTACGACGCGAGGAGTCGGCGGCTCAGCCGGCGCAAGAGGCCGGCGGGAGCCGCTGGGGCGAGTGCCCGGAGGTCAGCTCGCGGCGCGACCGCGCGTCGTCGCGGTGATGGCTATCGCGCCAATAACGGTGCACACCATGTCGTCGACCTCCTCGAAGAGTCGGGGCGCCGCGAGACTACGACTCCGCCCCACCATCCGCCACCGAATTTCCCGGCCGATCGATCCCGCCGACTCCGGTCGCTCCGGGAACGAGGTGGTTCCCGGTGTCGGTGGTACCCCTAGACTCCGTGCCGTGGAGCAGATCGTTCCGTTCGTGATGCTGGCCGGCGCGCTCGCCGTGGTCTTGTGTGGGCTCGGCTGGCTGGTCGCCCGGGCGCGTCGCCGCGGCGTCGGCCGGGCGGTGATGGGTCCGCTCGACGAAATCTACAACCCGGCCGCGCACAGGTCGCACATCGAGATCCAGGCGTTGGCCGAACGCCGCGCACCGGTCTCGACACCGGGCGACGGGTTGCGCCCGGGCGGAGCCGATCGGCCGGGCCTGGCAGGCGGCCGGTGACCGGAGCGGCCGGAGCGGCCGGGACGACCCCGCCGACCTAGTGCTGATCCACGGGAGCTGCCAGAGCTGGAACGGGGGCCGGTCGGGTCACGGCCGGGCGCCCCAGGAGAAGGCGGACGAGTCCGGGGCGAACCAGCTCGCGGCGGTAGCCGGGGTGAGCGCGTGCGCGATCGTGGTCCTGGCGTGCTCGTCGAGCGGCGGGAACCGGTCGGGGGCGAACCAGCCGACCGCGACCGACTCGTCGTCGTTGACCCGGGCGACGCCGTCGAGCAGCCGGCAACGGAAGCCGATGTTGAGGAACTGGCACCGGTCGCCGTTGGGATAGGTGTGCGGGTGTGCCAGTACGCTCGTCACCCGCTCCGGCAGCACCCGTACGCCGGTCTCCTCGAAGACCTCCCGGACCAGCGCCTCGGCGGGTTGCTCGTCGGGCTCGACAAGGCCGCTGACGACCGACCAGCGCCCGTCGTCGGACCGCTGACCGAGGAGCAGCTCTCCGACGTCGTTGCAGACCACGGCGCTCACGCTGGGCAGCCAGAGCAGGTCGTGCCCGACGAGTTTGCGGATCCGTGCGACGTACTCCGGGACGGCCATGCCGAGGACGATAACCAGCGGCCAACGGGCTGGACCGACCGCCCCGGGCGCCGCGACGCGGTCCACCAGAGCCCCGGTCCCCGCCGTTCCGGCTTCCGACGGGCCGGTATCAGCCGCCCGGTCCGGCGGCCGGGCTGGGCGCGTCGGCAGAGTTGGGCGCGCCGGTCGGGTCGGCGGCGCCGGCCGGGTCGGTGCCGGGTGTCGGCGCGGGGTGGCCGGCAGGGTGGGTCGGTGCCGCTGTCGGCGTCATCCCGGGCAGCAGGCTGTCCGGGCAGGGCACCTCGGTCCGGGAGAAGTCCGCCCGCTCCTGGTCGACGACCTGACGGAAACAGATCCGCACCTCGGTCTGCTTCCGTCCGGCCATCGCGGGCCGGGACATCGCCACATGCACCCGGAACACCATCCGTACGCCGGGGGAGTGGCGCCGGTCGGTGCCGTCGACGCTGAGTACGTCGACCCGTCCGCTCCGTGCGGCGGTCTGTCCGAGTTCGGCGGCGCTGTCGCCGACGCCGTGCACGAGTGCGTCACCGATCAGGGCAGCCTGCCGTACCGCTTCCTGTCGGGCCCGTTCCTCGATCGAGGGCTCGGTCGCGATACCCATAATGGTGTGCGCGGCGCTGCCGACGAGCAGCAGCAGAATGGTCAACGCGACGATTGACAGGACCCGGCCGAGCCGTCCTGTCCCACCCGAGGGTCGCATGCCGTCCACACCGCGAATTGTGCTCCATTCCGCGCCGCGAAGTGGCAGGTCAGGGCGATGAAGCGGGAGTTCGGTCCCACCGGCGGGGGAAATTTTTCCCGCGCTCGGGCAGCCCGTGCGCGCCGCCTTCCCGGGCCGCTGACAGCGGTGAATCCCTTGTCGCAGAATGGCTTTCCCCCGTACGGCGGCACTTTGCCGTTTCCCGGGCGACGGTAATCCGATGCGGTCTACTGTGGAAGTCACTCTGTCATTTTGCGTGAAACGGTAGCGCTTGGGCGGTTTGCCGTGCACAGTTACCCCATGAGCGACAGCGGGAGTGATGTGCAGTACTTCTGGTGCATCCGTCATCACCGGGTCGAGACCGGTGCCGACGTCTGCCCGGCGAGGTACGTGCTCGGTCCGTACGCCTCGGGAGCCGACGCGGAGCAGGCGCTGCAGCGGGTGCAGCAGCGCAACGAAGCGTGGGACGCCGAGGATGCCCGCTGGGCCGGGGAGGAGCGCTAGACCGGCGCGGCGACAGCCCGCGTCGAAAACTCCGTGGTGCTCCGCGAGGAGACCCCCGAGAGCATGTCCCGCAAGGAGGAACACAGATGGCCGAAGCAACCAGGGCCACCCGCTCGGTAGCGAGAAGCGCTGCCGGCAAGAAGACCGCGGCGCGCAGCCGGACCGTGGGTGCCAGCAAGGGCACCCCGGCCCGCAAGGCCGCCAGTTCGTCGGTGGCCAAGAAGGCACCCGCGAAGAAGGCCCCGGCCAAGCGCGCGACGGCGGCGAAGAAGGCGCCGGCGAAGAAGGCACCGGCAAAGCGGGCACCGGCGAAGAAGGCCACCGCGAAGACCACCACGCGGGCGGCGGCAGGCCGCGCCGGCGCGGCGAAGCGCACGACCGCGGCGGGCAGGAAGACCGCCACCGCGGCGAAGCGGACCACGGCCGGCAAGAAGACCACCGCCGCGGCGCGGAAGACGACTGCGGCGGCGCGGAAGACGACTGCGGCGGCGAAGCGGACCACCACGGCGGCGAAGAAGGCCCCCGCCAAGCGGGTGACCGCGAAGAAGGCGCCGGCCAAGCGGGCAACCGCGACCAAGGCCCCGGCGAAGCGGGCGACGGCCAAGAAAGCTCCGGCGAAGCGGGCGACCGTGGCGACGAAGCGGACCGGCACGGCGGCGAAGAAGGTCACCGCCCGGAAGGCACCCGGCAAGCAGGCCGCGGCGCGGAAGGCTCCGGCCAAGGCGCCGGCGCGGAAGGCCACCAGGGCGGCCGCGCGGAAGATGATGGGTTGAGTTCCCACCGGAACGCCCCACGGGGCGTTCCGGTGCGGTGACAACCCCCCCGGGGTACACCACCCCGTCCGGCCCGGCGCCGCCGATGCGCCCGACGGTCTGCGAGGATTCCGGCATGGCATATGACGCGAGTGTGCTGCCGGACGTCACCGGACTCACCGTCGGCATCATCGGCGGCACGGGCGACCAGGGACGGGGCCTGGCCTACCGGCTGGCCCGGGCGGGTCAGCCGGTACTCATCGGCTCCCGCTCGGCGGCCCGGGCCGAGCAGGCGGCGGCGGAACTCCGTACCCTGCCCGGGATGCCGGCCGACGCGACGATCTCCGGCGGCGACAACGCCGAGGTGGCCAGCCGGTCCGACATCGTCGTCATCGCGGTGCCGTGGGACGGGCACCGGGACACCGTCGCCGGACTGCGCGAGCCGCTGGCCGGCAAGGTGGTCGTGGACTGCGTCAACCCGCTCGGCTTCGACAAGCAGGGACCGTACCCGTTGCGGGTCGAGGAGGGCAGCGCCGTGCAGCAGGCCGCGGCGCTGTTGCCGGACTCCCGGGTCTGCGCGGCCTTCAACCACGTCAGCGCCCCCCTGCTGGCCGACCCGGAGGTCGACCGGATCGAGCTGGACGTGCTGATCTGCACCGAGGAGCGCGAGCTGGTCGGGCTGGTCGGCGCGCTCGCCGCGCGGATCCCCGGAATGCGCGGTGTCTACGCCGGGCGGCTGCGCAACGCGCACCAGATCGAGGCGTTCACCGCCAACCTGATCGCGATCAACAAGCGGTACAAGGCGCACGCCGGAATCCGGGTCACCGACATCTGAGCGCGGCGGCGGCCGGTCCGGCCCGCTCGGGAGGACCACCGGGGGCGGGCAGCCCTCCCGAGCGGCCGGGATCAGAAGGTGTGTTCGGGGGTGGGGAACTCGCCGTCCCGGACCTCGGCGGCGAACCGCCGGGTCGCCTCGGTGAGGGTGCCGTGCAGGTCGGCGTAGCGCTTCACGAACCGGGGCATCCGGCCGGACCGCAGCCCGGCCATGTCCTGCCAGACCAGCACCTGGGCGTCGGTGTCCGGGCCGGCCCCGATCCCGATGGTGGGTATCGCCAGCTCGTGCGTGATCCGCTTGGCCACCTCGCCCGGCACCATCTCCAGGACGACCGAGAAGGCTCCGGCCTCGGCGACCGCGAGCGCGTCGGCCACCACCTCGTCGGCGGCGTCGCCCCGGCCCTGCACCCGGTAGCCGCCGATGGCGTGCTCCCGCTGCGGGGTGAACCCGATGTGCGCCATCACCGGGATGCCGGCCCCGGTGATCGTCCGGATCTGCTCCGCCACCTGCCGGCCGCCCTCCAGCTTTACCGCGTGGCAGCCGCCCTCCTTCATGAACCGTACGGCGGTGCGCAGCGCCTGGGCCGGCCCCTCCTCGTACGAGCCGAACGGCAGGTCGCCGACGACCAGCGGGTAGTTGGTGGCGCGTACCACCGCACGGACCAGGGGGAGCAGGTCGTCGACGGTGACCGGCACGGTCGTCTCGTAGCCGAAGACGTTGTTCGCCGCCGAGTCGCCGACCAGCAGCACCGGTATTCCGGCCTGGTCGAAGATCGCGGCGGTGTACTGGTCGTACGAGGTGAGCATCGGCCACCGCTCACCGCGCTCCTTGGCGGCGACCAGGTCGCGGGCGCGTACCCGCCGGGTCGCCGGACCGCCGTACAGCGTCGCCACCTCGGCCGGGGCGGACGCCATCTGGTGCTCGGACATCGCTGTCTCCTCTCGCCTCGAGGCCGCGTTCGCGGTCCCCGGGTCACTGCCGATCGTCCCACCGCTCGGTGCGGCTCCGGCAGGGAAGAGTGCGGGTTTTCACACCCGGGGACGGGTCAACTCCGTTCCCGCCACCGGTTGGTGATCGGCAGCCGGCGGTCCCGACCGAACGCCTTGATCGAGATCTTCGGACCGGGTGCGGACTGCCGGCGCTTGTATTCGGCAATGTCGACCATCCGCAGCACCTTGTCCACCACCTCCGGGTCGTGCCCGGCCGCGACCAGGTCGTCCCGGCCCTGGTCGCCGTCGACGTAGCCGACCAGGATCGCGTCGAGGACCGAATAGTCCGGCAGGGTGTCGCTGTCGAGCTGGCCGGGGCTCAGCTCGGCGCTCGGCGGCTTGCGGATCGAGTTCTCCGGGATCGGCGGCGTCTCGCCGCGCCGGACCGCCTCCGCGTTGCGCCAGTTCGCCAGCTTCCAGACCAGGCTCTTCCAGACGTCCTTGAGCGGGTTGAAGCCGCCGACCGAGTCGCCGTAGAGGGTGGAGTAGCCGACCGCGAGTTCACTCTTGTTGCCGGTGGTGAGCACGAGGTGGCCCTCCTGGTTCGACAGCGCCATCAGCAGCACCCCGCGTACCCGGGCCTGGAGGTTTTCCACCGACATCCCGGAGAGCGACAGGTTGGCCAGGAAGCCGTCGACCATCGGCTGGATCGGCTCGACCCGGTAGTCCAGGCCGGTCCGCTTGGCCAGCTCGGCGGCGTCGTCCCGGGAGTGCTCCGACGAGTGCTGGCTGGGCATCGAGACCCCGGCCACCCGCTCCGGGCCGAGCGCGTCCACCGCGATCGCGGCGACCAGGGAGGAGTCGATGCCGCCGGAGAGGCCGAGCACCACCGAGCGGAAGCCGTTCTTGTCGACGTAGTCGCGCAGCCCCAGCACCAGGGCCTGCCACACCTCGCCCTCGTCGACCACCGGCTCGGTGACGCCGCCGGTGAGCCGGGGGCCGGCCGGGGCGGGCAGGCCGTCGCTGACCCGGACCCGGGTGATGGCCATGTCCTCCGGGGCGCCGGCCGGCACCGGCTGCGCCGGCTCGGTGCCGGTGGAGGCGTCGGCGCGGCCGTCGGGCAGGTCGAGGTCGTGCAGCAGCAGGTGCTCGACGAACTGCGGGGCGCGGGCCAGCAGGGTGCCGTCGGCGGCGACGATCATCGAGTCGCCGTCGAAGACCAACTCGTCCTGGCCGCCGACCATGTTGACGTACGCGATCGTCGCCTCGGCCTCGGCGGCCCGGCGGCGGACCAGCGGCAGGCGTACGTCGTCCTTGTTCAGCTCGTACGGCGAGCCGTTGATGTTGACGACCAGCCCGACCCCGGCGCGGCGGGCGACGGCGAACGGGCCGCCGGCCTGCCACAGGTCCTCGCAGATGGTCAGCGCGACGTCGACTCCGCCGATCCGGACCACCGTCAGGGCGTCGCCCGGGACGAAGTAGCGGTCCTCGTCGAAGACTCCGTAGTTGGGCAGGTGGTGCTTGAAGTAGCGGGCCACCACCCGCCCGCCGTGCAGGACCGCGAGCGCGTTGCGTGGACCCCGGGTCGGGGTGGCCTCGGCGTTGGCGCTGGCCGGGCCGTCGGCGTCGAGGTAGCCGACCAGCACCGGCAGCCCGCCGAGCCCGTCGGCGGCGAGGTCGGCGGCGAGCCGGTCGAGGGTGGCCCGGGAGGCGGCGACGAAGGAGTCCCGGAAGACCAGGTCCTCGACCGGGTATCCGGTCAGCATCATCTCCGGGAAGACCGCCAGGTGCGCGCCGGCTCCGGCGGCCTGCCGGGACCGTTCCCGGATCAGGGCCGCGTTACCGGCAATGTCGCCGACGGTGGGGTTGACCTGGGCCAGGGCGATGCGCAAGGTCGGCATGACTCCATCTTGCCGCAGCCGGTCCGGTCCGGCTCGGTGCACCGGGTGGCGCCGGCCGTGGTGGCGCTCACCCCGTGCCGCGTGGGCGCCGACCCGCTGCCGACCGGTCGCGGATCCGGGCGATGCCGGTACCAACCGGTGCTCCGCCGGTGGCCGGTCCGCCGTACCGGTGAGCGCCGGAGTCGGTCCCGGGGCTATCTTTGGGACGAACGCCCAGTAAGTACGCAGGCCGGGCCACCCCGCGCATCGGTTCCGGTCTAGTTCACGTAACGTCTGCGTAACGGAACCGGTGAAGACTGGACCGCTAGGCCGTGCGCCGGCTGGGCCGGTCCGAACAGAGTGTGCGAGGGGTTGAGGTGGACCGTCAGCAGGAGTTCGTGCTCCGCACCCTGGAAGAGCGTGACATCCGGTTCGTCCGGTTGTGGTTCACCGACGTGCTCGGCACGCTGAAGAGCGTCTCGGTGGCCCCCGCCGAGCTGGAGGCGGCCTTCGACGAGGGCATCGGCTTCGACGGCTCCGCCATCGAGGGCTTCGCCCGGGTCTTCGAGTCGGACATGGTGGCGATGCCCGACCCCACCACCTTCCAGGTCTTCCCGTTCGAGGGCGGGGTCTCCGGCGAGAGCGCCCGGATGTTCTGCGACATCCTGCTGCCCGACGGCAGCCCGTCCTGGGCCGATCCGCGGCACGTGCTGCGCCGGGCGCTGTCCCGGGCCGCCGAGAAGGGCTTCACCTTCTACACCCACCCCGAGATCGAGTTCTTCCTGCTGGAGAATGGCCCCAACGACGGCTCGCTGCCGGTCCCGGTCGACGACGGCGGCTACTTCGAGCACACCACCCACGCGGTGGCCCGGGACTTCCGCCGGCAGGCGGTGCTGGCGCTGGAGCGGATCGGCATCTCGGTGGAGTTCAGCCACCACGAGGTCGCGCCCGGCCAGCAGGAGATCGACCTGCGTTACGCGGACGCGCTCACCACGGCCGACAACATCATGACCTTCCGGCACATGGTCAAGGAGGTCGCGCTCTCCACCGGGGTACGGGCCAGCTTCATGCCCAAGCCCTTCACCGACCAGCCGGGCAGCGGCATGCACACCCACCTGTCGCTGTTCGAGGGGGAGCGCAACGCGTTCCACGACGCCAGCGACCCGATGAAGCTCTCCAAGGTCGGCCGCGCCTTCATCGCCGGGCTGCTGGTGCACGCCCGGGAATACACTGCGGTCACCAACCAGTGGGTCAACTCCTACAAGCGGCTCTTCCCGCAGGCACTGCCGGACCGGATCACCGAGTCCCCGGCGTATGTCTGCTGGGGTCACCTGAACCGTTCCGCGCTGGTCCGGGTGCCGGCGTACGGCAAGCCGAACTCGGCCCGGGTCGAGGTCCGCTCGCCGGACTCGGCGACCAACCCCTACCTCGCCTTCGCGGTGCTGCTCGGCGCCGGGCTCAAGGGCATCGAGGAGGGCTACGAGCTGCCGCCGGGCGCCGAGGACGACGTCTGGTCGCTCTCCAACGCCGAGCGCAAGGCGATGGGGTACGAGTCCCTGCCGGAGAATCTCGCCGAGGCGATCGACGTGATGGCCGGCTCCGAACTGGTCGCCGAGGTGCTCGGCGAGCACGTCTTCGACTTCTTCCTGCGCAACAAGCGCGCCGAGTGGGAGCAGTACCGCCGCGAGGTCACCCCGTACGAGCGGCAGCGCTACCTGGGTCTGCTCTAGCCGGGAGGTGCTCCCGGGGCACGGGTCAGCCACGGTTGTCGGGCCGCGTTATCGTCCGTGACGACGCGGCCCCCTCGTTTGGCCGCCCACACCCGATGGGAGACAGTCGGTGGTCGAGGACCTGCTCGTGGGAGCCTGGCAGAGCATCGTGTTCGGCGTGGTCGGCATCGCCCTGATGGCCGCGGGTTTCGGGCTGGTCGACCTGCTCACCCCGGGCCGGCTGCGCGAGCTGATCTGGGTACGCCGCAACGCCAATGCCGCGTTGCTGCTGCTGGCCAACCAACTCGGCATCGCGGCCATCGTCTTCACCGCGATCCTGACCAGCTACACCGACTTCACCAAGGGTCTCGCCTCCACTGTCCTGTTCGGACTGATCGGGCTCGGCGTCATGGCGTTCGGCTTCCTGGTGCTCGACTGGCTCACGCCCGGCAAGCTCGGCGAGGTGATCTGCGCCGACGAGCCGCATCCCGCCGCCCGGGTCAGCGCCGCCACCCACTTCGGGGCCGCGCTCATCGTCTGCGCCTGCATCGCCTGACCCGACCGGTCCGGCCCACGACGCCTGACTCGGCGGGCGCCATGACCCGATGCCACCCGATCTGCGCCCGACTCGACCGGCGGTTCCGGGTCGCGCGCCGGACGGGACGCGCGACCCGGTGGCCGGGAGTACTACTTCGTGGCCGGGGTGCCCGACTCGCCGCCGTCCGCCGGGGCACCGGCCGGGCCGCCGTGCTTCAGGCCACCCCAGTGTCCGCCGCCGAAGGCGGGGAAGACGCCGGCCTTGACCGCCGCGAGGATGGCGTCGGCCTGCTCCTGGGTCAGCTTGCCGTCCGAGACCGCCTTGTCGAGCCGCTCCTTCAGCATGGCCTCCCGATCGGCCTTCGACCGCGCGTCGGGCGTACCCTTGCCGCGCTGCTCGACCCGGTCCTTCCACTCGGCCCGGTGCTGCTCCTTGATCTTCGCCAACGCCGCCTCGACCTTGTCCTGCGGCACCCCCAACTCCGCGGCGAGCTGCTCGGCCAGCTTGCCGCGCTGCTCCGCCCAGCGCTTGCCGTGCTCCGGAGCGGTCGTGCCGCTCTCCGCCGAGGCCGACGGGGTCGGTGCCGGCGTGGTCCCGTCCTCCGCGAAGGCCACGGCCGGGGCCGCGAGACCCACCGTGAGTACTCCGGCGGCCATCAGACCGCCGAGGACCTTCTTCCGGGAAAGCAGGTTGCTCATGCTGAAATCCCCTCCCTGGGCGCGTACGCCGTTACGGCGAGTGCTGCTGTCAGTCCGACCCACCATGCGGCACCACGCTGGGCGGTAGTTCGGAGGCGGCTGTCAGCCGGCTGGGAAACGCCGGCCTGGCTGACAGTCGACTGAGAGCCACGCCCCGGCACGTGCCGCTTCGCGCCCGCTTCCGACGGTCACTGCCCACTACCGCCGGTTGTCCGGTACCGCCAAGCTTGTACCGCACGTCCCGACGGACAGGAGTCGCCGCATGCCCCGGATGCTGAGTTACGCCGACGCCGCCCGGCTGCTCGGCGGAGCACGTAGCCCGGTGGTGACCGCGCTGGACAAGGTCACCGGGGGAGCGCTGCTCGGCGCGGCGGTGGCGGCGCCGGCCGTGCTCGCGCTCTTCGACGCCAAGGCCGAGTTCATCCGGCTCAGCCACGAACTCGTCGGCAAGCTCTCCGAGGCGCGGTCCGGGTTGTCCCGGTACGGCCGGACCGAGCGGCTCGCGGCAGCGCACCGGGTACTCGTGGTCACCGCCTTCTTCGAGGCGTTCGCGGAGTCGGAACTGCCGTTCCGGTTCCACGACCTCGAACTGACGGAGTGGGAAGAGAAGGCGATCGTCGGGGCGGGCCGGACGGACGAGTCCCTGCTGGGCAGCCTCTTCGCGGAGGGGGTGCCGGTGCCCGGGCCACACCAGCCGTACGAGCTGTTCCAGGCGGCGCTCGGGGAGTACTACGCCACGACCGCGGACGGGATGCGGAGGTTCGTCGCCGGGGTTGCCGTGTGGGATCGGCTCACCTGGTCCAAGCAGGCGGCGTTCGAGGAGGTCCTGCGCGCGCTGCCCGGTCGGGCGCAGGAACGGCACCAGGAACTGTTCGGCCGGCTCGCCGCCGAGTTTCCGGAGGTGGCGTTCTGGGCCGTACTGCGCGAGCACGACGGCACCCGGGCCGAGGTGCGGGAGGTGGCTGCCGCGTTGGCCGACCTGGAACGGCTGCTCGCGGAGGCCACCGCCGGGCGGCTGCCGTCCGAGCGGCGCTCTGGGCTGACCCGGGCGTACACGGCCGAGCTGGCCCGCCCGGTCGTCGAGTCCGGCGACGTGCCGGCCGGAATCCGGGTACCGACCCTCGGCGCGGGTTACGTGCCCCCGCTGTACCGGATCGCCGAACTCGGTCCGGCGGCCCGGCCCAGCGAGGAGTCCTGGTGGGCCGAGCAGCCCGTGCGGGACGACCTGTCCGAGTTCCTCACCGGTTATCTCACCAATCCCCGGGCGGTCGAGGCGCCGTTGCTGGTGCTCGGCCAGCCCGGCTCCGGGAAGTCCGTCCTCACCCGGGTACTCGCCGCCCGGCTGCCGGCCGCCGACTTCCTGCCGGTCCGGCTGGTGGTCCGTGACATGCCGGCCACCGCCGACCTACAGGACCAGATCGAGTACGCGGTCCGCAAGGCCACCGGTGAGCGGCTGGACTGGCCGGCGCTGGTCCGGTCGGCCGGCGACGCCCTGCCGGTGGTCCTGCTCGACGGCTTCGACGAGTTGCTCCAGGCGACCGGGGTCAGCCAGACCGACTACCTGGTCAAGGTCGCGGCATTCCAGCGGCGGGAGGCCGACCAGGATCGGCCGCTGGTGGTCCTGGTGACGAGCCGGACCAGCGTCGCCGATCGGGCCCGCGCGCCAGAGGGGACCATCGCGCTCCGGCTGGAGCCGTTCGACGAGTCGCGGGTGGCCGTCTGGCTGGCCAACTGGAACGAGGTCAACGCGCAGGAGTTCGCCGTCCGGGGCGTCGCCCCGTTGGACCTGTCGACAGTGCTCGCCCACCGTGAACTGGCCGAGCAACCGTTGCTGCTGCTGATGCTCGCGCTCTACGACGCGGACGACAACGCCCTGCGCTCGGCGGGCGTGTTGCGGCAGGACGACCTCTACGGGCGGCTGTTGCACCGGTTCGCCCGCCGTGAGGTGGTGAAGCACCGTCCGGGGCTGCCCGAGCACGAGGTGGAGCATGCCGTCGAAGCGGAGTTGCGCCGGCTGTCGGTGGTCGCCTTCGCGATGTTCAACCGGAACGCGCAGTGGATCAGCGAAGCCGAACTGGAGAACGACCTGCTGGCGCTCTTCGGGCCGGTCCCCGCGCCCCGCATCGACGCCGGGCTGCGGGCCCCGCTGCGGCACGCCGAGATCGTACTCGGCCGGTTCTTCTTCGTGCACCGGTCACGTGCGCTCCGCGACGACGAGCAACTGGAGACGTACGAGTTCCTGCACGCCACCTTCGGCGAATTCCTGGTCGCCCGGTTCACCTGGCAGGTGTTGAACGACATCGTGGCCCGGGAGGCCGTCACGATGATGTCGCTGCGGGGCGGTCCGGCCGACGACGACCTGCTGCACGCGCTGCTCTCCTACGCGGCGCTGAGCGGGCGGGCGCCGATTCTCGGCTTCCTGCGTGGCCTCATGTCGACCGCCCCCGTCGCCCGCCGGAAGGCCCTGGCGGAGCTGCTGGTCGGGCTGTTCCGGGCCGCACACCACACCCGGCTGGCCAGACGGTTCGACTCGTACCAGCCGCGCGGGTTGCCGGTGCCGGCGCGGCATGCCGCGTACAGCGCCAACCTGTTGCTGCTGACGGTCTGCGCTGCCGGCACGCTGCGGGTCAGCCGCCTGTATCCGGACCGGAACGTGGTGCCGGTCTGGCATCGGGAGACCCTGCTGTGGCAGTCCCAGCTCGGCTCCGAGGACTGGAGCAGTCTGGTGGACGCGTTGGCGCTCGACCGGGTCCGGGCCGAGGACGGCAGCCGGGACATCTCGCTGCACCTGGTGGCCGATCCGGCCGAGGCGGGCGTACCGCCGATCGATCCACTCTGGACGTACGACATGGTGCTGCCCGGGGACGTGGCCTTGGCGATGTTCAACCGGGGCGGACAGTCCTGGGAGCTGGTGGCGCGGCGGGCGTACTTCCGGTGCGGGATCGACGACGACGTGTTGGTGCACGCGCTCGAGCCGTCGTCGTCGCTGGGCCACGGGATCAACGGCTTCCTGGTGGGATCCGCCTCGACGGCCACCTCGCTGGTGTACGAGCTGCTGACCTTCCTCGCCGCACCGGTCGCGGTCGGCGAGGCGACGGAGCGCCGGGACTCCTACCTCCGGCTCGCCAGACTGTTGGACGCGATCGACGGGCAGCATCGGGGCTGGGTCTTCGGGCTTCTGCTCGACCGGCTGGCCGGCGAGGTCGAACTACCACTGCACCTGGCCGTGGACGTGCTGGAGGAGATGGTGGGCAGGGGCGTGCATCGCGAACACCGCGATCGGCTGCTGCGGTGCGGGCTTACGCTGCTGGCCGGATCCAGGGGAGTCGACCGGCGACTCGGTGGGCTGCTCGCGAAGGCATTGCGGACGTACGGCACCGGCGACGAGAAACTCGGGGCCGAGGTGCTCGTGCGACTTGTCGAGGCGGGGATGACGCGCGAGGTGAGGACCGCGCTGACTCCGCTGGAGACCGACGGGCTCCTCGCCGGCTGGCCGGCGCTACGCGTCAGGTTCGAACGGGCGCTGGCGTCAGCCGACGAGGCGCCCGAGCCCGAGCCGGTGGAGTAGCCCGGCGGCCCGACGTGGCCGGAGGACGACGAGTCGCGCGGGTAAGCGGCGGAGTCCGGGCGGGCGGGCGTCAGCGGTGGAGCCGGGAGCGGTCGGAGGCGTGGATCAGCGTACGGCCGGCGTCACGGTCAGGGTGCCGGCGTCCGCGTCCAGCGTCGCCGGTACGCCGACCGGCACGGTGAGCTGCCCGACGCCGTGCCCGATCGGCAGCCCGCCGAGCACCGGTACGCCCAGGTCGCCGAGCCGCTCGGCCAGCACCTCGGCCACCCCGACCGCCCAGCCGTCCGCGCAGTCGGTGAACTGGCCGACCGCCACCCCGGCCACCCCGGCCAACACCCCGGACCGGCGCAGGTGGGTGAGCATCCGGTCGACCTTGTACGGCGGTTCCCCGACATCCTCCACCAGCAGGATCGCGCCGGTCAGATCCGGCATGTCCGGGGTACCCAGGGAGTGCGTGAGCAGGCAGAGGTTGCCGCCCAGCAGCGGACCGGTGGCCACCCCGGGGACCAGCACACTCGCGGTCTCCTCGGTCGGCAGCCGGTGCACCACCACCGGCTCGCGGCACATCAGCGCGGCCCGTAGCGACTCGGCCGAGACCGGCGGGGTGCGCTCGTCGAGCCAGGCCGCTCCCGGGCCGTGCACGGTGGCCAGCCGGGCGCCCCGCCAGAGCGCGAGTTGCAGCGCGGTGATGTCGGAGAACCCGGCCACCACCTTCGGGTCGCGGCGTACCACCGACATGTCGATCGCGTCGACCACCCGCTGCGCGCCGTAGCCGCCCCGGGTGCAGAGCACGCCGCGCACCGCCGGGTCGGCGAAGGCCGCGTTGAGGTCGGCGGCGCGCAGCGCGTCGTCGCCGGCCAGGTAACCGCGCCGGGCGTACGCGTTCGGGGCGAGGACGGGACGAAGGCCCCAACTGGTGAGCAGTTCCACCCCACGGGCGACCCGTTCCGGCCGGGTCGGGCCGGACGGCGACACCAGCAGCACCGTGTCGCCGGGCCGCAGCGCCGGTGGTCGTACCGTCTGATCGTCGGGCACCCCGCCTCCTCACTCCGTTCGGCCCCGAGCCTATCGGTGGGCGTCCGGCGCACCGGATAGCCTCGACACCGTGGCAATCGAGACCGGAACCGAGAGCGACACCGGCAGCGCGGGCGGCGCCGCGACCGCACTGGTGATCGAGAACGACCCGACGGACGACGCCCGCCGGCTGGGGGAGTGGCTCACCGAGGCCGGCCTCGACCTGGCGGTGCTGCGGCCGTACGCCGGGGACGCGCTGCCCGACGACCTGACCGGGTACGCCGCGCTCGTCGTGCTCGGCGGCCCCCAGCATCCGTACCCGGCACCCGACGGCACGCCCGGGGCGCCCTGGTTCGCGGCCCTGGAGGGGCTGCTCCGCAAGGCGGTCCGGCACCGGGTGCCGACCCTGGCGATCTGCCTCGGCGCCCAACTGCTGGCCACCGCGCACGCCGGGACGGTGCAGCGGAGCGCCGCCGGGCCGGAGGTCGGGCCGAGCGTCGTCGGCAAGCGGGACGCCGCCGAGCGCGACCCGCTGTTCCGGTACGTGCCGATGATCCCGGACGTGTTCCAGTGGCACGTCGACGAGATCACCGAGTTGCCGCAGGGCGCCACCCTGCTGGCCGCCTCGACCCGCTATCCGCACCAGGCGTTCCGGCTCGGTGACCGGGCCTGGGGGCTCCAGTTCCACATCGAGTGCGACGCCGCGATGATTGCCGACTGGGCGACCGACTCGGCGACGCTGGCCGCGCTGGACTACGACCCCGAGCTGGTGGTGGCCGCCTGCGCCGAGGTGCTGGCCGACGTGGAAGAGGTGTGGCAGCCGTTCGCGGCCCGGTTCGCGGCCCTGGCCCAGGGGCGGCTCGACGGCGTCCCGCCCCGGCCGACGCTGCCGCTGCTCGGGCAGTAGGAGCCGCCGCCGATGACGGAGACCGGGAGCTGCCGCCGATGACAGGGACCGGGAGCTGCCGCCGATGAGGGAGACCGGGGGCCGCTGTCGATGAGCAGACCGACCAGCGCGGCCGGCCGGCTCGCCCGGTACGGCTTCGGCGTGGGCGACGGGGAACGGGCCGGCGGCGTCGGGGTCGGCCGGGCCGCCGACCTGCTCGGGCCGGACGGGCTCGGGCTGTGGGACACCGACACCCAGGAGCCGGTCGACGAGCCGGCCGGCGAACTGCTCACCGCGCTCTCCCGGGCCGCCGACCCGGACCTCGCGCTGCGCCAGCTGCACCGGATCGTCGAGGCGGAACGCCGCTCAGCCGCCCCGGCCGGCTCGACGGCAGCGGCGGGTGTCGCCCCGGCGACGGAGGACGGCGGCGAGACCCTGCTCGCCGCCCTGCACGCCGACCCGGGGCTGTGCCGGCGGGTGGTCGCCATCCTGGGTGCCTCGTCCGCGCTCGGCGACCACCTGGTGGCCAACCCCGAGCAGTGGCGGGCACTGCGTACCGGAGCCGACGGGCTGCCGCCGAACGCCGAGGGGCTGCTGCACCCGGACTCGACCGGGGCGGGTGACGGATCCGGACCGGACGGCGGATCCGGGGCGCTGCCGGTGGTGGCGGCGCTGCGCCAGGCGTACCGGCTGGCCCTGCTGCGGATCGCGGCGGCCGACCTGACCGGCGGGCGCGGCCTGGAGCAGACCATGGCGGCGCTGTCGGCGCTGGCCGACGCCACCCTGGCCGACGCGTACGCTATCGCGGTCGGCGAACTGCCGGAGGGGACTCCGGTGCCCCGGCTGGCGGTGGTGGCGATGGGCAAGTGCGGCGGCAACGAGCTGAACTACGTCTCCGACGTCGACGTCATCTTCGTGGCCGCCGCCGACGAGGACCTGCCGGCCGCCACCCGGGTGGCGACCCGCCTGATCCAGATCTGCGGACTGGTGGCCTGGCCGGTGGACGCGGCGCTGCGGCCGGAGGGCAACCGGGGGCCGCTGGTGCGTACCCTCGCCAGCCACCTCGCCTACTACCGCCGCTGGGCCCGGACCTGGGAGTTCCAGGCGCTGCTCAAGGCCCGCCCGGCCGCCGGGGACGCCGCGCTGGCCCAGGAGTGGATCGACGCGCTCGCCCCGCTGGTCTGGCGGGCGGCCGAACGGCCGGAGGCGGTCGAGGACGTCCGGGCGATGCGTCGCAAGATCATCGACAACATCCCGCCGCGCGAGCTGGAGCGGGAGATCAAGCGCGGGCCGGGCGGGCTGCGGGACATCGAGTTCGCGGTGCAGCTCCTCCAGCTCGTGCACGGCCGGATCGACGAGTCGCTGCGGGCCCCGGGCACCATCCCGGCGCTGCGGGCCCTGGTCGCCGGCGGCTACGTCGGGCGGGCCGACGGCGAGGCGCTGCTGCGCGGGTACCGGTTCCTCCGGGGGGTCGAGCACCGGCTCCAGTTGCAGGGACTGCGGCGTACCCACACGGTGCCGGCGGACCGTCCGGCGCTGCGCTGGCTGGCCCACGCGCTCGGCTACACCGCGTTGCCCGGCCGGGACGCCGTCGAGGCGTTCCGGGCCGACTGGGTCGGCCACGCCACCGAGGTACGCCGGCTGCACGCCAAACTGCTCTACCGGCCGCTGCTGGAGGCGGTCGCCCGGGTGCCCGCCGACGGGCTGCGGCTCACCCCGGAGGCGGCCCGGAACCGGCTGGAGATCCTCGGCTTCGCCGACCCGACCCGGGCGCTGCGGCACCTGGAGGCGCTGACCGGCGGGGTGACCCGGACGTCGGCGATCCAGCGCACCCTGCTGCCGGTACTGCTCCAGGAGTTCGCCGACGCGCCCGAGCCGGACCGGGGGCTGCTCAACTACCGCCAGGTCTCCGACAAGCTCGGCGGCACCCCGTGGTATCTGCGGCTGCTCCGCGACGAGGGGCCGGTGGCCCGCCGGCTGGCCCGTACCCTGGCGGTCTCCCGCTACGTCGCCGACCTGCTGGCCCGGGATCCGGAGGCGCTCCGGCTGCTTGCCGACGACGCCGAGCTGACCCCCCGGGACACCGAGGTGCTCCGGGACGGTTTCGCCGCCGCCGCCGACCGTTACCTCGTCGTCCGGGGACCGCGACCGGCCGACCCGACCGAGGCCATCCGGTCCGTCCGGGCGCTGCGCGGCCGGGAACTGATCCGGATCGCCTGCGCCGACGTGCTGTACCGGGCGGGGTCGCTGGCCCCGGTCGGTCCGACCGGGGTGGCCGGGACCGTCGGCCCGGAACCGGCCCCGGCCGGGGTCGTCGGCGACTCCGACGTGCTCACCGTCGGAGCGGCGCTCTCCGCCGTCACCGACGCCACCCTGGGGGCGGCGCTGCGGGTGGCCCAGGCGACCCAGCCGGCGATGCCCGGACTGCGGTTCGCGGTGATCGGCGTGGGCCGGCTCGGCGGGTACGAGATGAACTACCTCTCCGACGCCGACGTGCTCTTCGTCTACGACCCGCCGCCCGGGGTGGCCGAGGACGCGGCCAGTGCGGCGGCCCGCGCGATCGCCGAGGAGCTGCGCCGGCTGCTCGGCATGCCGGCCGCCGACCCGCCGCTCGGCGTCGACGCCGACCTGCGCCCGGAGGGGCGGCAGGGACCGCTGGTCCGCAGCCTCGGCGCGTACGCGCAGTACTACGCCCGCTGGTCGAAGGTCTGGGAGGCGCAGGCGCTGCTGCGGGCCCGGTACGTCTGCGGCGACGCCGACCTCGGCCGCGAGTTCGAGGCGGTCGCCGATCCGGTGCGCTATCCGGAGCAGGGACTGAGCCGGGAACAGGTGGTGGAGATCCGCCGGATCAAGGCCCGCGTGGAGACCGAACGGCTGCCCCGGAACGCCGATCCGGCCACGCACACCAAACTGGGCCGGGGCGGGCTGGCCGACGTGGAGTGGGCGGTGCAGCTCAGCCAGCTCCGGCACGCCGGCCGGCTCCCCGAACTGCGCTGCACGCGTACCCTCGACGCGCTGGCCGCCGCCCGGGAGGCCGGGGTGATCGACGGTGCCGATGCCGCCGCGATGGCCACCGGGTGGAGCATGGCCGCCCAGGTCCGCAACGCGCTGATGCTGGTACGCGGCCGGTCCGGCGACCAGTTGCCCCGGCACGGAGTGGAGCTGGCCGGCGTGGTACGCCTGCTCGGCGGCCACGACCCGGGCGAGTTCCTGGACCAGTACCTGCGGACGGCGCGCCGGTGCCGGGCGGCGGCGGAACGCGTGCTCAATGCCTGACCGGCGCCGGCTCACCCGGGTCCTGTGCGGCGCGGTCGGCCTGGCCGGCGTGCTGGCAGTCGCCTTCCTGCTCGCCCCGCCGCTCGGCACCGACCTGTCCGCGCAGGTCGCCCGGGCCAACTTCTTCGGCCGGCACGGATCCGCCCCGCTCGACCTCGGCTGGTACGCGGGCATCTCCCCGTACGGCTACAGCCTGTTCACGCCGCCGCTGATGCACTGGCTCGGCGCCGACGCGCTCGGCCCCCGGCTGGCCGGTGCGCTCGCGCTGCTCGGCTCGGCGGCGGCGCTGGCGCTGCTGATGGTGCGGACCGGTGCCCGGCGGCCGCTGCTCGGCGGGCTGGTCGGCGCCGCCTGCGTCGCCGGCAACCTGGTCTCCGGCCGGATCACCTACGCGATCGGAGTGGCCTTCGGGCTGCTCGCCCTGCTGGCCCTGACCAGTCCGGTCCGGCCGGGACTGCGGTGGCTGGCGGCCGGGAGCGCGGCCGCGCTGGCCGGCGCGGCGAGCCCGGTGGCCGGACTCTTCGTCGGGCTCGCCGGGGTCGCGCTGGCCCTGGCTGCCTCTCTCCCGGCGCGATCGGCCCTACCTCCGGCGCTGTCGGCCGTGCTCCCCGGGCGGTCGGCCGGTGGCGTGCGGAGCGAGGAGGGCACGGATCGGGGCCGGCGTCGCTGGCCGTCGGGAGTGGCCGACGGGGCGGTGCTGGCGGTCGGGTCCGGGGTGCCGGTGGCCGGGCTGGGGCTGGCCTTCGGGGCGGGCGGCTGGATGAACATCAGCCTCACCGACACCCTTACGGCGGCACTGGCGAGTGCGCTGGTCGCACTGCTGGTGCCGAGCCGCCGTGCACTGCGGACCGGTGCCGTGCTGGCCACCCTCGGAGTGCTGGCGGCGTTCGCCATCCGGACACCGGTCGGGTTGAACGCCACCCGGCTGGCCGCGATGTTCGCGCTGCCGGTGCTGGTGGGCTACGGGACGCTGCCGGCCGGACTCGCCCGGGGCTGGTCCCGGCGGGCGGCCGGATTCGCGCTGGTCGCGAGCGTGGCGCTGGTCGCGGTGGTGGAGCCGCCGGTCTCCGTGGCCGACCTGCGGGCGGCCGGCGACCCGACGGCGTCCCGGAGCTACTTCCAGCCGCTGCTGGCCGAGCTGACCCGCCGGCCGCCCGGCCGGATCGAGGTGGTGCCGACGGCGAACTACTGGGAGGCGGCGTACGTGCCGGAGGCCGCGCCGCTGGCCCGGGGCTGGCTGCGCCAGGCTGACCAGGCACACAACCGGCTCTTCCTGGACGGCAGCGTCGACGCGCAGTCGTACGGCTCCTGGCTGCGGGACAACGGCGTCCGGTACGTCGCGCTGGCCGGGGCGGAGCCGTCCTGGGTAGGCCGCCGGGAGGCGGAACTGATCCGGGGCGGGCTGTCGTACCTGACCCCGGTCTGGCAGCACCCGGACTGGACGCTGTATGCCGTCACCGACTCGCCGTCCATGGTGGAGGCGATCGGGTCGGGCGCGGCGGTGGACGGGAGTGATCTGCCGGACGGTGCCGACGGGCCGGGGCCGGGCACCCCGGGTGCGGAACTGGTGCGGGCGACGTCGGCGGAGCTGGCGGTCGACGTACCGGCCGCCGGGGAGACGCTGGTCCGGCTGCGCTGGTCGAGATGGCTCCGGGTCGAGGGCGGCGCTGGCGCCTGCCTCGCCCCGCACGGCGACTGGACCGTGCTGCGGGCGACGGGGCCCGGCCGGTACCGGATCACCGGCAGTCTTACCGGGATGGGACCGCGCTGCCCCGCCTGAGCGGCGGGCCGGGTCAGTCCCGCCTGATCCGCACGCCCTCGGCGTTGTGGAACGTCTGACCGGGGTTCGCCCACACGGTGAGCCGGCCGTTTCCGGCGAACGGCCCGAGGTCCAGCTCCGGGACAGCGGCACCAACAGCGACGGAAATCGTACGACCGGTCGGACGGCGAAGCTGAGTCGGTTACGCGACTCGCCGAGCCGACCCGATCTCGCCGGCACCGGGCACCGGGCCGGGTCTGTGCTGTGCTGTTTCGCACAACGCCGTTCCACCGCGTTCCGGACGACCACCGGGTGCTGATTGGCTGTGCCGGCCGCAGGTACGGCGATGGCAGGCTGGCCCGTGGCACTGCTGGCAAGATCGGTTCCGGAGGTTGGCATGGCTGATCCACTGCACGAGCGGGATCCGATGGCGGCGCTGGAACAGGTCTGGGCCGCCGCTGCCCCGTACCTGGACTCGCTGGCCGACCGCCCGGTCCGTGACCAGGCCACCGAGACCCTGTTGCGGGAGCTGGCCGAGGTGGGAGGCGTCGACGGCGGGCTGCCGGAGCGGGGCGTCGGTTCGGCCGCCGCCCTGGACCGGTTGCTCCGGATCGGCACCGCCGCCGCGATCCACTCCACCGGGCCACGGTTCTTCCACTTCGTCGTCGGCGGTGCCACCCCGGCCGCGCTCGCCGGTGACTGGACCGCCGCACTGCTGGACCAGAACGCCGCCTTCCGGGCCTCCTCCCCGCTCGCCGCCGAGCTGGAGGCGGTCGCGCTGCGCTGGCTGCGCGAGCTGTTCGGGCTGCCCGACCGGTACGGCGGAGCGCTGGTCGCCAGCGCCACCTTCGCGAACTTCACCTCGCTGGCCGTCGCCACGCACTGGTGGGCCGAGCAGCACGGCGTCGACGTGGCGGCGGACGGGCTGGTCACGCTGCCCCGGATGCCGGTGCTCTCCGGCGGCTACCTGCACGCCAGCGCCCGCAAGGCGTTGCAGATGCTCGGCCACGGCCGGGACACCGTCGAGGTGTACCCCCGGGACCGGGTGGGCCGGGTCGACCTGCCGGCGATCGAGCGGCGCCTCGCCGAGCTGGACGGGCCGGCGGTGCTGATCGCCAACGCCGGTGAGGTGAACGCGGGCGACTTCGACCCGGTCGACGTACTCGCCGACCTCGCCGAGCGGTACGGCGCCTGGTTGCACGTGGACGCCGCGTTCGGGATCTTCGCCGCGCTCTCGCCCCGGACCGTCGGGCTGCTGCGCGGGATCGAGCGGGCCGACTCGATCGCCTGTGACGGGCACAAGTGGCTCAACGTACCGTACGAGAGCGGGTTCGCGTTCCTCCGCGAGCCGGCCCGGTTACCGGTCGCCTTCGGGATGCCCGGCACGACGTACCTGCCGGGGCCGGGCAGCCCACTGTGGTCCGGGCAGCCCGGGCCGGTGGACTATGCCGTGCACGGGCCGGAGTCGTCCCGGCGGGCGCGGTCGATGCCGATCTGGGCGACCCTGGCCGCGTACGGGAGGGAGGGCCACCGGGCGATGGTGGAGCGGCAGCTCGACCTGGCCCAGCGCCTCGCCCGGCTGGTGGACGAGGCGCCGGACCTGGAGCGGCTGGCCGAGGTGCCGCTCTGCATCGTCTGCTTCCGGGCCGCCCCCGGGCACGTGCCGCCGGAGGAACTGGACGACCTCAACCGGCGGCTCGGTGCGGCCCTGCTCGACGACGGCCGGGTCTTCGCCGGCACCACCGTCTACGACGGCCGGGTCGCGCTCCGCCCGGCGATCGTGAACTGGCGGACCACCGAGGCGGAGGTCGACCTGCTGGTCGAGGTGGTACGCGAACTCCTTGCCCAGGTTGCTCCGGCACCCCGATCTGTCGGGTGATGAGGCGGGTCAGCAGTGGCGAGGGGCTACCTCGCCATGCTGGCCCCCGGCCTTGCGTGCCGCCGTTGCGGCGACGGCGGCACGCAAGGCCGGGGCGCTGAAGTCCCCGATCGGCCTGGCGAACCGGTCGGGTACAGGCGAGGGGCGCCGCGTCCGTGTCAGCTCAACGCCTGCTGGTCGAGGTGGTGGCGAATCCCTCGCCAACTCGCTCCCGCGCCGGGCTGATCAGGGCGTTGCCCGGGCCCGCCGCGCGGCGTCGGATACCTGCCCGCAGGTCGGGCACGGGTTGCCGGCCGCGCGTGCCCGGATCGCGCGGTACCGTGCGCCGTGCCAGGCGACCACGGCCAGGAGCAGGCCCGCGCCGAGCAGCGGGAGCACGGCGGTGGTGGCGGCGAGTTCGCGCCAGGTCGAGGCGCCGCCCCAGTACCAGTCGGCGATCGGTCGGATCCCGAGCAGACCGGCCGGGGTCACCAGCAGTACGACCGACCACAGTGCAGTGCTGTCACCGGTGACCGCCCGAACGAGACCGAAGGCCAGAGCCAGCCCGACCAACCCCACACCCGCCGTTCCCAGGACCTCGACCGTGGAGTTGTAACTGGTGAACCAGTTCCCGCTGCCTTCGACGACCTCGAACAGCGCGGCCGCGGCCGTACCGGTCAGTGCCCCGAGCAACGGCGGGATCCGGCCCGCCCAGCCAGGACGGGCGGGCAGCGCCAGCGCCGTCAGGCCGAACGCCAACACCGGGACGAGCACGTAGAGCGGGGGCCGGGGCAGCCCGGACAGCGGTGAAGCCGGGATCACGGTCAGCGTCAGCAGGATGGCAGCGGCAACGCCCCGGCGTGCCCAGCGGCCCGGCAGCACTGTCGTGGCGAGCGCGGCCAGCAGCCAGCCGATCCAGAGGAACACCCCGAGGGTCTGTGCCGGGCCGACCTGCGCAGGCAGCACGTGGGCCGGCAGGTTCGTGAACTCGACCTGGATGAGCAGGAACGCCGCGAGCGCCGCCAGCGTGCCCACAGCGATCGTCGCGGCGATCGGCACGCTGGCGGCGAGCCCGAGGGCGCCCTGCTCGCGCAGCCGTTGCCGCAGCCCGCCACGCAGCACGTCGACGGCGTCGTGCCGGGAGGGCCAGCGCCGATCCTGATCCACCAGATCGAGGTACGTCCCGACCAGTTCGTCGCCCCGGCTGGACCGGTAGCGGCTCGGGTACGCGTGCAGCAGTCGCCGGTAGCGCCGCTCCAGCCGACTCACCTCGGCGGTCGGACCGCCCTGCCCGGTCCCGTCGGGCTGCTCGGTCGTGCCGGGCTGCTCGGTCATGCCGGGCCTCCCGCGAGCCGGATGGCGGGGCGGACCGCCGGCGCCGGACGGGCGGCTGAGCCCTCCGACGCTTGGGCGGCACGGGCTAGCAGGCGTTGGCTGGCGGCCTCAACGTTGCGGCGCAACCGTTCGGTCTCGGCGGCAAGCACCGTGCCGCCGGTGTCCGTGAGCCGGTAGTAGCGGCGGAGCCGGCCGCCCACGATCTCCTCCCGGTCTGGCTCGACCAGGCCCTCGTCGGTGAGCCGGTCGAGGGCGCCGTAGAGAGTGCCAGGTCGCAGCGTAAGCCGACCGTCGGAGAGCGCGGCGACCTCGGTGACGATGCCGTAGCCGTGCATCGGCTCCCGGGCGAGGGCGGTGAGGATCAGGAACGTCGGCTCCCGCAGCGGAACAGGTGTGATCATGCGGGGGAGTATATCGGCTACCGAGCTATAACGGTGACGAAGCTATCGAAGGATGGTGTCCCGCCGGGCCGGCGGACCTCGTCGAGGATGACGAGTTCCGGGCGATCAGGGTGATCTGAGCCCGGCCCTGGAGACAGTGCGGCGCGCCGCCGACCGAGCCCCTGGCGGGGTTGGTCGACGGCGCGCCCAACGTGCCGGTGTCGCCTGTGCCCGGGGCCGTGCGGGTCGCACGACCCCGGGGTGGCGGTTGGTCCTAGACGTCGAAGTACATGGCGAACTCGTGCGGGGTCGGCCGCAGTCGGACCGGGTCCACCTCGTTCGCGCGCTTCCACTCGACCCAGGTGGAGATCAGGTCGGGGGTGAAGACGCCACCCTCCAGCAGGAAGTCGTGGTCGGCCTCCAGCGAGTCGAGCACCTCGGGCAGCGAGCCGGGCACCTGCTTGACCGAGCCCCACTCCTCCGGCGGGAGGTCGTAGAGGTCCTTGTCGATCGGCTCCGGCGGCTCGATCTTGCTCTTGATGCCGTCCAGACCGGCCATCATCATCGCCGAGAACGCCAGGTAGACGTTGGCCGACGGGTCCGGCACCCGGAACTCGACCCGCTTCGCCTTGGCGTTGCTGCCGGTGACCGGGATGCGGGTGCAGGCGGACCGGTTCCGCTGCGAGTAGACCAGGTTGACCGGGGCCTCGAAGCCCGGGACCAGCCGGCGGTACGAGTTGACCGTCGGGTTGGTGAAGGCCAGCAACGACGGTGCGTGGTGCAGCAGGCCGCCGATGTACCAGCGGGCGGTGTCCGAGAGGCCGGCGTAGCCGGTCTCGTCGTAGAACAGCGGCTCACCGTTCAGCCAGAGGCTCTGGTGGGTGTGCATGCCGGAGCCGTTGTCGCCGAAGAGCGGCTTCGGCATGAAGGTCGCGGTCTTGCCGTTCGCCCAGGCGGTGTTCTTCACGATGTACTTGAAGAGCTGGAGCTGGTCGCCCGCGTGCAGCAGGGTGGAGAACTTGTAGTTGATCTCAGCCTGGCCGGCGGTGCCCACCTCGTGGTGCGAGCGCTCGACGGTGAAGCCGGCGCCGAGCAGCCGCTGGACGATCTGGTCGCGCAGGTCGGCGTAGTGGTCGACCGGCGGGACCGGGAAGTAGCCCCCCTTGTACGGCGTCTTGTAGCCCCGGTTGCCGCCCTCCTCCTCGCGACCGGTGTTCCAGGCGCCCTCGATCGAGTCGATGTAGTAGAAGGCCTGGTGTGCCGAGGTCTCGTGCCGGACGGAGTCGAAGATGTAGAACTCGGCCTCCGGGCCGAAGTACGCGGTGTCGGCGATACCGCTGGCCGCCAGGTAGGCCTCCGCCTTCTTCGCCACGTTGCGCGGGTCCCGGGAGTATGCCTCGCGGGTGAACGGGTCGTGGATGAAGAAGTTCAGCGCCAGCGTCTTGTTCGTCCGGAAGGGGTCGATGAAGGCGGTGGCGACGTCGGGGAGCAGCAGCATGTCCGACTCGTGGATCGCCTGGAAGCCGCGGATCGACGATCCGTCGAAGGCGAGACCGTCGGTGAAGACCGATTCGTCGAACGACTCGACCGGCAGGTTGAAGTGCTGCATCACGCCGGGCAGGTCACAAAAACGAACATCGACGAACCGTACGTCCTCGTTTTTGAGGTATCGCAGGAGTTCCTCGGGGTTGGCGAACACACGTCCTCCTGGCACGTCCACTGATGGCTAGGCTGGTGGCGACGCTATGGCCATGCGATTGCCCGAGCATGTCTCTGATGTTTCTGCCGTGTTACGTCGTCTGCGGAGCGTGATCCCCGCAGGTGGACGCCTCGGGTCTACTCCGGGATGATACTCCGGTTTGGCCGGTTGGCCGAGTTTGCCGCGTTTCGATCTCGGTCGAGTTGGCCGGCGTACGGCTGTGCGAGCCCGGCGTACCGGTCGCCGGAGGTGTCGGCGGGCCGGCGTCCGGAGTGACGGGCGTCCCGGTCGGCGGAGCCTGGCGGGGCGTGGTCGCCGCCGGCCGATACCCTGGTTGACCGTGGCAGCACAGCAGAACAGCGGCGCTCCGCTCGCCCCGGTGGCCGACCCGACCAGCCCGCCGCCGAGCCTGGCGCGCCGGTTCGGCGCGCTGAGCATCGACTGGATCCTCTGCCTGCTCGCCACCAACCTCTACGCCGACCCGATCGCCGACGGCTGGGCTCCGGTCCTCACGCTGATCGTCGTCTACGGCTTCTTCATCGGCCTCTTCGCGCAGACCCCGGGCATGTGGGTGTGCCGGCTCAGATGTGTCGGGTACGCCGACGGCGGCCGGATCGGCATCCTCCGCGCGCTGCTCCGGGGTGCCCTGCTCGGGCTGGTCATCCCGGCGCTGATCATGGACGACCGCAAGCGTGGCCTGCACGACCGGGCGGCCGGCTCGATCGTGCTGCCGGTGCCGCCGACGCGTCCCACCGGCTCCGAACCGGCCCGCTGAGGGCGTTGAGCCGGCCCGCTGAGGGCGTTGAGCCGGGCTCCGAACCGGCGGGCTGAGTTCGTTCCGGCGCATCGCGGGTTCGTCGGGTACGTCGGGCAACCATCCGGGAACTCCCCTGGCGCGTCGCGCTGGACGGGCGTACTGTATCGATCCAGAAGGGTACTGGATCGATACAGAAGGTGGGCCGGTGAAGCCGACACTGCAAACCGTGGCCGACGCCGTGGGCGTGTCCCGCAGTACGGTCTCCAACGCGTACAGCCGGCCGGACCAGTTGTCACCAGCGCTGCGGGAGAAGATCCACGAGGCGGCCCGCCGGTTGGGCTACCCGGGGCCGGACCCGACGGCACGGTCGCTGCGCCGGGGCCGGGTCGGGGCGATCGGCGTGCTCTTCACCTCGGCACTCTCGTACGCCTTCACCGACCCGTACGCGGTGCAGTTCCTCCGGGGCATCGCCGAGGCCGCCGAGCGGCACGGCAGCGGCCTGCTGCTGGTCCCGCTCTCCGAGTCGGAGGAGGAGGCCGGCATCCAGGCGGTCCGGAACGCGGCGGTCGACGGCTTCTGCGTCTACTGCGTACCGGCCTGGCACAGAGCGCTGGACGTGACCCGGTCCCGTGGCCTGCCGACCGTCGCCGCCGAACTCCCGGTTGGGGCGGGACCGGACACCATGTACGTGGGGATCGACGAGGTCGCCGCCGCCCGTACCGTCGGCAGTCACCTCGCCCGGCTGGGTCACCGCCGGGTCGCGGTGGTCTCCGACTTCCTGGTCGCGCAGCGCCGGACCGGTCCGGTCAGCGTCGCCGACCCGGCCGAGATCCGCTACGACGTCACCCGCGAGCGGCTGCGGGGCTTCGCCGAGGGGCTGGCCGAGGGCGGTGTCGGCTGGGGTGACCTGCTGCTCTGCAACGCCGGCGCGAACAGCCGGGCCGAGGGGGCGGGCGCGGCGGCGTACGCGCTGGATCGCGCGGACCGGCCCACGGCGGTGCTGGCCGTGACCGACCTGCTGGCACTCGGGGTGCTCGACGCGCTCGCCGCCCGGGGCCTCCGACCCGGCCGGGACGTCTCGGTCACCGGCTTCGACGACATCCCGGAGGCTGCCGCCGCCGGGCTCACCACGATCCGGCAACCGGCGGTGGAGAAGGGCGCGATCGCCGGCCGGCTGCTGCTGGACCCGCCCGAGGACCCCGCCGCCCGTCAGGTGCTACTCCCCACCGACCTGGTCGTCCGCGCCTCGACCGGTCCCGTCGAAAGGAAGTGACCATGGATCCCGTCGGCTACCACCTCGCGCTCGGTGCGACCGAGCGGCACGTCATGTCCGCCCGGCCGGACGCACCGGTCCGGCCGGACCGGGAGTCGATCCCGGGCGGCGGCCCGGGCCGGTTCCGGCGGAGCACGGCGGCGATGCTGCGGCAGGTCGCCGACCGACTCGCCCCGGCTCAGCCGGTGGTGCCGTCCTCGACCACCCGGGCCTGCACGTCGTGATCCGGACTACCGGCCGCGCATCTGCCGGAATGCCCCCTTGGGCGGGCGCATGTTCTTCGGGATCGCGCCCTTCGGCAGCTGCGGTCGGGCCGCGGAGAGCGCCTTGAGCCGCTTGTCGAGGGCGTTCACGTCCTTGCCCTTGAGGTTCGGCGGCAGCCGCAACAGGGTCGTACGCAGCTTGCGGATCGACAGTTCGTCGTCGCCCTGGCCGATCAGGTAGTCGTAGAGCGGGGCGGTGCCGATTACCTTGGCGAGCCGCCGCTTCTCCTGGCCGAGCAGGCTGCGGGTCCGCTGCGGGTTGCCCTCGCCGAGCAGGATCACCCCGGGCTTGCCGACGACCAGGTGCACCATGTCCATCTGGGTGGTGGAGCTGACCGCCGGGGTGACCCGCCAGTCACCCCGCATGCTCTCCAGGATCGAGGCCGCCGCCCCCGGCTGCCCCTCGGCCGCGTTCATCATCGCCTGGTTGGAGCGCAGGTTGAGCACGATCAGCAGGGCGAGCAGCGCGAGCAGGATGCCGATCGGCAGCCACAGCCAGCCCCAGGCCAGGACCGCGACCACGGTGAGCGCGAGCGGGACCAGCACCGCGACGGCGGCGAGCGGCACGAACCACTTGTCGCGTTTGGCGGTGAACGAGAACACCATCCCGATCTGCTTCAGCCGCTGGCCGAACGACACCTTCTCCTGCGCCTTTGCCATGCAACGGAGTCTAGTGGGCCGGGGCTGCCGGCCCGATCCCCGGCCGGGCCCGCGGCCCCCGAGCCCACCCCGGGCGGCATCGCCTTCGACCGGGCGGGCGCCGGACCGGCCGGGTAAGGACCTTACGGGGGTCGGGCGTCGTAAAGGGGCGGAACTAAGGAGGCCGGCACGGCAGACATGAGGCGGCACACCAATGTGCCCGGGGTGCCTTCCGGCGAAGAGTGGACATCAGCGACGAGAACCGGACCGAAATGGAGCTCAGCGATGTTCAGCACCGACGCGCACTTCCTGCTCACCCTGCACCGTACCCACGCCGACGAGCTGCGGGCCGAGGCCGACGCGGCCCGGCTGGCCCGCTCGGTGGCCCGCGGTTTCCGGCGGGACCCGACCCGGGCCGCGCGGAGACGCCGGCTCGACACCGCCGCGTCCCAGGCTCCGGCCGCCGAGTGAACCGTTTTGCACCTGGACCGCGCGGCGCTCACGTACCGCGTCCGGCCTTGCGGTCCGCCGGACCGCAAGCGGCGGTTGGAAAAGGTTCAGTGGGCCGGGACCCGACGCTCGCCGTCCGGCGTCCCGGTCCGCCGGGCGGCGCCGGGGTGGGACCTCGGATCTTCGGGGATCCCGCCCGCCGTGGCATTCTCGATTCCGTGACCACTCGTGCCGCCAGCAGCGTTCTCGTCGGCCGTCAGTCCGAACTCGCCGTCCTGCGCGACGCGCTCAAGCGGGTCCGGGCCGACGAGCCGGCCGCGCTGCTGGTGGGCGGTGAGGCCGGCGTCGGCAAGAGCCGGCTGATCGAGGAGTTCGGCCGGGGCGCCGTCGCCGGCGGCAACCAGCTCCTCGTCGGCCAGTGCCTGGAGCTCGGCGAGCAGGGCCTGCCGTTCGCGCCGTTCGCCGCCGCGCTCCGCCAGGTGCTGCGCCGCGACGGGGCGGCGGCCTTCGAGGGGTACGAGCGGGAGTTCGCCCGGCTGCTGCCGGAGCTGGACCGGCTGGCGCCGGCGCCGGCCGGCGCCGACACCCGGACCGCCTCGGACGGGCCGGGGCTCTCCCTGGACCCGCACCGGGGGTACCTCTTCGAGCTGGTCGCCGGGCTCTTCACCCGGCTCGCCGCCGAACGCCCGCTCGTGCTGGTGGTCGAGGACCTGCACTGGGCCGACCGGTCGACCCGGGACCTGATCGCCTTCCTGGCCCGCGCGGTCCGGCCGGCCCGGGTACTGCTGATCTGCACCTACCGCTCCGACGAGCTGCACCGGGGGCATCCGCTCCGCCCGTTCCTGGCCGAACTGGACCGGGCCCGGGGCGTCGAGCGGCTGGAACTGGACCGGCTGGACCGGGAGGGTACCGGCCAGGTGCTGGCGGACCTGTTCGGCTTCGAGCCCAGCGACCGGGCCATCGACACCATCCACGACCGGACCCAGGGCAACCCGTTCTTCGTCGAGGAACTCGCGGCGGCCAGCGACCCGAGCGGCTGTGCCGACCTGCCGGACACCCTGCGCGACCTGCTGCTGGCCCGGGTCGACCGGCTGCCCGAGCCGGCCCAGCGGGTGCTCCGGATCGCCGGGGCCGGCGGCACCCGGATCGCCCACGAACTGCTCGCCGAGGTGGCCGGGGTGCCGGAGACCGAGCTGGAGGAGGCGCTCCGGGCCGCCGTCGCCGCCCAGCTCGTGGTCGCCGACCCGGACGGCGGCTACGAGTTCCGGCACGCCCTGGTCCGGGAGGCCGTACACGAGGACCTGCTGCCCGGAGAGCACGCCCGGCTGCACGCCCGGTACGCGGCCGCGATCGAGGCACAGCCGCAGCTCGTCGCCGACGGCCGGGTCCCGGCCGAGCTGGCCCACCACTGGTACGCGGCACACGACTATCCCCGGGCGCTGACCGCGGCCTGGGCCGCCGCCGAGGCGGCCGGCTCCCGGTACGCGTACGCCGAGCAGGGGCGGCTGCTGGAGCGGGTACTCGAACTCTGGGAGCAGGTGCCGGACGCGGAGCAGCGGCTCGGCCGCAACCACCTGGCGGTGCTGGAGGCGACCCTCTCGGCGACCTCGACCGCCGGTGACTACAGCCGGGCGCTCGCGCTGACCCGCGCCATGCTGACCGAACTGGACGGTGCGGCCGAGCCGGTCCGGACCGCCAGGGTGCGGCTGCTGCGCGGCCGGCTGCTCCGGATCCTCGGCAAGTCCGACGGCGCCGAGGACCTGCGCGCGGCGTACGCGCTGGTCGCCGAGGTCAACGGCGATCCGCAGCGGGTGCGGCTGCTCGCCGACATCGCCTTCCAGGTCGCCCGGGTGGACCCCGACGAGGGAGGCCGGATGGCCGCCGAGGCGGTGGCCGCCGCGACCGCACTCGCCGACGAGGACGCCGTGCTGAGCGCGACGCTCGCCACCGGCTGGGTGTGCGGCCGCCAGGTCTCGGCCGACGCCGGACTGGCCGACCTGCGCCGCGCGGTCGACCTGGCCCGGGCCGCGGGTGACCCGTCCGCCCTGGTGACCGCGCTGGTGGTCAGCTCCGACGCGCTCTGCGAGGTCGGCCGGTACACCGAGTCGGCCGAGGCGGCCGCCGCCGGGTACGCCGAGGCGAGGCGGGTCGGGATCAGCCGGTCCACCGGCGCCTTTCTGCTCTCCAACCAGGCCGAGGCGCTGATCGCGCTCGGTCGCTGGGACGAGGCCGACGAGTTGTGCGGGCAGGCGGCCCGGCTCGACCTGCCCGGGATCACCGGCTACCACTGGTTGCAGTTGCGGGCCGGGCTGCGGCTGGCCCGTGGCCAGGCGGGTGCCGACGAGCTGGTCGCCCGGGCGTTGGGCTTCCTCCGCCGGCCGTTCCTGCCGCTGGAGTTGCCGCTGTACGAGCTGCGGGTCGAGGCGGCACTGGCCGCCGGGGACGTCACGGTGGCGGTGGAGGCCGCCCGGGCCCTGCTCGGCCGGCGGCTCGACACCGACCCCCGGTACGCCTGGCCGGCGCTGGCCGCCGCCGCCCGGGCCGCCGTCGCGGCCGGGAACCGGGAACTCGCCGAGCGGGTACGGTCGGTCGCCGACGGGATCGCCGTGCGCTATCCGGCCGAGCGGGCGTACGCGGCCGAGGTGGCGGCGACGCTCGCCGACCCGGCCGGCGCGGTGCCGTGCTGGCAGGAGACGGTGGCGGCGTGGCGGGTGGACGGCCAGCGGTATCCGCTCGGCCGGGCACTGCTCCGGCTGGCCGAGGCGGCAGCCGCGACCGGGGACCGGACGCTGGCGGCGAGCGCGCTCGAAGAGGCGGCGGCGATCGCGGGTGAGCTGGCGGCCGTACCGCTGGGGGAGCAGGCGGCGACGCTGGCCCGACGGCTCGGGTTGCGGGCCGGGCCCGGCGCGGCGCCCGGCACCGACCTGCTCACCGCCCGGGAGCGGGAGGTGCTGCGGCTGGTCGCGGAGGGGCACAGCAACAGCCGGATCGCCGAGCGGCTCTACATCTCACCGAAGACGGCGAGCGTGCACGTCTCCCGGATCATCGCCAAGCTGGACGTGGCGAACCGGATCGAGGCGGCGGCGGTCGCGCACCGGCTGGGGCTGCTCGACCCGCAGACCCGGGACGGCGGCGTCCCCACCGGCTGACCGGCGGGTCGGCCGGGGTCAGCTCGTCAGCTCGGGACGGGGTCGCGGGGCAGCACCGGGGCGGCCCGGCCGGTGCCGTGCTCGCCCGGGCCCTTCTCCTCGTGGTATTCCTCTTCCACGTTGACCGTCCACACGTCGTGGTCGGTGCCGTCCAGGATGTTCGACACCGAGAGCAGCGCGGTCATCATCGAGTGGTCCGCGTTGTTGTAGCGGTGCATCCCGTTGCGGCCGACCGGGTGCACGTTCGGCACCTCGGCGGCGAGCCAGCCACGGATCGTCGCGACGTTCTCCTTGTAGGCGAAGTCGTAGAACGGGTAGGCGCGGGGCATCCGGACGACGTAGCCGGCCTCGACCGAGCCGGGGCGGACCAGGCCGAGCCGTTCCAACTCGGCGGTGCCCAGGGCGACCAGGTCGGCGTCCGGGCTGTTCCACAGCTCGTCGCCGATGCTGAGGAAGTATTCCAGCCCGAGGCAGGTCCGACCGTCCTTGACCAGGTACGGCGACCAGGAGCCGAAGTTCTGGATCCGGCCGACCTTCACCTCCGGGGCGTGAATGTAGATCCAGTTGTCCGGAAAGCTGAACTCGGCCGGCACCACCAGCGCGACGGTCAGGAAGTCGCGGTAGAACAGCTCGTTCGCGGCGGCGCGTACGGCCGGTGGGGCCGGCGGGTCCATCGCCAGCACCAGGTGCGAGATCGGCATCGACGACACCACGTGGTCGGCCTCGACCCGACGCGCCCCGGCCGGCCCGTCGACGGTGACCGCGACCGCCCGGCCGCCGGCCCGGTGCACGGCGGTGACCCCGGTGTTCAGGGTGACCCGGCCGCCGCGCTTCTCGACCTGCTCGGCGCAGCGTTCCCACATCATCCCGGGGCCGTGCTTCGGATAGTTGAACTCCTCGATCAGGCTGGTGATGTCCTTCTGGTTGCGTTTCGGCAGCAGGGCGTTGAGCACGGCGTTGGAGAGCGACAGGTTCTTGATCCGCTGCGCCGCCCAGTCGGCGGAGAGTTCGGTCGCCGGTACGCCCCAGAGCTTCTCGTTGTACGTCTTGAAGAAATGCGTGAAGAGCCGTCGGCCGAACCGGGCGGTGACCCAGCCGGCGAGGTGTGACTGGTCCTTCGGCGGTACGACCTTGGCCCAGAGGTACGAGCCGACGCAGCGCAGCGCCTCGACGATGCCGAGGTTGCGCAGCGCGTTGCCGGCCTTGAGTGGATAGTCGTACAGCTTCCCCCGGTAGTAGATCCGGCTCATCCGGGGCCGGAGCAGGAAGTCCTCGGCGGGCAGGATCTCGTGCCAGAGCGCCTCGACCTGGGGGACCTTGGTGAAGAAACGATGCCCGCCGATGTCGAACCGCCAGCCGTCCCGCTCGACGGTACGGCTGATCCCGCCCACCACGTCGTCGGCCTCGAACACCTCGACGGTGGCGTTCCGCTTGGTCAGCTCGTACGCCGCGGTCAGTCCGGCGGGGCCGGCGCCGATGATCACGGTGTGGGGTGCTGTCATGCTTCTATTCATCACCTTCGACGTGTTGCCGGCAAGCACCTCCCGGCTGACGGCCGGAATCTAACACGGTGCGACGGCTCGGACCCGGTTCGCCACTGGCGTGGACGAGCCGGGTCGAAGGTGGAAAAGAGCTGGCGGGGACCCCTGCCGGCGTTGCCGGCCGTTGGCGACGGACTACCGGGCGGTGGTGGCGGCCGGCAGCGTCCGGGCCTCGACGGCCTGCTGGTAGAGCCGGCCGGCGCGGTACGACGAGCGCACCAGCGGCCCGCTCAGTACCCCGGCGAAGCCGATCTCCTCGGCCTCCTCGCGCAGCTCCACGAACTCCTCCGGCCGGACCCACCGCTCGACGGGGTGGTGCCGGGGGGTCGGGCGCAGGTACTGCGTGATGGTGACCAGCTCGCAGCCGGCCGCGTGCAGGTCACGCAGTGCCTGGGAGATCTCGGCGCGCTCCTCGCCCAGCCCGAGGATCAGGTTGGACTTGGTCACCAGCCCGGCCGCCCGGGCCTGGGTGAGTACGTCGAGCGAGCGCTCGTAGCGGAACGCCGGCCGGATCCGCTTGAAGATCCGGGGCACCGTCTCGACGTTGTGTGCGAGCACCTCCGGGCGGGCGCCGAAGACCTCGGCGAGCTGCTCCGGGTTGCCGGTGAAGTCCGGGATCAGCAGCTCCACGCCGCAGTGCGGCAGCGCGTCCAGGACGCCCTCGGCACCGGCCGGCCGCTCCCGCCGGGTCAGCCCGTGGATCTGCCGGACCGTCTCGGCGTAGAGCCAGGCACCGCCGTCCGGCAGGTCGTCCCGAGCCACCCCGGTGACGGTGGCGTACCGCAGGCCCATCGCGACCACCGACTCGGCGACCCGGCGTGGCTCGTCCGCGTCGAAGTCGGCCGGCTTGCCGGTGTCGATCTGGCAGAAGTCGCACCGGCGGGTGCACTGGTCACCGCCGATCAGGAAGGTCGCCTCCCGGTCTTCCCAGCACTCGTAGATGTTGGGGCAGCCGGCCTCCTGGCAGACGGTGTGCAGACCCTCCCGGGAAACCAGCCCACGGAGCTGGGTGTATTCGGGACCCATCTTCGCCTTGACCTTGATCCACGGCGGCTTGCGCTCGATCGGCGTCGCCGCGTTGCGGGCCTCGACCCGCAGCAGCCGGCGCCCCTCCGGCGCGACGGGATTGCCGGTACGGATCTCCGGTGCGGTCACGACGCTCACCCCTCCGGCTTCGGCGGCGGTGGATGGCGCGGCTTGCTCGATGGTCACGAATCCGAGCCTACGCGCCGAGAGGTCGGCCGATCGACCGGAGGCGACCGGACTCACGTGCCGGACCAGGTGATACCACTCACGCCGTCCGCCAGGTTTGCGTGCGGCGGCGGATGCGGATATTCGGTGTCAGAACGGCGGCCGGTCCGGCTAGCCTCCGGGCAGAGCGTTGACGGAGCCGAGTACTACCCGACAACCGGAGTCCAGAGAGTCACCGTCGCTGGAAGGTGATCTCCGGCCGGGTTGGGAAGACCCTCCCGAGCTGCGGGAAGAACGGCGTCCCGGCGCCTGGTAGAACCCGCCGTCCGGCCCGCGTCACGGGCCACGAACGAGGCCGCCGGCCGTCCCGCCGGTGGTGAAGGTGTGGTGGCACCGCGAGTTCCCGCTCGCCCACACTCCCCGGGGCCTTCGGCGCGTTCGGGTCGAGCGCGTCGCGACCACTTCGAGGAGTACCGCAGGTGTCCCGTGTCCTCTCCACGTCCCTGTCCGCGCACGTCGGCGCGACCGTGACGGCCGCCGGCTGGGTGCACCGGCGTCGGCAGCTCAAGTCGGTGACGTTCCTGATCCTGCGGGACGCCGCCGGGCTCGCCCAGGTGGTGGTGACCGCCGCCGACCTGCGGGCCCGGCTGGCCGACCTGCCGGAGGAGTCGGTGGTGGAGGTGACCGGCCGGGTGGTCGGCAACCCCGCCGCGCCGGCCGGGGTCGAGCTGGTCGACCCGACGGTACGACCGCTCGGCGACCCGGCCGTGCCGCCACCGTTCGACGTGTACCGCCCGGAGCTAACTGCGGCGCTGCCCACCCAGCTCGACCACGCGGCGGTGGCGTTGCGCCACCCCGGCCGGGCCGCCGCGCTGCGCATCTCGGCCGCCCTGGTGGCCGGGTTCCGGGCCACCCTCGACCGGCTGGGCTTCGTCGAGGTGCACACCCCGAAGATCGTCGCCGCCGCCACCGAGAGCGGCGCGAACGTCTTCGCCCTCGACTACTTCGGCCGGCCGGGCTACCTCGCCCAGTCACCGCAGTTCTACAAGCAGATGCTGGTCGGGGTGCTGGAGCGGGTCTACGAGGTGGGGCCGGTGTTCCGGGCCGAGCCGCACGACACCACCCGGCACCTGGCCCAGTACACCTCGCTGGACGTCGAGTTCGGCTTCGTCACCGACCACCGGGACGTGATGCGGCTGCTCCGCGAGGTGCTGGCCGGGATGCTCGGCCGGCTCGCGGACCTCCCGACGCCACCGGCGGAGATCCCTGCGGTGCCGCCGAAGATCCCTGCGGTGCACTTCACCGAGGCGCTGGCCGTCGCCGGGGCGTCGCCGGACGAGCCCGACCTCGCCCCGGCGCACGAGCGGGCGCTCGGCGAGTGGGCCCGGGCCGAGCACGGGTCGGACTTCCTCTTCGTCACCGGCTATCCGCTGGCCAAGCGCCCCTTCTACACCCATCCGGCGACCGAGGACGCTCCGTCGGGCGGCCCGGCAGCGGCGTACTCGAACGGGTTCGACCTGCTGTTCCGGGGCGTGGAGCTGGTCACCGGCGGGCAGCGGCTGCGCCGGTACGCCGACTACCTGGCCGCGCTCGCGCGGCGGGGCGAGCCGGTCGAGCCGTACGCCGGATATCTGGACGCGTTCCGGCACGGCATGCCGCCGCACGGCGGTTTCGCGATCGGGTTGGAGCGGATGGTGGCCCGGCTGCTCGGGGTGGCGAACGTCCGCGAGGTCACCCCGTTCCCCCGCGACCTGCACCGGCTGACCCCGTGACCGGCCGTGCGCCGGGCCGGATCGGGTCCGCCGCCGAGTGCTCAGGGGAGCAGGGTCGGCAGGTGGCGTTCGACCACCGGCAGCACCTCGGCGACGGTGACCGGGCGGCCCAGTTCGGCGGTGAGCGAGGTGACCCCGACGTCGCGCAGCCCGCAGGCGACGATCCGGTCGTACGCGGCGAGGTCGCAGTCACAGTTGATCGAGAAGCCGTGTTGGGTGACGCCCCGGGCCACCCGGATGCCGATCGCGGCGACCTTGCGTTCCGGCCCGCGCTCGTCGGCCGGCACCCAGACGCCGCTGCGCCCCTCCACCAGCATGACCGTGCCGAGTCCCAGCTCGGTGCAGACGTCGAGCAGCAACTGCTCGGTACGCCGGACGAAGGCGACGACGTCCACCGGCAGCCCGGTGTCCGCCCCGGGAAGCTTGAGGATCGGATAGCCGACGAGCTGACCCGGGCCGTGCCAGGTGATCTTGCCACCCCGGTCCACGTCGATCACCGGCGTACCGTCCATCGGCCGGTCCCAGGGCTCGGTGCGCTTGCCGGCCGTGTAGACGCTCGGGTGTTCGAGCAGCAGTACGGTGTCCGGGCGCTCCCCGGCGACCACCGCCTCGTGCACCCGACGCTGTTCGTCCCAGGCCGCCAGATAGTCCAGGGTCCCGAGCCGGACGCTGGTCAACGCGGCAACAGTGCTGGTCACCGCTCCAGCTTAGTTGGCTACCGGCGGGTCAGTCCGGTTCGTGGCCGGAGTCACCGGCCGGCGGCGACCGCTGCTGCCGGCACCTGTCGGAAGCCACGGGTCAGCCCCGGCGGGCCGGTTCGGGCATGATGCCCGGGTGGATACGCTGCTGACCGGGGTCGTTCTGGTGCACGCCGGGGTCGCGGCCCTCTGGCTGGGCTCGATGGCCTACAGCCTCTTCGCGGTGCAGCCGAAGCTGTCCCGGATGTTCGACGACCCCGAGCGGGTGGAGGACGCGCAGCGGGTGCTGGCGCACGGCAACCGGTGGCCGGTGGTGGGACTGATCGGGGTGCTCTGGGCGACCGGGTTCGCCCTGGTGCTGCTGGCTCCCGAGCGGTCGGCCGGGTGGTGGGCGGCGGTTGCCGGCCAGGCGGTGCTGCTGGCCGCCGCGACCGGCCTGTTCTGGTGGGTCTCCTGGCGGGGCTGGCCGCGCCGGGTCTTCGCCCTGCCGGCCGAGCTGCCGGGGTTGGCCCGCCGGTTCCGCCGGGTCGCGGTGCTGATGCTCACCCTGGTCGCCACCGCCTACGCCCTCGGCATCCTCGCCGCGCACAACGGCGTCACGGGGTGAGGCGCCAGAGCCAGACGTCGGCTACCCGTTCCGGCGGGCCCAGCAGCGCGGTGGTGACGTCGCGCAGCGCGTCGGTGTGGATGGGGAACTTCGCCCCGTGCACCCGGTCGGCCAGCACCACCGCCTCGACCCGCCAGTAGCGCAGGTCGGCCCGGGCGGCGGCCCGGTCGGCGTCGGTGATCGCCGGCCGCTCGCCGGTCTCGGCCACCCGCATCAGCAGCGCGTCGGTGGCCCGGGGCACCGGCCCGATCCGGCCCCGGCCGTCCGGCCCGCCGGGGCCGAGGAAGAAGCCGGACGGGATGCGGAATTCGCCCTGCCGGTGGCTCAGCGCGTACGCCTGCCAGCGTTGCCCGTCGGGGGCCAGGTCGAGGGTGAGCGGCAGCGGGGTGAGTACCCCGCCGGGCGAGACGTACTGCCGCCAGGTGCCGGCGGTGACGAACTCCGGGATCGGTTCCCGGGGGGTGCTGAGCAGCGGCACCGGCACCAGCGGCAGGAGTGCCACGGCGAACCCGGCCGCCCAGCCGGCTCTCGCCCGCCGGGAAACCGGGCCGGCCCGCAGCAGGTCGACGGTGTGTGCCAGCAGCAGCCCGACCAGCGGCGTCACCACCAGGGCCAACCGGGACGGCAGGGCGGCGTTGAACACCGGCAGGTGGCCGAGCAGGGCGTACGGCAGCGGGACGTCGGTGTGCGCACCGAAGATCTTCACCCGGGGGCCCCAGGAGAGTACGGCGAAGACCAGCGCGGTCACCCCGATCGCCCGTACGGTGGTCCGGCGCTCCGGGGCCGTACGCCGCCACAGCACGACGAAGCAGAGGACGGCCAGCACCAGCAGCGGCAGCCCGAGGAACGAGTTCTCCTCGGTCGGGTTCGGTGCCAGCGAGGTGTCCAGCCCGGCCGCCCCGGCCAGGGTCCGCTGCGGGTACGCCGCGTACGCGGCGATGTCCTCGGCGTGGATCACCGGGTCGAAACCGGTGCCGTGGAACCGCTGCGGGCCGAGGAAGTGCAGCCAGAGCGGGTACGCCAGCAGCGCGAACGCCACCAGCGCGGTGACCCCGAGCCCGCGCAGGAAGTCCGGCAGCGCGGCCCGCACCTCGGCTCGGCGGCCCCGGTCCAGTGCCCAGGTGCCGAAGAAGACGCCGCAGGCCAGCGCGGTGAAGAAGAGTCCTTCGGCGGCGATCGAGAAGGCGACCGTGACCAGCACCCCGAGCAGCAGCCCGCCGGGCAGCCACCGGCCGGGCCGGCGCAACCGGAGCACCCCCCAGAGCAGCATCGGGACCACCCAGCCAGCGCTCCAGTTCAGGTGGGCGTTGGCGTGCGCGACGATGCCGGGCGCGAAGCCGATGAACAGCCCGCCGAGGATCGCGGCCGGGGTGCTCCGGACGAGTGTCCGGGAGAGCAGCCAGTACCAGCCGAACGCCGTGGCGGCGAGGTTGCCGGTGAGGATCACCAGGAAAGTGGCCGAGGCGCCGACCAGGTAGGTGAGCGGGGCGAAGACGACGGCGTACACCGTGACCGAGGTGTTGACCGCCAGGTTGACCCCGTCCGGCACGTTCAGCAGGTCGGTGAAGAACGGGTCCTGGCCGTGGGTGAGCGCGTGTGCGCCGTACGCGAGCAGCCACTCGAAGAGAGCCTGGTCGCTGGAGTTGACGGTGATCGCCCGCCCGCTCGGGTCGGGCCAGAGTCCGCTGGTGATCCAGCCCGCTCCGACGATCGCGACCAGCGCGACGAGCAGGTCGGTCCGGCGGCTCCGCCGGGCGCCCGGGGACGCGGGCGGCGGGGGTGAGATCGGCCCGGCGAGCGCGGGCGGGGAGAGCGGCACGGGCCGGAGGTTACCAACCCCGATCCGACACGCCGAGGATGCGGGCAACCTTGACGGATCTTATGGAAATGATTTCCAATTGGATTAACGTCGCAGAACGCACCGGAGGACCCGTACCGTGAAAATCTCGTTCGTCGGCAAGGGCGGCAGTGGCAAGACCACGCTGGCCGCCCTCTTCGCCCGGCATCTCGCCGCTGCCGGCCCGGCCGACGGCGGCCCGCCGCCGCTGCTCGCCATCGACGCCGACATCAACCAGCACCTCGGGACCGCGCTCGGCGCCACCGAGGCGGAGGCGGCCCGGCTGCCGACGCTCGGCGACCACCTGCCGCAGATCAAGGAGTACCTGCGCGGCGAGAACCCGCGGATCTCCTCGGTCGCCGCGATGGTCAAGACCACCCCGCCTGGCCGGGGCTCCCGGCTGCTGCCGGTCGACGGCGACAACCCGCTGTACGCGGCGGTGGTCCGTGAGGTGGCCGGCGTCCGGCTCGCCGTGACCGGCCCGTTCGGTGCCGACGACCTCGGGGTGTCCTGCTACCACGCCAAGGTGGGTGCGGTGGAACTGCTGCTCAACCACCTGGTCGACGGTCCGGGGGAGTACGTGGTGGTGGACATGACCGCCGGGGCCGACTCGTTCGCCTCCGGGCTGTTCACCCGGTTCGACGCGACCTTCCTGGTCTGCGAGCCGACCCTGCGCAGCGTCGGCGTCTACCGGCAGTACCTCGGCTACGCCCGGGAGTACGGCGTCCGGGTGCACGTGGTCGGCAACAAGGTCGACGACCACGGTGACGTGGAGTTCCTGCGCCAGCACGTCGGTGCCGACCTGCTTACCTGGCTGACCCGCTCCGACTACGTGAAGGGGGCCGAACGGGGCGTACCGGCGCCGGTGCACACCCTGGAGCCGGGCAACCGGGCCGCGCTCGACCTGCTCCGGGCCACCGTCGACGAGCAGGTGCAGGACTGGGCGACCTTCCAGCGGCACGCGGTGGAGTTCCACCTGCGCAACGCGGTCGCCTGGGCCAACGACCGGGTCGGCGAGGACCTGGCCGGCCAGGTGGACCCCGACTTCGTGCCCGGGCCGCAGGCGCCGGTCCGCTGACCGCTGCGCCGGTCGGCGCCGCGACCGGTGCCGGTCGAGATGTGCCGCCGCTCCGGGCCAGCCGGCCCGGTGCGGGTCGAATCCACGACAGGAGGAGAGAGATGTCCCTGGACGTACCCGCCGCACTGCTGGAGCGGGCCGAGGCCGGCCAGGTCGACGACGAGGAGTTCGTCGACTGTGTCCGGCGGTCCCTGCCGTACGCCTGGGCGGTGGTTTCCGAGGTCTCGGCCCGGGTCCACGCGACCACGGCCGACTACGCCGATCACGCCGTACCGCCGCCGAGCGAGGCGGAGCGGGGTCAACTGCTCCGGGCACTGGCCAGCGACGCCATCCGGGGCGGGCTGGAACGCCACTTCGGGGTACGCCTCGCGTTCCAGAACTGCCACCGGGTGGCCGCGTTCCGGCCGGCGGCGGTAGGCGGCACCACGTACCAGCGGTTCGTCTCGCCGCTCGCCCAGGTCCGCAACCAGTCCCCGGAGCTGCGCGACTGCTGACCGGGTCGGCGCGGGGCCCGTCCGGCTACCCGGCGGGTCCCGCGCCGCCGGGACGGCGGGTTCGGCGGGCGACCAGCACGACCAGGGCGCCGGTGAGCACCAGCAGGGCGCCGAGGGCCGGCAGCCAGCCCGGGGGCGGGGCACCGCCGCCGGTGACCGGCAGGTGGCCCGAGGGCGTCGGCCCGGGAGTGGCCGCCGTCGGTTGGGGCGTCGGCGGCGCGGTCGTCGGCAGGGGTACCACCCGGAAGGTGACGCTGCCGGGTCCCGGTGGCTCCCCGGCGGCCACGGTGAAGCCGGTCCGGCCGTCCGGCCAACTGACCGCCACGCCCGTCGTACCGCCGATGGCCAGGCCGGCGGAGAGCGCGAGCGCGGCGGCGACGGCCCGGCGCGGTCTGGTGGGGACGGCCGGTCGGCGGGTCCGGTCCTCGGCGGTCATCGAGCCTCCAGCATCGCGGCGCCGCTCGCGGCGCGGATCGCCTTCCCGACCGCACCGCCGCCACGACGTCCGGGGCCGGAGGTTGTGTCCGGTACGGAAGGTGAATCCACCTTCGCACACCGTTCACCTCTGTTGGCTGTTTCCGGGCCGACTGCCCTACCCGCTCAGCCCTCCAGCTCAGCGGCTGGCCAGCGCGGCTTGCAGCGCGCTCGGCAGGTCGGGATGCCGATACTCGAAACCGGCCCGGTTCAGCACCCCGGGCAGCACCCGGAGGCTGCGCAGCGGCTCGACCGACAGCTCGCCGAGCAGGATCCGCAGCGCGATCGCCGGCACCGGCATCACGGTCGGCCGGTGCAGCGCCCGGCCGAGCGCCTTGGTGAACTCGGCGTTGGTCACCGGTGCCGGGCCGACCACGTTGACCGGCCCGGCGAGGTCCTCGCGGTCCAGCAGGAAGGTCATCGCGGCCAGCCAGTCGGCCATCGAGATCCACGGAATCCACTGCCGGCCGCTGCCGAACTTGCCCCCGATACCGAGCCGGTACGGCAGGAGCTGCGGCTTCAGCAGCCCGCCGGTCTGCTCCAGCGGCAGGCCGATGCGCAGCCGTACCACCCGTACCCCGGCCTGCTCGGCCGGTGCGGTCGCCGCCTCCCAGACCCGGCACAGGTCGGCCATGAAGCCGTCGCCGGCCGGCTCGTCCTCCTCGACCGGACGGTCGCCGGTGTCGCCGTACCAGCCGATCGCCGAGCCGTTCAGCAGCGCCCGGGGACGCTGCTCGGCCGGCAGTGCGGCGATCGCCCGGGCCAGCGTCGCGGTGCTGTCCACCCGGCTGGCCCGGAGTACCTCCTTGAAACCGCTGGTCCAGCGCCGGTCGCCGACGTTGGCGCCGGCCAGGTTGATCACCGCGTCGGTGCCGGAGAGCGTCGCCGGGTCGAGTTGGCCGGCGGCCGGATCCCACCGCACCTCGTCCGGGCCCTGAGCGGGGCGCCGGACCAGCCGGACGACGTCGTGCTCCGCCGCCCGGAGCCGATCGGTCAGACGGGTGCCGAGCCAGCCGGACGCGCCGGCCATCAGGATTCGCATCTCCGTATCTTCGCCCACTCCGCCCGAGGCGGCCCGGATCGGCACCGCCGCGATCCGGGCCAACCCGCCGGGTGGCGGTGTCGGCGTGCGGCCGAAACGGCGCGGGGCGCCCGGCCGACGGCCGGGCGCCCCGCACGGGCGTGGGTGCGATCAGGCCAGCCCGAGTTCGGCCTCGAACTGGCCGGCCTCCAGCCGCTCCTTGATCGCGGTCAGGAACCGGGCGGCGTCCGCACCGTCGACCAGCCGGTGGTCGTAGGAGAGCGCCAGGTAGACCATCGAGCGTGGCGCGATCACCTCGCCGAGCTGCGGGTCGGTGATCACCATCGGCCGCTTGACCACCGCGCCGGTGCCGAGCATCGCCGACTGCGGCGCCGGGACGATCGGGGTGTCGAAGAGCGCGCCCCGGCTGCCGGTGTTGGTCAGCGTGAAGGTCGCACCGGCGATCTCGTCCGGGCTGATCTTGTTGGTGCGGGTCCGCTCGGCGAGGTCGGCGACCCGGCGGGCGATCCCGGCCAGGTTCAGGTCACCGGCGTTGTGGATCACCGGCACCATCAGGCCGCGCTCGGTGTCCACGGCGATGCCGAGGTGCTCCGCCTCCGGATAGGTGATCGTGCCGGCCTCCAGGTCCATCCGGGCGTTGACCACCGGGTAGGTCTGCAACGCCTCGACGGCGGCCAGCGCGAAGAACGGCAGGAACGACAGCTTGACCCCGTGCCGCTGGAGGAACGTGTCCTTGGCCTTGGCCCGCAGCCGGGCCACCTTGGTGACGTCCACCTCGACGACCGTGGTGAGCTGCGCCATCTCGTGCAGCGACTCCTGCATCCGCTTGGCGATCACCGCGCGGATCCGGGGCAGCTTCTGGGTGCTGCCCCGCAGCGGGCTCGGTGCCGCCTTCGGCGCCGGTGCGGCCGGAGCGACGGCCTGCGCGGTCGGCTGGGCGGCCGGGGCCTGCGCGGCCGCACGGGCCCGCTCGGCCGCATCGAGTACGTCCTGCTTGCGGATCCGGCCACCGACCCCGGTACCGCTGACCGTGGAGAGGTCGACGCCCTGGTCGCTGGCGAGCTTGCGGACCAGCGGCGTGACGTACCCGGCACCGTTCTCGCCGGACGGCGCGGGTGCGGGGGCCGGGGTACGGGCCGGCGCCGGCTGGGCCGCCTGCTCGGTCTGGACCGGCTGCTCGGAACGCTCGGTCTCCGGCGCCGGGGTCTGGTACGACGCACCGGCCGCCGGTGCCGACGGCCGGGCCGGCTCCGCTGCCGGCTTGGCGGGCTCGGGAGCCGGCTTCGCGGCCTCCGGGGCGGGCTTCGCCGGCTCGGCGGCCGGGGCGGCGCCTCCGGCGGCACCGATCACCGCCAGGTCGGCGCCGACCGGCGCGGTCTCGTCCTGGCTGACCCGGATCTCCAGCAGGGTGCCGGCGACCGGGGAGGGGATCTCGGTGTCCACCTTGTCGGTGGAGACCTCGACCAGCGGCTCGTCGGCCTCGACGGTGTCGCCGACCTCCTTCAGCCAGCGGGTCACGGTGCCCTCGGTGACGCTCTCGCCCAGCGCCGGCATCCTGAGTACGGTGCCCGAGTCGCCGGCCGGTGCGGTCTGCGCCGGTACCGTCTCCGGCTCGGCCTGCTCCTGCTGGCCGGCCGGCTCCGCCGCCTCGGCCGACGGGGCGGCCGGGGCCGGCTCGGCCTCGGCCGGCTCCGGCTGGGCCGGCCGGGCCTCGCCGCCCGCCTCGCCGTCGCCGTCGATCACCGCCAGCTCGCTGCCGACCTCGGCGGTCTCGTCCTCGCTCACCACGATCCGGGCCAGCACGCCGGCCGCCGGGGAGGGGATCTCGGTGTCGACCTTGTCGGTGGAAACCTCGAGCAGGGGCTCGTCGACCTCGACCCGGTCGCCCTCCTGCTTCAGCCACCGGGTGACGGTGCCCTCAGTGACGCTCTCGCCCAGCCGGGGCATGGTGACCGATACCGGCATCTTTCAAGACTCCTTCGTGGCCTGTGCGATCCTGGCCCGGTTGGTCGCCGGGCGGCGCGGAGATTCTGTGGTCAGGCGTGTGCGTGCAGCGGCTTGCCGGCCAGGGCCAGGTGGGCCTCGCCGAGCGCCTCGCTCTGGGTGGGGTGGGCGTGGATGAGCTGCGCCACCTCGGCCGGGTACGCCTCCCAGTTGAAGATGAGCTGCGCCTCGCCGATCAGCTCGCCGACCCGGGCACCGACGAGGTGCAGGCCGACCACGGGTCCGTCGTCGACCCGGACCAGCTTGACGAAGCCGGCGGTCTTGAGGATCTGGCTCTTGCCGTTGCCACCGAGGTTGTAGTTGTAGGTCTTCACCTTGTCGGCACCGTACTGCTCCTTGGCCCGGGCCTCGGTGAGCCCGACCGAGGCCAGCTCCGGGTCGGAGTAGGTGACCCGGGGGATGCCGTTCTCGTCGATCACGGCGGGGTTGCGGCCGGCGATCTCCTCGGCCACGAAGATGCCCTGCTGGAAGCCGCGGTGCGCGAGCTGGAGGCCGGGCACGATGTCGCCGACCGCGTAGACGTTCGGCACGCCGGTGCGCAGCCGCTCGTCGGTGAGCACGAAGCCCCGGTCGAGCTTGACGCCCTGCTCCTCGTAACCGAGGTTGGCGGTGTTCGGGCCCCGGCCGACCGCGACCAGCAGCAGTTCGGCCTCGACGGTCTCGCCGCCTTCGATGGTGACCTTGACGCCCTTCTCGGTGTGCTCCACCTTCTCGAACCGCTTGCCGGTCTTGAACCCGATGCCGCGCTTGCGGAAAGCCCGCTCCAGCGCCTTGGACGACTCCTCGTCCTCGGCCGCCACCAGCCGGGGCAGCGCCTCGATGATGGTGACGTCGACCCCGAAGGACTTCCAGACGCTGGCGAACTCGACGCCGATGACGCCGCCGCCGAGCACGATCGCCGAGGTCGGCACCCGATCCAGGGTCAGCGCGTGGTCGCTGGTGATCACCCGCTCGCCGTCGATCTCCAGACCGGGCAGGGTCCGGGCGTACGAGCCGGTGGCCAGGATGATGTTGCGGCCGGTGTAGCGGGCCCCGTTCGCCTCGACGGTGTCGGCAGAGACCAGCTTGCCCTCGCCCTCGACCAGGGTGATCTTGGCACCCTTGATCAGCCCTTGCAGGCCCTTGTAGAGCCGCGAGATCACGCCGTCCTTGTAGGCGTTGACGCCGGGCATGTCGATGCCGACCAGCTCGGCCTTGACGCCGAACTGCTCGGACTCGCGGGTCTGGTCGGCGATCTCGGCCGCGTGCAGCAGCGCCTTCGTGGGGATGCAGCCGTTGTGCAGGCAGGTGCCGCCGACCTTGCCCTTCTCGATCATCGCGACCGAGAGGTCCAGTTGGGCGGCGCGCAGCGCCGCCGCGTACCCCCCGCTGCCACCCCCGAGGATGACGACATCGAACGTTCCGCCGTTCGGCTCGCTCACAGTTAACTCCCAGGTCGCGTCGCTGCTACGAGGGTGATGCCGGTCAACCGGGCATACCGCCACCCCCGGTCGGGGTTTTCCGGCCGGCGGGGCGTGGACTTTCTCCGGACTGCCAGTTGGGACCGGGGAGCGCCCACCTCGGTCATCTTGTCACTAGTGGAAGCGGGCCGCGTACCGAGGTGCCCAAGGACACGTCGTCGGGACGTACGCTTGCCGGAAGTCGCCACTTTCGCCGCGGGGCGGCGTGCCGGGGAGGAGAGGGTCGGGTTGGCCTGGTTTCGCCGACGGAAGAAGGCGGTTGTCGCGGCGGGTGATCGTCCCGCCAGCCGTGCGGATCTTGACCACCTCGAACAGTTTGTCCGGTCAAGGCGCGGTGTCGAGGCGTTCATCGAGCCCCGGACGACCGTGACCGAGACCACCGTCATGTTGATCGCCCACGACGGCGAATGGACCCGACGCCGGATCGACGGCCCGGACGGCGCCCGGCGGTTCGCGCACAAGCTGGCGATCCCGATCTACGACGTCCGGCTGGTCGGCTATCCGCAGCGGATGCGCGACTTCAACGAGCGCCGCAAACGGACCACCGGCTGACCGGCTGACCCCGGCCCCGTGCGGCGGGGCCGGGTCAGCCCGGGTCAGTCGTTGGCGGCGATGTCGTCGACCAGCTCCAGCAGGGTACGCACCGGCACCCCGGTGCCACCCTTGGTCCAGTGGCCGGTCGGCTCGCCCGAGTGGTAGCTCGGCCCGGCGATGTCGATGTGCGCCCACGGCACCTCGTCGGCGACGAACTCGCGCAGGAAGACCCCGCCCTGGAGCATGTGGCCGGCCCGGTCCATCGTCGCGTTGACCTGGGAGATGTCCGCGACCTCGGAGTCCATTCCCTTCCGGACGTCGTCCGGCAGCGGCATCGGCCAGGTCGGCTCGCCGGCCGCGTCACCGGCCTGCTGGACCCGCTGGCAGAGCTCGGTGCTGCCCATCACCCCGGCCACCCGCTTGCCGAGCGCCACCACCTGGCCGCCGGTCAGCGTGGAGGTCTCGACCAGGTAGTCGCAGCCGTCCTCGCAGGCCCGGGCCATCGCGTCGCCGAGCACCATCCGGCCCTCGGCGTCGGTGTTCAGCACCTCGACCCGCTTGCCGTTGTACATCGTCACCACGTCGCCCGGCCGGTACGCGGTGGCCGACGGCATGTTCTCGGCCATCGGCAGGTAGGCGGTCACCGCGACCGCCGGCTTCAGCTCGGCGATCGCCAGCATGGTGGCGGCGACCGCCGCCGCCCCGGCCATGTCGGACTTCATCTCCCACATGCCCTGGGCCGGCTTGATCGAGACGCCGCCGGTGTCGAAGGTGATGCCCTTGCCGACCAGCGCCAGCCGCTTCGCCGACCCGCCGGCACCACCGGCCGGGTCGTAGCTGAGCTTCACCAGCCGGGGCGGCGCCGCCGAGCCCAGCCCGACGGCCAGGATGCCGCCGTAGCCGCCGGCGGCCAGCGCCTGCTCGTCGAGGACCTCCACGCCGAGCCCCGCCTCCCGGGCGGCTGCGGCCACCGAGTCGGCGAAGGACGGCGGGCGCAGCTCGTTCGGCGCCGTGTTCACCCAGTCCCGGGTCCGGGTCACCGCCCGGGCCACCACACCGGCCCGGGTGATCTCCGCCCGGGCCCGGTCGTCACCGGCGTCCGGCACGTGCACCGCGATCGCGGCCACCGGCGGGCGGCGGGTCGGCTGCGGCCGGGTCTTGTAGCCGGCGAACCGGTACGCGCCGAGCAGCGCACCCTCGGCGGTGGCGCGCAGCGCGGCCGGGCCGTCCTCGTCGTCGGGTACCGGAAAGGTCAGCGCGACCCGCTCGGCGCCGGCCAGCGCCCGGACCGCCGAAGCGGCCGCCCGGCGCAGGATCTCCGGTGCCGGGGCCGCCCCGGTCGGCTCGGGGCCCAGCCCGACGGCGGCGACCAGCGGCGCCGTGACGGTGCCCAGGGTGGCCAGCTTGATCACCTCACCCGGGCTGCCGGTGGCGCCCAGCAGCGCCAGGGTCTCCGTCAGCCGGCCGTCGAACGCCGCGGCGATGCTCTCCGCTCCGGTCGCGAGGAGCAGGGTCCCGGCGAAGCCCGCGGCGGGACCCGGTTCGTCCACCGTCTGGCTGTGCAACCCGATGACGATGGCGTCGACGGCGAGTTCGGCGGGGTCGGTGTCGACCAGGCTGAGGCTGGTGCTGGGCGATGTCACTGCGCGGCTCCGGACGGGCGTGGCCGGCCGCCTGGTTGCGGCCGGGCGTTGTGGTCTCCGGCGCAACCTACCCGCCGGATGAATGGGCTGTCCCGCCGACGGTCCGCCGGACGGGTCCCGCCGATGCTAACCATCAGCCGGATCGCAGGTAGGTTGCGACCCATGACCGACCCGACGCAGGTGACCGGCGAGACCCCGGAACCTCCCGCCGACGCACTCCGCCAGTCGCCGCTGCACGAGCGGCACGCCGCGCTCGGCGCCAAGTTCGCCGCCTTCGGCGGCTGGTCCATGCCGCTGGAGTACGCCGGCGGCGGAGTCCTCCGGGAGCACACCGCGGTGCGTACCGGGGTGGGTGTGTTCGACGTCTCCCACCTGGGAAAGGCCCGGATCACCGGCCCGGGGGCGGCCGACTTCGTCAACGCCTGCCTCAGCAACGACCTGGGCCGGATCGGGCCGGGACGGGCGCAGTACACGCTCTGCTGCGACGAGGCGACCGGCGGCGTGGTGGACGACATCATCGCCTACCTGCACGGTCCCGAGCACGTCTTCCTGATCCCGAACGCCGCCAACACCGCCGAGGTGGTACGCCGGCTCCGCGCCGCCGCCCCGGCCGGGATCACCGTGACCAACGAGCACGAGGCGTACGCCGTGCTGGCGGTGCAGGGGCCGCGCTCGGCCGAGCTGCTCGGCACCCTCGGACTGCCGACCGGACACGGCTACATGAGCTTCTCCACCGCCGAACTCGGCTTCTCCACCGCCGGGGCGGCCACCCCGGACGGCGACCTGGTGTCGCTGGTGGTCTGCCGGACCGGTTACACCGGCGAGCACGGGTACGAGCTGGTGGTGCCGGCCGGGGCGGCGACCACGGTCTGGGACGCACTGCTGGCGGCCGGCGAGCCGTACGGGATCCGGGCCTGCGGGCTCGGCGCCCGGGACACCCTGCGGACCGAGATGGGCTACCCGCTGCACGGCCAGGACCTCTCCCCGGAGATCACTCCGGTGCAGGCCCGGGCGGGCTGGGCGGTCGGCTGGGACAAGCCGGCGTTCTGGGGGCGGGACGCGCTGCTCGCCGAGAAGGCGGCCGGGCCGCGCCGCACCCTGTGGGGGCTGCTGGCGCTGGACCGGGGTATCCCCCGGCCGGGCATGACGGTGCTCTCCGCCGGAGGTACGGCCGTCGGCACGGTCACCAGCGGCACCTTCTCGCCGACCCGGAAGGCGGGCATCGCCCTCGCCCTGCTGGACAGCGCCGCCGGGCTGGGCCAGGACGACGAGGTCGAGGTCGACGTCCGGGGCCGCCGCGCGGCGATGCGGGTCGTCCGCCCTCCCTTCGTCCAACCCTCCGTGAAGTAGCCCCCCGGCCTGTCGACGATCGGGGAGTCTCAGCGGGGTGCAGACCCCGCTGAGACTCCCCGATCCGGAGAAGGGGCGGGGGACGGGTGACCGGGGGTCAGCGTTGGGACCGGTCGCCGGCGTCCAGCACGGCCTGGGTCCAGCCGCCCTCGATCACCCCGCTGCCGTCCAGCAGGGCCCAGTCGACCACGTCGACGGCGTCCACCACGACGGGCTGGCCGACCCGGACCGCCGGATCGGCCGTGGCGTCGCTGGCGCTGGCCCCGACGATCCGTTCCGGGGTCGCCCACGAGGTGACCCCGGCCCAGACGAACTCCGGCCCCTCGTCATTCGGCAGGGCGTACTTGACCAGCAACTGCACCCCGTCCGGCAGGGTGCCGGCGAGGAACCGCTCCCGGATGCCGGGCAGCCCGTCCCGGGCGGTGGCGATCGCCCGGGCCATCGCGTCGTCCGGCCGGGCGTACCGGACGTCGGACTGGGCGGCGGCACCGAACAGGGCGGCGCAGACCGCCGCGAAGTACCGCCCGGCCGGGCCGGGATGGCCGGACGGGGGCAGCAGGGTCAGGAACGAGTCGGCGTCCGGGTCGGTGGCCGGGTCGAGTTCCAGCCGCAGCGCCGCCGGGCCGGTGGTGTCGTGCTGCTGCGGGTTGCCGTACGCCACCGCGATGTCGTGCCCGGTGACCGAGGTGACCACCGGCAACTGGACGAAGGCCGGCACCTCGCTGTCGGTGAGCCCGTCGGTCCAGGCCCGGAGCAGTCGCCGGGCCACCCCGGTCATCACCGCCCCCCAGGCCCGGGTCAGGTGCGTCGGCACCCCCTGCGCCTGCAACTCCAGCAGGCCGAACCGGCGCAGTCCCTTGGTGGTGAACCAGAGCCCGCCGTCGTCCGACGAGTACGGCACCAGGACCCAGTCGATCAGGCGCACCCGGCCCTCGGCGTCCGGCAGCGAGCGCAGTGCGGTGGCTGGGTCGAGGAACTGCAACGCGAAGACGTCGACCACGTCGGTGCCGAGGGAGTCGGCGATGGCGCAGGCAACCGTACGGGCGGCCCACTCGTGCGCGGGTGGCCAGCCGGGCCGGTAGCTGGCCTGCACCACCACCAGGTCGGTGGCGGCGTCCAGCCGGGCGAGCTGGGTGTCGGTGGCCCCGAACGCGGTGAGCAGGTCCGGCGGCAGGTGCGGGAACTCGGCGATCGGCCGGGTGTCGACCGTCATGAGCGGGCTGTCCAGCATCTGCCGGGCGAGGTCGTGCACCGGCCCGGAGAGCCGGCCGCCGAGCGCCGCCACCGCCTCGGCCGGGGCCGGGTCGACCTGGCCGGTGGTGGGCACCAGGTAGGTGGCGGTCAACGACTCCGGGACCGGCACGGGCAGGAAATCGTCCGTGATGAGCATTACGTCCCCCGCTCGACCGCCTGTTGGCCTGGTACTCGTGCTGGTGTCCTTTTCGCGAACGCTACCCGCGAACGCCTGCCCGGTCAGCCGGTCAGCACGACACCGAGGTAGAACAGCGTGCTGCCGAGTTCGACGCCCGCGCCGAGCACGTCGCCGGTGATGCCGCCGAGCCGGCGTACCACGTGCCGGACCAGCAGCAGCGTGCCGGCCAGCGCCCCGGCGACCGCGAGCGGGCCCTGCCAGGGGCGGTCCGGCACCGCCGGCACGGCGAGCAGCGCCACCCCGGCCGAGAGCCCGACCAGCGCGGCCGGGCCGACGGTGCCGGCGACCAGCGCGCCGAGCCCGTCCGGGCGGGCCGCCGGGACACCACGCCGGCAGGCCCAGCTCACCGCCAGCCGGCCGGTCGCGGCACCGGCGGCCAGCGCCGCGAGCAGCGCGGTCCACGGCCGGGCCGCCAGGGCCGCGAACGAGGCGGCCTGGAGCAGGAGTACGAGCAGCAGCGCGGTCACCCCGAACGGGCCGACGTCCGGCTGCCGCATGATCCGCAGGGCGGCTTCCCCGGAGCGGTACGAGCCGAGCGCGTCCACGGTGTCGGCCAGCCCGTCCAGGTGCAGCCCTCGGGTCAGCAGCGCCGCCACCGCCACGGTCACCACACCGGCGACCAGCGGCGGGGCGAGCGCGCCCAGCCCGCCGAGCACCCCGGCGAGGAGTACCCCGAGCAGCGCGCCGACCGGCGGGGCCAGGGTCATCGCCGTACCGGCGGTGGCGCGGTCGACGCGACCGGCCCGCAGCGGCGCGACGGTGAAGGTGGTCAGCGCCAGCCGGCCGCCGGCCGCGAACCGGCCCTCAGACACCCGGTGGCACGGTGGCGCCGTCCCGGCGCCCACCGTCCCGGTCGTCGGCCGCCCCGGTTCCGGTGGCCGGCTGCCCCGGCAGCGGTGCGTCGGTCGATTCCTGTTCCGGCGGTGGCGCGTCCGTCGCCGGCTGCCCGGTGGTGTCCTCCGGCACCGCGGTCGGACCGGGGCCGGCCGGCGGCGGCTCGATGAACTCCTGGTCGTCGTCCGGGTTGTCGTCGGCCCGCCCGGGACGGTCGGCCGGCGGGCCCGGGGCCCACGGTTCGGCCGGGTCGGGCGTCGGCGGGAGCGAGTCGTCGTCCGGTCCGGGGCGGTCGGCCGCCGGTTCCGGGGTCCAGGGTTCGGCCGGGTCCGGCACCGGCGGGAGCGAGCCGTCGCGCGCCGGATCGGACCGGTCGGTGCCGGCCGGATCGGCCGGCTCGCCGCTCGCCAGGCTCGGATGCACCGGCAGGGCGCCGGCGAGGGTCAGCGCGGCGCGTAGCAGCGGCAGCGCGGCCAGCGCGGCGCCGCCCTCGCCGAGGCCGAGTCGCAGGTCCAGCAACGGGCTCAGGTCGAGCACATCGGCGCCGAGCTTCACCGCCGGGTGGTCGCCGTGGTCCGGCAGCAGGCACCAGTGCCGGGCCTGGCCGGCGAGGTCCCGGCTGACCAGGCCCGCCGCCACCCCGACCGGCCCGTCCAGCAGCACCGGGGTACGCCGGGCCGTCGCGCCGAGCAGGACGCCGGTGGCGATCGCCAGGTCGCCGCCACCGAGTTCGGCGAGTACGTCCTTGGCGTCCCGGGGGCTGCGCCGGGTGCGGTGCATCGCGTCCCGGACCGCCGCGCAGCGCTGCATCCACGCCTCGTCGTCCACCCGCCCGCCGAGCGTCACCACCCGGCCGAGTACCGCCGCGGGTTCGGCGCCGGCGGTGGCGGCCAGTACGGCTGCCGCGGCGGCCTCGGTACCGGCACCGCAGGCGGCGAGGACCAGCAGGTCCACCCCCGCGTCCACCGCCTCCTCGGCGAGCCGCCAGCCGTAGCGCAGGGCCGCCTCGACCTCGTCGGCGGTCAGCGCCGGGCCCTCCTCGATCGGCCGGGACAGCGGTGCCTCGACCACCTGGAGGGTGGCGCCGGCCTCGGCGGCAAGCCGGGCGATCGGCCCGGTGCCCTGCCGGGCCTGCTCGGCGCGGCGGGTGGACTCGCCGGGTACCGCACCGGCGGCGGCGCCACCGGAGTGGTCGCCGTGCAGCAGCAGTACCCGGACCGAGCGCCAGGGCTCCGGGGTCGCCGTCCCCTGGGTGGCGGCGGCGAACGAGACCACCCGATCCAGCTGGCCGAGGCCGCTGCCGGGGAGGTCGAGCGTGCCGAGCCGGTCGACGGCGGCTGGCCCGGCGTACTCGTCCGGCATCGGCAGGTCCATCCCGGGCTGGATGACCAGACCGGTGGCGACCATCGGCAGTGCCATGGTCGGCGCCGTCCAGCCCGTCCCGGTCCCGGTCGCCGTCGACGGCGCGGGTTCGGCCGCCGGTGCCGGGATCACGGTCGGGCGGAGTACCTGCGGCACCGCGCCCAGCACCTCGGTCCAGGCCGAGGTGGCCGGGGCGGCCCGATCGGCGCCGGCCCGGTCGACCTGTGCCGGTACGCCAGGCTGGCCGGCGCCGGCCGGGACCGCCGGCGACTGGTCCGCGCCGGCCTTCAGCCAGGCCGGTTGTCCGGCGATCACCAGCACCACCGCGTCGCAGGCGTCCGCGACCGCCTGGTTGGTGGTGCCGAGCGCGTCGGCGAAGGCCCGGCCGAGCGGGGTGACCGGCACCGTCGACAGCCCCACCTCGGGGCTGACCAGCACCAGCCGGGCCGGGCAGTCCCGGATCGCGGCACCGAGCTCGCCGATGGTGGCGACGTCGTCGGCGGGCTGGTGCGCCGGGTCGAGCAGCACGGTCACCCAGCCGCCGAGGTCGTCGACGAGCAGCGTGTCGTTCGGACCGGCGCCGGCGATCAGTGCGGCCAGCCGGGACGGGTCGGCGTTGGCCTCCTCCGTCGTCCAGCCCGCCGGCCGGCGGATCCGGTGGGCGTCGATCCGGGCCGTCCAGTCCGGGTCGTCCGGGTCGGTCACGGCGGTCGCGACATAACGGACGACCGGTACGTCCCTAAGCAGCGACTCGGCGAACTCGGACTTGCCGGAGCGGATCCCGCCCAGCACCAGGAGCCTGCTCCACCCGTCTACGGACATGCCCGTACCTTAGAGCGCTTGGCTGGACAGCTCGCGGTGAGGTACGCCGGTGCGGAACCGCTCCGGACCGCTCTGGCTGGCTGACACCGGCCGGCCGACTAGGCTGGCGGGGGTTTGTCGGCGCGGAAGATCGGCGAGGGGAGACGCGACATGCCGTGGAGCTGGCGGTACGAGGGCGCGGACGGCGATCCGGTGAACGGACCGGCCGAGGCGTTCAGCAGCCAGGCCGACGCCGAGTCCTGGATCGGCCAGACCTGGCGTGAGCTCGCCGCCGCAGGTGTCGCCTCGGTGCTGCTGGTCGAGGACGACCGGGTGGAGTACCGGATGAGCCTGCTGCCCGCGGCCGAGTGACCGGGATGAACTTCGACCAACGCGGCCGGGACCGGCTGGTCCTCGGCGTGCCCCCGGAGGCGTTCCGGCCCAGCCCGATCTTCCTGGCCCTGGTCGCGCTCTTCGTGACCAGCGGCGCGATGGCGTGGAACGGGTTCGGCAACGTCCGGCTCGACGTCTTCCTCTTCGTCGTCTCGGGCTGGCTGGTCTCGCTCTGCCTGCACGAGTACGCGCACGCCGTGGTGGCGTACCGGGCCGGTGACCGGGGAGTGGCGCACCGCGGCTACCTGACCCTGAACCCGCTGAAATACAGCCACCCGCTGCTGTCGATCATCCTGCCCGTGGTGGTGGTGCTGCTCGGCGGCATCGGCCTGCCGGGCGGGGCGGTCTGGGTGGACCGGCACGAGATCCCCGGCCGGCTCCGGCACTCGCTGGTCAGCCTGGCCGGTCCGGCCACCAACGTGCTGTTCGCGCTGCTGCTGGTCGTACCGTTCGCGATCGGGGTGGACGTCTTCGCCGCGCCGGAGTTCTGGTCCGGGGTCGCGCTGCTCGCGTTCCTCCAGCTCACCGCGAGCATCCTCAACCTGCTGCCGGTGCCGGGTCTGGACGGCGGCAACGTCCTCCAGCCGTGGTTGAACCCGCAGTGGCGGCGCGGCTACGACCTGATGGCCCCGTACGGCTTCATCCTGCTCTTCGCCCTGCTCTGGAACCCGCGGGTCGGCGGCTGGTTCTTCGGCGGGGTCTTCGCGGTCGGCGACCTGATCGGCCTGCCCGACTACCTCTACGCCGAGGGCCTGCGCCTGATCCGCTTCTGGCAGGGCTGACCCGGACCGGACCGTACCCGGAAGGCCCCGCCCGGCGCACGCCAGGTCGGCGCGTGTCGGGCGGGGCCTTGGCCATACCTGCCGGAGGTCAGGACCGCCGCACGGTCACGGCCGCTGGGCCGGGCTCTGCGTCTTGGCCGGGTCCCGCTCGGTGATCGGCTCGACGATCTCGTCGATCGCCTTGAGCAGCTCGGCGTCGAGCTTCACCCCGGCCGCCTTGACGTTGTCCTGCACCTGCTCGGGGCGGGAGGCGCCGATGATCGCCGAGGAGACGTTCGGGTTCTGCAGCACCCAGGCGACCGCGAGCTGGGCCATGCTGAGGCCGGCCTGCTCGGCGAGCGGCTTGAGCCGCTGCACCCGGGTCAGCACCTCGTCGGACATGAACCGGGCGATGAAGCCCGCCCCGCCGGAGGTGTCGGTGGCCCGGGAACCGGCCGGCGGCTCCTGGCCGGGCAGGTACTTGCCGGTCAGCACACCCTGGGCGATCGGCGAGAAGACGATCTGGCTGACGCCGAGTTCCTGGCTGGTCGGCACGACCTCGCCCTCGATGACCCGCCACAGCATCGAGTACTGCGGCTGGTTCGAGACGAGCTGGATCTTCAGCTCCCGGGCCAGCTCGTGCGCGGCCCGGATCTCGGACGCCTTCCACTCCGAGACGCCGATGTAGTGCGCCTTGCCGGAGTGCACGACGTCGGCGAACGCCTCCATCGTCTCCTCCAGCGGCGTGGAGTAGTCGTACCGGTGCGCCTGGTAGAGGTCGACGTAGTCGGTCTGGAGGCGGCGCAGCGAGCCGTTGATCGACTCCATGATGTGCTTGCGGGACAGGCCCCGGTCGTTCCGGCCCGGCCCGGTCGGCCAGTAGACCTTGGTGAGGATCTCCAGACCCTCCCGGCGCTCGCCCTTCAGGGCCCGGCCCAGCACCGCCTCCGCCTTGGTGCCGGCGTACACGTCAGCGGTGTCGAAGGTGGTGATGCCGACGTCCAGAGCCGCGCGTACGCAGGAGAGTGCGGCCTCCTCCTCGATCTGGGAGCCGTGGGTGATCCAGTTTCCGTACGAGATCTCGCTGATCAGCAGGCCCGAGCGGCCAAGGTGTCGGAATTCCATACCTCTGACCCTAGTCCTCGTACCCGGAGTGGATCAGGTTGGGCGACCGGGCGAGGTGCACAGATCACAGCACGGGCTTGGTGTCGGCGAGCAGCCGGTCGATCTCCTCCATCACGTCGTTCCGGCTGGGGTGCACCGCGTCGATCAGCGGCTCGCCCCGGCGGTCCAGCGCACCCCACTGCCCGGTGCCGTTGCCGATCAGGAACGCGACCGGGTGGATCACCAGCGCCGGGTGGGCCGGCGCGACCAGTACCTGCCCGGACCGGTCCACCACACCCTTGCGCCCGCCCGCGTCGACGATCGCCAGCCCCTCGTCGGTGAACCCGTCGACGTACCGGCCGTCGGTGAGCGCGGTGGTGAAGCCGGTGTAGCGGGTCGGCAGCACCACCTTGCCGTTCCGGTCGACCGCGCCCCAGCCGCCCCGCCGGACGGCGGCGACACCGCGCCGGAACGGGCGTACGTCCTCGAAGCCGGCCGGGATGACCACCTTGTTGGACTTGTCGATCGCGATCCAGCCGCCGGTGCCGTCCCGGGACACCCAGGCCAGCCCGTCGGAGAAGGATCCGACGCCGAGATATCCGGTCGACGCCTCGATCAGCAGTTCGCCGGTTTCGTCGATCAGCTCCCAGGTGCGGGTCTCGGGCCGGCGTACCCAGGCCACCCCGTCCCGGAACGGCTGCACGTCGGCGTAGCTCGGCGCGATCGCGAGCTGGCCGTCGGGGTCGGCGTACCCCCAGCGCTGCACCTTCTCGCTGAACTTCGGCACCGGTGGCCGGTGCACCTGGAGGATCTCGTCCCGGTCCCGCGGGTACGGGCCCCAGCCGTTCTGCGCGACCTTGTTGAAGACGGCGTCGAGCGCGAGTTCGGTCCGGGCGATCAGGTCCGGGTCCTCGACCTTGCGCAGCTCCAGCGCCTTCTCGAAGTGGTTGCAGGCTTCCATGTAGCGGCCCTGGTCGTAGCAGGACCGTCCGGCGTGCTCGTGCATGGTGGCCCGCAGCCGGTCCGGCAGCTCGGAGGAGTTCGCCTCCTCGAAGAGCCGGTCCGCCTCGGCGAAGTCCCCCCGCCACTGGAGGACGTGCGCCAGCCGGGCCTGGGCGATAGCGATCCGTCGCAACTGGCCGGTTGCCTCGGCGTGGGCCAGCGCCAGCTTGCCGTCGGAGAGCGCCTTGCCGAGGTCGCCGAGGATGCGGGAGACCACCGCCCGCAGGCTCAGCAGCCGGGCCCGGGTGCCGTTGTCCTTCGCCGGTTCGAGCTTCTCCGTCAACCGGTCCCGGATCGCCCGCAGCGACTCCGGATCCTCGACCAGCTCCCGCAGGGTCTCGTGGTGGAACCGCCACTCGTACGACGCCAGCACCTGTTCCGGGTCGGTGGCCGCGGGCTCCGGCGTGACGTCGGTGGGTTCCGGCTCGGCCGGCCCTCGTTTTCCGCCCGGTCGGATGATCGGGGTGAGCATGGTGGGCGCGCTCAGGGCGGTCGCCGCCCCGGCGGCCGGCCCGGTCGGCAGCACGGTGTCGGGGCTGGCCTCGACGACCGGCGAGCCCGGCGGCGAGGTGGCCAGTGGGGGTCCGGAGGTGGGTGCCGCAGCCGGCGGTCCGGAGCTGGGTGCCAGATCCGGCGGGCCGGCGGCGACCGTCGGGACCGGCGGTGCGGTCTCCGCCGGGGTGTCCGGGGCCGGTGCGCCGTCGGGCGCCGAATCGTCCGCCGGTGCCCCGGCGTCGACCGTCAGCTCCGGGTCGCCGTCACGCGGCTGGTCCGCTGTGCCGGCACCGTCGTCGGCGGCCAAGGCCACGTCGGTGCCCGGCTCGATGGGGGAGGGGGCCGCCGGGGCGGCATCGGTGAGCGGTCCGACTGTGGTGTGGTCCGCGACAGGTCCGGTTTTTGGCATGGAGGGTACGGAAGTCTCACTCGGATCGGTGGCCCGTCCGGACTCCGGCACGGGCCCGGCGTCGGCCGGTTCGATCGGAGGACCGGACGAGGGGACGGGCGAGGCGGGTTCGATGACAGTACCCGCCACCGGGGTGGCGGCGGCTGGTTCGACCGGCCCGTCGGCGTCCGTCCCGACCGCTGGCCCCGGGGGCGGGCTGGCGGGCGGCGTCGACTCGACGGGCGTGGTCGGGGACGGGGTGCCGGCGGGCGTCGGCGCGGGCAGGAACTCCAGCCGCAGGCCCGTGGCCGGGGGTGGCGTGACCGGCGGGCGCTGGCCGGTCTCGTCGGCGGACGGCGGCCGGGGCGGCCGGGAAGCCGGATCCGAGGGTGTGGCCGGAGTCAGCCAGCCCGCCGCCCGATCGCGCGGCGGCTCCGCCGGAGTCGCCGGCTCGACCGGCTCGGCCGGAGGCGGCGTGAGCCACGGCCCCGCCTCGACCTGCCGGGTCGGTTCGGCGCTCCGAGTCGGTTCGACCGTACGGGCCGCCTCGGCGGCCCGGGTCGGCTCGGCCGGCCGGGCTGGCTCCACGGGTCGGGGCGGCTCGACCGGGCGGGGTGCCTCGGTGGCCCGGGCCGGCTCGACCGGACGGGGTGGCTCGACGGGGCGCTGCGGCTCGACCGGGCGGGACGCCTCGACGGGACGGGGTGGCTCGACGTGCCGGGCCGCCTCGACCGGGCGCGGTGGCGCCACCGGCCGGGTCGACTCGACGGGGCGCGGTGGTTCGACGGGACGGGGTGGTTCCACCGGGCGGCCGGCGTCGACCGGGCGGGGCTCGATCGGCCGGGACTGCTCGACCCGGCGTACCGGCTCGACCGGGTGAGCCGGCTCGATCCGCCGGGCGGGCTCGACCGGACGAGGCTGTTCGGCGGCCCGGGCCGGTTCTCCGGTCCTGGCCGGTTCTCCGGTCCTGGGCGGCTCTCCGGTCCTGGGCGGCTCTCCGGTCCTGGGCGGTGCGGTCGGGCCGACCCGGTCGGTCGGGCTCGCCGGTCCGGCGGCGACGACGGGGTACTCGGCGACCCGGTCCGGGCGGACCGGCGCGTCGTCCGGCCGGCCGGTGCGCGGTGGGACCCGCTCGGCACCCGAGGCCGACGTCCGGTCCGGTCGCCCGTATCCCGGTGCCAGCTCGGCGGCGGGCCGGTCGACGCCGGGCGGAGTCGGCCCGACCCGGTCGCCCCGGGGCACGGGGCCCGGCCGGGCGGCCGGATCGGTGCCGCGCGGGTCGCGTACCGGCGGACGGCCGGAACCCAGATCGGGGAAGCGTCGCCCCTCGCGCGGCTCCTGGCCCGGGCCGCGCTGGGCTGGCCAACTGGGTGCACCGGACGGTCCTGCGGCGGGGCGCCGGACCGGAGGCTCGGAGCCGGGGCGGTCGGGCCGGGCCCGGGGCGGGGTGCGGCCCGGGGGTACCTCGCGGCTCCCCGGATGCGGCTGGCCGCCGGATCGGGCCGCCCAACCGTCGGTTCGATCCTGTCCTGGAACGCCCCGCTCGGGGCCGGGGGAGCCGTCGAACGCCGCCGGCATCGCCGGACGTCCACCCGGCCCGGCCCGGCCCCGGCCGTCCCGAGGTCCGGGCCGGCCGTCGGAGGGCGTCGGGCGCCGGTCCGGCAGCGGCTGGGTCTCCTCGGACGCCGGCCCGGTGAGCCACCGTCCGCGCCGCTCCGGTGCACCGGCGGAGCGCCCCGGCCGGTCGTCGCCGGAGCGGTGCGGATCGTGCTGCGACGCGGCCCGGCCACCGGCAAACCCGCTCTCGCCGCGACCTCCGCGCGGCCCGGACTCGCCGGCACCGGGCGGCCGCCGGTCATCCCGGCCGACCGGCACCGAACCGCCGGTGCGGTGCTCGACCGGAGGCCGGGCGCGTCCGTTCGACGGTTGGTCCCAGGAATCCGGGCCGTCGTCCCCGGAGCCGGGCGGCGGGTTCCAGCCGGGGGATCGGCTGTCCCAGCGGTCGAGCCGTCCGGTACGCGTCTCGCGTGGCGGCCCGTCCGCCCGGGCCGACGGATGGGCGCCGGCCGGTTGCCCGGTACGCCCGCTCGGCAGCGCCTCGCGACGGCTGCCCGGCAGCGCCTCTGGGCGGCCGTTCGGCGGCGCGTCGGGGCGGCCGTTCGGCGGCGCGTCGGGGCGGCCGTTGGAGACCGGCTCGGGACGGCCGAACGGCTCCGGCTCGCCGGGGCGGCTACCCGGCGGCGGTACCTTGGCCCGGCCGGTCGGCACCGGTGCCCGGCCGGCTGGCCGGCGTCGCCGCTGGTGGCCGATGTCTCCGGGATAGCGCTGGCCGGGAAACTGCGGCTCCCACTCCGCCGTCGGTTCGACCACCCAGGACGGTTCGGCGGCCTCTCCCCAGCGGCCCGAGTATCGACCGCTCATCGCGGCGCTCCGAGCCGTACGCCGCCGTCTCGACCGCCTCGGGAGCCGATGCCGGGAGCGGTACGCCGAACCGCGCGCGACGCGGCCGGGGAAGCCGGCTCGCGTCGCTCACTCACGGGGTGTCACCTCGTCGAAAAATCTCGCTGGGCAGCCGGGCGTTCCGGGTAAAGTCACCCGGCTCGGTGCAGCGTGGTCGCGGAAGGAGGGTAACGGCGTGGGCTCGGTCACCGCCACTGTGGCACCACCCATCAGCCGAAACATCATCCCATGGTTCCGGACATTTGCTGCGATAACCGGATCAGGGTTTCGTCGGTACTCTACATACCGGCAAGCTACTCTTGCCGGCGCCTTCACCAACACCGTCTTCGGCTTCCTGCGTTGCTACGTCCTGCTTGCCGTCGCCACCGGCGCCGGTGGCGTCGCGGGCGGCTACAGCCAGGCCCAGTTGGCCACCTTCGTCTGGGCCGGACAGGGCCTGCTCGCCGTGGTGCTGCTCTGGCGATGGACCGAACTGGCCGACCGGATCCGCACCGGCGAGGTCGCCAGCGACCTGCTCCGCCCGGTGCACCCGGTGGTCAGCTACCTCGCCACCGACCTCGGCCGGGCCGGGTACGCCCTGCTGACCCGCTTCCTCCCGCCGGTCGTCACCGGGCTGCTCTTCTTCGACCTGGCATTGCCGACCCGGTGGCAGACGGTGCCGCTCTTCCTGTGCTCCGTCGGGCTGGCGGTGGTGATCTGCTTCGGCTGCCGGTTCCTGGTGAACGCGACCGCGTACTGGCTGCACGACGCCCGGGGCGCGATGATCCTCTGGACCCTCGGCTCCGGCGTACTGGCCGGGCTCTACTTCCCGCTGCGGTTCCTGCCGGACTGGATCGCCGTGCCGCTCTGGCTGGCCACCCCGTTCCCGAGCCTGTTGCAGACCCCGCTGGACGTACTCGTCGAGCGGGACGGTGCGGCGATCCAGGCCGGGATGGTGGCCGTACAAGTGCTCTGGGCCGCTCTGGTCCTGCTGATCTGCCGTACGGTCCAGCGCCGGGCCGAGCACCGGCTGGTGGTGCAGGGTGGCTGAGTGGACGTACCGGCTGCGCCGGGCGCCGGCCTATCTGGCGCTGCTGCGCGGGCAGGCCCGGTCGCAGGCGTCGTACCGCACCTCGTTCGTGGTCGACCTGGTCAGCAACGTCGGCGCCACCGCGCTCGACGTGCTCACCGTGCTGGTGCTGTTCCGGGTCACCCGGCAACTGGGCGGCTTCGACCGGACCGAGGCGATGGTGATGGTGGGCCTCTCGTCGGCCGCCTTCGCCACCGCCGATCTCGCGGTCGGCAACGTGGAGGCGCTGCGCCAGTACGTCCGGACCGGGCTGCTGGACGCGGTGCTGGTCCGCCCACTCGGCGCGCTGCCCCAACTGCTGCTGATGGACCTGCCACTGCGCAAGGCGTCCCGGGCCGTCTTCGGGGCGGGCGTACTGGTGGTCGCGCTGGCCGCCGCCGACCTGGCGTGGACACCGGGGCGGGTGGTGCTGGCCGTGCTGGCCCCGCTGGCCGGGGTGGTGTTCTTCGGCGCGATCTTCGTGGCCACCGCGTCGCTGTCGTTCTGGTGGATCGACTCCGGCGAGGTGGGCTCGGCGTTCACCTACGGCGGCCGCGACTTCACCACGTACCCGATGACCGTCTACAGTGGTTGGTTTCGAGCGGTCTTCGCGTACGGCATGGGGTTCGGTTTCGTGGCCTACTACCCGGCACTGGCGCTGCTCGGCCGGGCCGACCCGGTCGGCCTGCCGGCCTGGGTGGGGTGGGCCGCACCGGGTGTCGCGCTGCCGGCCGCCGCGCTCGCCGCCGCGGCCTGGCGGCTCGGGGTACGCCACTACCGGAGCACCGGCTCGTGACCGCGACCCCGCCGGACGCTCCGGTCATCGAGGCCCGCGAACTGCGCAAGGAGTTCGTGGTACGGGTCCGGGCCGGCCGGTTCCGCCGGGCGAAGCGGGTGGTGGGCGCGGTCGACGGGATCGACCTCACGGTCCGGCGCGGCGAGATGGTCGGCTACATCGGGCCGAACGGCGCCGGCAAGTCGACCACGCTCAAGATGCTGACCGGGGTGCTGAGCCCCTCGTCCGGCCAGGTACGCGTCTGCGGCCTGCTGCCGGTGGCCCAGCGCACCCGGCTGGCGCTGCGCATCGGGGTGGTCTTCGGGCAGCGCTCGCAGCTCTGGTGGGACCTGCCGCTGCGGGACTCCTTCGACCTGCTCCGGCACGTCTACCGGGTCCCGGCGGCCGCGCACGCCGCGCGGCTGCGGCGCTGCCGGGCGGAACTCGACCTGGACGGGTTCCTGGACGTACCGGTGCGGCAGCTCTCGCTCGGGCAGCGGATGCGGGGCGAGTTGACCGCCGCGCTGCTGCACGGCCCGGAGGTGCTCTTCCTGGACGAGCCGACGATCGGGCTCGACGTGGTGAGCCGGCAGGCGGTCCGGGCCTTCCTGGCCGAACTCGGCGCGGCCGGCGACACCACCCTGGTACTGACCACCCACGACCTGGCCGACATCGAGCGGCTCTGCCGGCGGCTGGTGGTGATCGACCATGGCCGGGTGGTGCACGACGGGTCGATCGAGGCGCTGCACTCGCGGTACGGCTCGCGCCGGCAGGTGGTCGCCGACCTCGACGAGCCGCTGGCCGAGCCGCCGGTGCTGCCCGGTGCGCCGCTGCTGCGTACCGAGGCCGACGGGCGGCGGCTGGTCTTCGCCTGCGAGTCGGCCACCGCCTCCGACGTGGTGGCCGGGCTGGCCCGGGTCGCCGCGCTGCGGGACATCGCCATCGTGGAGCCGGACATCGAGGACGTCGTCGCCCGGCTCTACCGGGCGCCCGCCCCGGTCGACTCCGGCGGGCACTGACCGACCGGCCCGACGTGGTTCAGGGGTGCTCCATCACGAGCACGGCGAAGGTGCCGGGGGCGAGCGCCTCGTAGCGGTGCGGGACGTCGCCCGGAAACGTGACGTAGTCGCCCGGGCCGAGTTCGACCGGCTCGGCCGCCGGGCCGGTACGCAGCCGGCCGGCGGCCACCACCAGATGCTCCACGCTGCCCGGGATGTGCGGCTCGGCGTCGCGTACCTGGCCCGGTTCGAGTTCGATCAGGTAGATGTCCCGGCGTACCTGCGGTGCGCCGGCGGCCAGCAGGGTGCCGGTGAACTCGGCCTGCTGCGAGCGCAGCCCGGGGCCGTGCCCGGCCCGGATCACCCGTACCGCTGGCGGGGGCTGCTCGACGAGCCGGCTGAACGGTACGCCGAGGGCGACCCCGAGCGCCCAGACCGTCTCGACGCTGGGGTTTCCGTTGCCGGCCTCGAGTTGGGACAGGGTCGACTTGGCGATCCCGGCCCGGCGGGCCAGTTCCGCCAGCGAGATGCCGGCGCGTTCCCGTTCCCGGCGTAGCGCGGCGGCGATGGCGGGCACCGGGGAGCTGTCGGGACGGGGTTGCGTTCGGTCCATCGGTCCATCCGTTCGGCTTGACGAACGTGTCGTGGGGTGTTCATTATTCTGAACTATGCGTACGGCACACCGAACGTCGACACCCGGACCGGTGCCGACCCGTGCCCTGCTCCGCGACATCGGCGCGATCGCCGTCGCGATGGTGGCGATCGGCGCCTCCTTCGGCGCCGTGGCGCTCGCGGCCGGCCTCCCGGCCCCGGCGATCGTCGCGATGTCCACGCTGCTGTACGCCGGCGGTGCCCAGTTCATCGCGGTCGGGCTGATCGCGGCCGGCAGCCCGGTCGCGGCCGTCTTCGCCGGGTTACTGCTCAACGCCCGGCACCTGCCGTTCGGGCTGGCCCTCGGGGACGTCCTCGGGCGGCGCTGGCGGCACCGGCTGGTCGGCAGCCACCTGATGACCGACGAGGTCACCGCGTTCGCGCTGGCCCAACCCGACCGGGCCGGCCGGCGCCGGGCGTTCTGGCTGGCCGGGACCCTGCTCTTCCTGGCCTGGAACGCCGGCACCCTGCTCGGGGTGCTACTGGCCAGCCGGGTCGGCGACCCGCTCCGGCTGGGGCTGGACGCCGCGTTTCCGGCCGGGCTGCTCGCCCTGCTGCTGCCCGCGCTGCGCGACCCGCAGACCCGTCGGGTAGCCCTGGCCGGGGCGGCGATCGCGCTGCTGGTCACCCCCGTGCTGCCGGCCGGCCTGCCGGTGCTGCTGGCCCTGGCCGGCCTGGCCGTACTGCTGCTGCCCCGGCGACCTCGCCGAGCGGCCGTGCTGACCGGTCCCGCCGAGCACGGGCCGCCGCCACCGGACCGTCGACCCGGTCCCGCCGAGCACGGGCCGCCGCCACCGGACCGTCGGCCCGGTCCCGCCGAGCACGGGTCGCCGGACCGTCGACACGGGGAGCGCGGATGCTGATCGCGGTGATCCTGGCCCTGGCCGTCGGCACGTACGCCTTCCGGCTCTCCGGAGTGGTGCTGCGGGACCGGCTGGCCCTGCCCGACGGGGTGAGCCGGCTGCTGCCGGTCGCGGCCGCGACCCTGCTCGCGGCGCTGGCGGTGACGGCGGCGCTGACCGAGGCCGGCGCGTTCGCCGGCTTCGCCCGCCCGGCCGGGGTGCTCGTCGGCGCCGTGCTGGCCTGGCGCCGTGCCCCGTTCGTCGCGGTGGTGGTCGCGGCGGCCGGTACGGCGGCCCTGCTCCGCCTGCTCGGCATCCCGTGAGTCGGCCCTGCTCGGCGTCCCGTGAGTCTGCCTGCTCGGCGTCTCGTGGCGGGGCGGACCCGATGGCTCAGATCGCGTCGCCGAGGTTGACCCGGGGGACCGGGGCACGCATCCGGCGGAACGTGATGGAGCGCATGATCGCGTAAACGTAGAGCGAGCCCATCCGCTGGTCGGTCTTGGGGAACCGCTGCCGGACCAGCTTCTTGATCTTCCGTGAGATCAACACCGAGTCGATCACCAGGGCGATGGCCAGCAGGCCCCAGAGCAGGTTGGAGGCGAACCGCACCTCCGGAGGCATGGTGTTGGCCGAACCGATCAGCACCACCAGGGCGCCGCCGAAGAACCAGGTCCCGACCGTACGCCGGGAGTCCACCACGTCGCGGGCCAGCCCGCGCTCGGGAGCCCGGTCCCGGGGACCGCCCTCCCGGCGGAACTCGGCCGCCGACTCGGCCCGCAACTGCCGGCGCCGCTCCCGGGCCTCCTGCTTGGTGAGCGGCTTCGCGTCGCCGGCCACCCGCCGACCGGCGCTCGGGCGCTTCGGAGTCTCCTTGCCCAACTCCTTCTTGCTCGGGGTGTAGCCCCGGGGACGGGCGGGCGCGGACTCCTCGTCGGGGGTCACCTGAGCGGTGGCGTCCTCGACGGGGTCGGTGGGCTTGCGGCGAAACAGCGACGGCACGGGGCAAGGGTAGCCAACCCGCCACCCGCCCCGCACCTCGCGGTACGTCTACCGCCGGCCGCTACCGACCGGATGCCGGGTGAGCAGCGTCTCACCCGGCATCCGGTCCGCTGGCCACGGGCGCCCGCGTCGGGGCCCCGTGCGCCGGTTACGGGCGCTCGACGTGCGCGCCGAGGTCGGCGAGTTTGGCCTCGAAGTCCTCGTAGCCCCGGTTGATCAGATCCACCCCGTAGACCCGCGAGGTGCCCTCGGCCGCCAGCGCGGCGATCAGGTGGCTGAACCCGGCCCGCAGGTCGGGGATCACCAGGTCGGCGGCGTGCAGCTTCGACGGCCCGGCGATCACCGCGGAGTGCTTGAAGTTGCGGCGGCCGAACCGGCAGGGCGTACCGCCGAGGCAGTCCCGGTAGACCTGGATGGTGGCGCCCATCTTGTTCAGCGCCTCGGTGTAGCCGAGCCGCTGCTCGTACACGGTCTCGTGCACGATCGACAGGCCCCGGGCCTGGGTGAGTGCCACCACCAGCGGCTGCTGCCAGTCGGTCATGAACCCCGGGTGCACGTCGGTCTCCAGCGCCACCGCCCGCAGCTCGCCGCCGGGGTGCCAGAACCGGATCCCGCCCTCCTGGCCCGGCTGACCGGCCCGGGGCGGCCGGGTGTCGGTGACCTCGTACGCCCCGCCGACCGAGCGGAACACGTTGAGGAAGGTCATCATGTCGGCCTGCTCGGCGCCGAGCACCTCAACCCGGCCGCCGGTGGCCAGCGCGGCGGCGGCCCAACTCGCCGCCTCGATCCGGTCCGGGATCGGCCGGTGGGTGTATCCGCCCAGCCGGGCCACGCCCTGCACCTCGATCACCCGGTCGGTGTGCACCTTGATGATCGCGCCCATCTTCTGGAGTACGCAGATCAGGTCGATGATTTCCGGCTCGACGGCCGCGTTGCGCAGCTCGGTGACGCCCTCGGCGAGTACCGCGGTCAGCAGCACCTGCTCGGTGGCGCCCACGCTCGGGTAGGGCAGCTCGAACTTGGTGCCGTGCAGGCCGGACGGGGCGGTCAGGTGCATGCCCTCGGGTGTCTTGTCCACCACCGCGCCGAACTGCCGCAGCGCCTGGATGTGGAAGTCGATCGGCCGGGGGCCGATGTGGCAGCCGCCCAGGTCGGGGATGAACGCGTGGCCGAGCCGGTGCAGCAGCGGACCGCAGAACAGGATCGGGATCCGGCTCGACCCGGCGTGCACGTTGATTTCGTCCGTGCTGGCGCTCTCGACGTTGGCCGGGTCGAAGACCAGTTCGCCGTCGTCGACGCCGTCGGTGACCTTCACGCCGTGCAGTTCGAGCAGGCCACGGACCACCTCGACGTCGCGGATCCGCGGCACGTCGAAGAGCCGGCTCGGCTCGTCGCCGAGCAGGGCGGCGACCATCGCCTTGGAGACGAGATTCTTCGCGCCGCGCACTCGGATCTGCCCGGAAAGGGGCGTACCTCCGTGTACGACCAGGACGTCGTCGGTCAACGCAACCTCCAGCGGGTCGATGCTGCTCTACGTCGATGCTGTCCGCGAGGGTGAACCATCCGGTCCACACAGCCGTCGCCCCGTGGCCCGGCCGGCACGGCGCGGTCACGCCCTCCGGCCCGGACTCTGTCACGGCCCCGGGCAGCATAGCGCTCGGTTACGGAAAAGGAGCGGTCACAGCGCGACGGATGGCACGAAACGGGGACAGCGGCAGGAATCCGTACCCTGACAATTACCCTCGGTAGTCGCCTGCGTCCGCTACGGCAGGGCCAGCATCTGGTCCAGCGCCACCCGGGCGTGGTGTGCCGTGTCCCGGTCCACGGTGATCTGGTTCGGCACCCGGCCGGCGACCAGCTCCTCCAGCGACCAGACCAGGTGCGGCAGGTCGATCCGGTTCATCGTGGAGCAGTAGCAGACGGTCCGGTCCAGGAACATGACCTGCTTGTCCGGGTGGGCGTTGGCCAGCCGGCGGACCAGGTTCAGCTCGGTGCCGACCGCCCAGGCCGAACCGGCCGGCGCCGCCTCGATGGTGTTGATGATGTACTCCGTCGAGCCGACGTAGTCGGCCGCGGTCACCACGTCGTACCGGCACTCGGGGTGGACCAGCACGTTCACCCCGGGCACCCGCATCCGGACCTCGTCCACGCTGCTGCGGGTGAACCGGCCGTGCACCGAGCAGTGCCCCCGCCACAGGATCATCTTGGCTTCCCGGAGTTGCTTGGCGGTCAGCCCACCGCCCGGCTTGTGCGGGTCGTAGAGCACGCAGTCGTCGGCGTCCAGGCCCATCTTCAGCACCGCCGTGTTCCGGCCCAGGTGCTGGTCGGGGAGGAAGAGCACCCGCTGGCCGCGCTCGAACGCCCAGCGCAGCGCCCGCTCCGCGTTGGACGAGGTGCAGACCACTCCGCCGTTGCGCCCGACGAAGCCCTTGATGTCGGCGGACGAGTTCATGTAGGTCACCGGCACCGTCGAGCCGGCGACACCCAGCTCGTCCAGCGCCTCCCAGGCGGCCTCGACCTGCGGCAGCGCCGCCATGTCCGCCATCGAGCAGCCGGCGGCCAGGTCGGGCAGCACCACCCGCTGGGCGTCGGTGGTGAGGATGTCCGCGCTCTCGGCCATGAAGTGCACGCCGCAGAAGACGATGTACTCCGCGTCCGGCCGGGCCGCCGCCTCGCGGGCGAGCTTGAACGAGTCGCCGGTCACGTCGGCGAACTGGATGACCTCGTCCCGCTGGTAGTGGTGGCCGAGCACGAACACCCGGTCACCGAGCGCCGCCTTCGCCGCCCTGGCCCGGGCGACCAGGTTCGGGTCGCTCGGCGGCGGCAGCTCACCGGGACAGTCCACCCCGCGCTCGCTGGCCGGGTCGGCGCCCCGGCCGAGCAGCAGCAGGGCGGTTGCGGTGCTGGACGGCTCTACCCACGTCGAAGTCACGTACCCCATGTTTTCACAGCGGGGGCCGCTTTCCAGCCGCACCGATGTGGCCTGCCACACTCGTGATCCATGCGGATCCTGATCTGTCCGGACAAGTTCGCCGGGACCCTCTCCGCGTCCGAGGTGGCCGAGGCGGTCCGGGACGGGTGGCGGGAAGTGGCCCCCGGCGACGACCTGGTGCTGCGGCCACTCTCCGACGGCGGGCCGGGCTTCGTCGAGGTGCTCGCCGCCGCCCTGCCCGGTCGCCGGGTGCCGGTGTCGACCGTCGACCCGCTGGGCCGGCCGGTCGAAGGCGAGATCCTGATCACCGCCGACGGCGGTACGGCGTACGTGGAGAGCGCCCAGGCGTGCGGGCTGCACCTGCTCGCCCCCGACGAGCGTGACCCGAGGCGGGCCACCTCGTACGGCCTCGGCGCGCTGCTCGGCACCGCCGCCGAGGCCGGGGCCCGGCGCGCCGTCGTCGGGCTGGGCGGCTCGGCAGTGAACGACGCGGGCGCGGGGCTGCTGGCCGCGCTGAACGCCGTACCGGTGGACGCCGCAGGGATGGCCCTCCCGTACGGCGGAGCCGCGCTGCTCGCCGTCGCCGGGCTGACCGGACGGCCCCAGACGCGCGGGATGGAACTGGTCGCGGCGACCGACGTCGACAACCCGCTGACCGGGCTGACCGGCGCGTCGAACGTCTTCGGCCCGCAGAAGGGTGCGACCAGGGAGGACGTACTCCTGCTCGACGACGCGCTGCGGCGGTTCGCCGAGGTGCTGGAGCGTGACCTGCCCGGCTGCCCACCCGGGCTGGCCGGGCTGCCCGGTGCCGGCGCGGCCGGCGGGCTCGGTGCGGCGCTGCTCGCCCTGGGCGGCCGGTGCGAGTCCGGCATCAACCTGGTCACCCGGCTGACCGGGCTGGACGCCGCCTACGACGAGGCCGACCTGGTGATCACCGGGGAGGGTTCCTTCGACCACCAGTCGCTGGGCGGCAAGGTGGTCGCCGGGGTGGCCGGGGCGGCCCGGGACCGGGGGGTGCCCTGCGTGGTGCTGGCTGGCCGGGTCAGCGCCGGGCGGCGGGAGTCGGCGGCGGCCGGGGTGACCGAGACGCACAGCCTGGTCGACCACTTCGGCGGGGAGCCGCACGGTGGCGCCGAGCGGGCGATGAGCCGGCCGGCGGAGGGCCTGCGGGCGCTGGCGGCCCGCCTGGCCGGGCAGTGGAGCCGCTGATCCGGCGGTCGCTGGTCCTCCCCGGCGGGGCCGGGTCGGTGAATGCAGACCGGGCCCGGCGGGACCGCATTGGGGTGTTCGTCACATTCGTCGGGGCGGCCGGGACGATCCGGCACACCGGGCCGGGTTCCACCCGAGCCTGGGTGACCTGCGTCGCATCCGCCTAGAATCGATTTTGTACCCGCATTGGGAATCACCGGCCAGCCGGCTAGCGTTGGCCAGTACGGATAAACATCGCACCGGCGCAGGGGAGACTTTCATCGTGACAACGCCAGCGCAGACCGAGTCGACCGCGGCAACCGCTCCGAGCACCGTCGTCCTGACCGACGTCGCGGCGCAGAAGGTGAAGGCCCTGATCGAGCAGGAGGGCCGCGACGACCTGCGGCTGCGGGTCGCGGTGCAGCCGGGTGGCTGCTCCGGCCTGCGCTATCAGCTCTTCTTCGACGAGCGCTCGCTCGACGGTGACGTGGTCAGCGACTTCGGCGGGGTCGAGGTCGTCGTCGACCGGATGAGCGCGCCGTACCTCACCGGCGCCACCATCGACTTCGCCGACCGGATCGACGCCCAGGGCTTCACCATCGACAACCCGAACGCGCAGAACTCGTGCGCCTGCGGAGATTCGTTCCACTGATCGGTGCTTTGTCCCGGTTTAGCCGGTACAACCCGATTTGCCGTTACATACTGAATGCCTGAGCGGGTCGCCCCGCGCGGGCGGCGTGACGTTACCCGGAGAGTCCGTCATGCCGCCGCGCCGGAGCGGCCCGTTCGGCGTACCGGGGCATCCGGGGCGTCCCGGGCGTGGCGGCGGACCCGGGGCAGCGGGTGAGGTCCGAGACGGCCTCGCGCCCGGCCCGCGTCCCGGCGTCCCGAGGTTGCCGGGCGGCGAGCTGCGGATGACGCCCAGTTTGCTGGTACCCGATCGATCGGGGACGTGGCGGACGACAGACCGGTAGGCTGACCCGGCCGCATTACCGTCTCAACTCCGAGGGCCGACATGAAGATCGCCGTCACCGGCTCGATCGCCACCGACCACCTGATGCACTTCCCGGGCCGGTTCGCCGATCAGTTCATCGCCGACCAGTTGCACAAGGTCTCGCTCTCCTTCCTCGTCGACGAGCTGGTGCTCCGGCGGGGCGGGGTCGCCGCCAACATCGCCTTCGGGATGGCGCAGCTCGGCCTGCGGCCGGTGTTGCTCGGCGCGGTCGGCGCCGACTTCGACGACTACCGGTCCTGGCTGGAGCGGCACGGCGTCGACTGCTCCTCCGTGCACGTCAGCGAGGTGGCTCACACGGCGCGGTTCGTCTGCACCACCGACACCGAGATGTGCCAGATCGCGTCCTTCTACGCCGGAGCGATGAGCGAGGCCCGCAACATCGAGCTGGCCCCGGTCGCCGACCGGGTCGGCGGGCTCGACCTGGTGCTGGTCAGCGCCAACGACCCGGACGCGATGCTGCGGCACTCCGAGGAGTGCCGCCAGCGGGGGTACGCCTTCGCCGCCGACCCGTCGCAGCAGCTCGCCCGGATGGACGGCTCCGACGTGCTCGGCCTGATCGACGGCGCCGACTACCTGCTGACCAACGACTACGAGAAGTCGCTGCTACAGAGCAAGGCCGGGCTGACCGACGACCAGTTGCTGGACCGGGTCAAGATCCGGGTCACCACGCTGGGCAAGGACGGGGTGGAGATCGACGGCCGGGAAATCGACCGGATCCACGTGCCGATCGCCCGCGAGTTGCAGGCCGCCGACCCGACCGGGGTGGGCGACGGCTTCCGGGCCGGATTCTTCGCCGGCCTCTCCTGGGGACTGAGCCTGGAACGGTCCGCCCAGGTCGGCTCGCTCCTCGCCACGCTGGTGCTGGAGACCGTCGGCACCCAGGAGTACGAGGTCCGGGGCGACCTCTTCGTCAAGCGCCTCGCCGAGTCGTACGGCGACCAGGCCGCTGAAGAGGTCCGGCAGCACCTGGGCTGAGACGTCGCCGGGTCACCCCGGCCGGGCGGCGGCGCGGGGCGGTCACCCGCGCCGTCGGTCTCCGGTCAGTGGGCGCGGCGGATGTCGTAGGCGGGGGAGCCGTCGACGGTCGGGGTGTCGACCAGTTCCTGCCCGCGCATCCGGCACCAGGCCGGAATGTCGATCGCCGCGGCCGGGTCGTCGGCGAGTACCCGGAGCACGCCGCCGACCGGCAGCTGGGGCAGCCGCCGGGCCGCCGCGATGACCGGCAGCGGGCAGCGCTGGCCGAGACAGTCGACGACCTCGTCCGGCCCGTTCACCGCTGACCTCCCGGCACCTGAGTACGTCCCTTCCGTTCCCCTCGGCCTCCCCGGCGACCTTGCCCGAACGGCCCGGCGACCGCCGCCGTCGGCGTCGGCGTTCCGGCGATTGTCCGACGGCGGGCCGAGCCGGGCCAACCGGCCCGCCGGAGCGGGCTCAGAGTCCGACCACGCCGGCCTCGGCGCGCAGGGTGGCCACGATCCCCGGCAGCTCGGCGAGGAACCGGTCGACCTCCGCCTCGGTGCTCTCCCGGTGCAGCGAGATCCGCACGTTGCCGTGCGACAGCACCCCCATCGCCTCCAGCACGTGCGACGGGCGCAGCGTGGACGAGGTGCAGGACGATCCCGACGAGACCGCGAAGCCGCGCCGGTCCAGGGCGTGCAGCAGCGCCTCGCCGTCCAGGTAGAGGCAGGAGAAGGTGACCAGGTGCGGCAGCCGGCGCACCGGGTCGCCGACCACCTCCACGTCGGGCACCGTCGCCGCCACGGTGGCGCGGATCCGGTCGACCAGCGGGCCGAGCCGGGCGGCCTCGGCCGCCGCCTCCGCGTCCACCGCCCGCAGCGCGGCCGCCGCCGCCACGATCGCCGGCAGGTTTCCCACCCCCGGGGTACGACCCGCTTCCCGCTCGTCCGCCGGATACGGCGACTCCCAGCGGGTGCCCTTGCGGACCACCAGCAGCCCCACCCCGGGCGGGCCGCCCCACTTGTGCGCGCTGGCCGAGAGCATCGACCAGCCCTCCGGCACCGGCAGCCGGCCCACCGACTGGGCGGCGTCGACGTGCAGCGGTACCCCGGCCGCCGCGCAGGCCCGCGCCGCCTCGGCCACCGGCTGCACCGTACCCACCTCGTGGCTGGCGCTGATCAACGTGGCCAGCGCCACTCCGGGGCCGGCCACCGCCGACGACCAGGCGTCGAGATCGAGCCGCCCGGCCCGGTCCACCGGTACCGGGGTGGCGGTGCCGCCGGCGGCCACGTGCCGTTCCGCCGCGTGCAGTACCGCGGAGTGCTCGATCGCCGAGTGCACCAGCGTGCCGCCCGCCCGGCGGCGCCCGGCCAGCCCGCCGAGCACCGCGGCGTGCACCGCCGCCGTACCGCTGGGGGTGAAGGAGAGCTCGTCGGGGCGTACCCCGAGCACCTCGGCGGTGGCCGCCCGCGCCGCGTCGAGGAGTTGGCGGGCCCGGCGGGCCGGCGCGTAGAGCCGGGCCGGATCGGCCCAGCCGTCCTCCAGCGCGGCGAGCATCGCCTGCCGGGCTACCGGGTGTAGCGGTGCCGCGGAGGCCGCGTCGAAGTACGCCGGGGGCTCGCTCACCAGGAAACCGTAGCGCGGCGGGGGGTCGGGCAAGATCCCCCGGCAGAGTGGGGACGCGGACCCCAAGGCCGTCCAGCCTACGCAGGTCGAGTAATCTGCGACCGTCGGTGACGCCTTTGCCGCCGGTGTCGACAAACGCCGACGCCGCGGCGCGCTAGGGAGGCAGGACCAGGTGGTCGCAAGGGGTTCGGAGGTACGGTCGTCGGCCGTACGGCAGAACAGTCCCCGGGACGCCCGAGGGCGCGGCCCGCGCCCGTCGGTGGGCCGGCTGGCCGGGCTCGGAGCCGGTGGCGCCGCGCTGCTCGCCCTGCTGACCGGTTGTGACGTCGGCCGGACGTTCGACGGGTTCGGCTGGCCGCAGGGTGGCATCAGCCCCGAGTCCCACCGCATGTACGACCTCTGGATCGGCTCGACGATCGCGGCCCTGGCGGTCGGCATCTTCGTCTGGGGCCTGATCTTCTGGTGCGTCATCCGCTACCGCAAGCGGGGCGAGGCGCTGCCGGTGCAGACCCGGTTCAACATGCCGATGGAGTTCCTCTACACCATCGCGCCGATCCTGGTCGTCGCCGTGCTCTTCTACTACACGGCGATCGTGCAGACCGGAGTGAACAAGGTCACCAGCAACCCGGACGTCACCGTCGAGGTGGTCGCGTTCAAGTGGAACTGGCAGTTCAACTACCGGGACAAGCCGGGCGAGGACGCCAACACGGTGGCCTCGACCCTGGGCACCACCGAGGTGATCCCGATCCTGGTGCTGCCGACCGGCCGGAGCATCCGGTTCGAGGAGACCAGCCGGGACGTCATCCACTCGTTCTGGGTACCGGAGCTGCTGTTCAAGCGGGACGTCTTCCCCGGCAACGTACGCAACGTCTTCGAGGTCACCAGCCTCGACACCGAGGGGGCGTACGTCGGCCGCTGCGCCGAGCTGTGCGGCACGTACCACTCGATGATGAACTTCGAGCTGCGGGTGGTCTCGCCGGACGAGTACGACCGGTTCATCGAGGCGAAGCGGGCCGGCCAGTCGACCCAGGATGCCCTGGTCGCCATCGGTGAGGCGCCGCTCGCCCAGACCACCCGGCCGTTCGAGACCCGGCGGGACGTCAACAACTTCGGTAACGCGAGCGCGGGAAGCTGAGGAGCGCCAAATGAAGACCGAGTGGAAGCTGTTCAGCATCGTCTCGATCTTCCTCGCCCTCGCGGCGGTCGTCTACGGGCTGTGGACGTCCGGCGTCGACGGGCGGGTGGAGTGGATCGGCACGGTCGCGCTGGCGCTGTCGTTCCTGCTCACCGCGATGTGCGGCGGCTTCTTCTGGTTCGTGTCGCGGCGGATCGACCCGCGCCCCGAGGACCGGCCGGACGCCGAGATCTCGGACGGCGCGGGTGAGGTCGGCTTCTTCAGCCCGGGCAGCTACTGGCCGTTCGGGCTGGCCCTCGCCGCCACCATCGCCGGCCTGGGCCTGGTGTTCTGGCAGTGGTGGCTGATCGCCACCGGCATGGTCGCGGTGATCTTCGGCGCCTGCGGGCTGCTCTTCGAGTACTACTCCGGCACCCGGCGCACCGCGGAGCACTGACCGGCGCCGTCAGCCTCTCCGGCGACCCGTGGCCCCTCCAGGGCTGCGGGTCGCCGTCGTTTGGTGCCCATCAGCCGTGCTGAGCGGGCCGTGTGGCGAAGATCTGGTCCAGGCGGTACCCGAGAGGGGGGCCGGGCGGCCGACGCGCCGCGCACGCCCGCCATGACGCTGCCGGCGAGACCGGTGGCGAGGGCGAGCAGGTTTGCCGGCGTGCGCCTCCGGGTTCCGGCAGGTTGCCGGCCTGCGCCTCCGGGTTCCGGCCCGGCGCCAGCTCGCCGGGCCCGGCCTGTGCCGGGCCTGCCCGGTCGAGCCGGTCGGCGACGGCCCGCTTCAGGCTGCCGGAGGTGCGGCCGTAGGGGGACGGCCTGCCTCAGGCTGCCGGAGGTGCGGCCGTAGGGCGACGGCCCGCTTCAGGCCGCTAGCCGGCCGGTAGTGGAGGGCGCGGCCAGTGCCGGGTCGGTCAACGCGAGGGCCGTGGTGGGCGGTGAAGACCGTGACCGCGGCCCGCTGGCCGTCGTCGGCGGGGATGGGCGGGCCCAGCCAGCCGCCGAGCAGGTCCCGGACCGTACCGGGCCCTCGTGACGCCTCGGGTCCGGGCAACGAGCGTGGCGATCATCCCGGAAACGCAGTGGCGCCCGCCGGAGGACTCCGGCGGGCGCCACTGCGTTTCGCTCAGCGGCTGCTACTGCCGCCGCTGCCGCTGCCGATCTCCTGGCGCTCGGGGCGCGGCTCGACCGGCGGGTGTCCGGGCGAGACCGGCGCCTCGGCCGGCTTCTCGATCGGGTAGAAGAAGCCCCGGATCGCCGGGCCCAGCGCGCCCAGCCGGTTCATCTTCTTCGGTACGACCCAGCCGACGTACTCCAGCTCGCCGTGTCCGTCCTCGTCGGTCCGGCCGAGCGGCTGGTGCACCTCCACGAACTGCCCGTTCGGGAGCCGGCGGATGATGCCGGTCTCGACGCCGTGCGCCAGCACCTCCCGGTCGTGCTGCTGGAGGCCGAGGCAGATCCGGTAGGTGACGTAGTATGCCAGCGGCGGTACGACGATCAACCCGATCCGGCCCGCCCAGGTCATCGCGTTCAGGCTGATCCAGAACTTCTCCGCGATCACGTCGTTGGCGCCGGAGAGCGTCAGCACCAGCCAGAACGACACCGCCATCGCACCGAGGGCGGTCCGGCCGGGCACGTCACGCGGGCGCTGGAGCAGGTTGTGGATCTCCCGGTCCTTGTTCAGCCGTGCCTCGATGAACGGATAGAGCAGCGGCACCACGGTCAGGATGCCGGGCAGCACCACGGTGGGCCAGAACAGTGGTGGGATGACGTACCCGTCGCCGATCGGGATGTTGATCTCCCATGGCGGCATCAGCCGGGTCGACCCGTCCAGGAACATCACGTACCAGTCGGGCTGGCTGGCCGCGGAGACCACGCCGGCCTCGTACGGGCCGAAGAGCCAGATCGGGTTGATCTGGACGAGCCCGCCGAGCAGTGCGATCACCCCGAAGACGACCATGAAGAAGCCGCCCTGCTTGAGCGCGTAGCGCGGGAAGAACCGCTCGCCGACCACGTTCGAGTTGGTCCGGCCGGGGCCGGGCCACTGGGTGTGCTTCTGCTTGAAGACCAGTGCGAGGTGCGCGGTGATCAGGCCCACCAGCAGGGCCGGGATCAGCAGCACATGGGCGATGAAGAACCGGCTGATGATGATCTCGCCCGGGAACTCACCGGCGAAGATCGCCGTGGTGACCCAGCTACCGATCACCGGGATCGACAGCATGATGGCGGAGGCGATCCGCAGGCCGGTGCCGGAGAGCCCGTCGTCCGGCAGCGAGTAGCCGGTGAAGCCGGCCAGGAAGCCGACCCAGAAGAGCAGGTAGCCGATCATCCAGTTCAGCTCGCGCGGCTTGCGGAACGCTCCGGTGAAGAAGATCCGCATCATGTGCACGATGATCGACGCCATGAACAGCAGCGCGGCCCAGTGGTGCATCTGCCGCATGATCAGGCCGCCGCGTACGTCGAACGAGATGGTCAGCGACGACTCGTACGCGGCGGACATGTGGGTGCCCTGATACGGCCGGTAGCTGCCGTCGTAGGTCACCTCGCGCAGCGACGGCTCGAAGAACAGCGTCAGGTAGACGCCGGTGAGCAGCAGCACGATGAACGAGAAGAGCGCGATCTCGCCCAGCAGGAACGACCAGTGGTCCGGGAAGACCTTGTTGAGCATGGCCCGCAGCGGGGTGTTCACCTGGAGCCGGTCGTCGACCTCCCGGGCCGCCTTGCCCGGCACCGCCGCCAGATCGAACCTACGACGCTTCATGGCCGCTCCCAGAAGTCGGGCCCGACCGTCTCGGTGAAGTCGGACTGCGCGACGAAGAAGCCTTCCTCAACGGCCAGGGGAAGCTGAGGAAGCCGCCGGCTCGCGGGTCCGAAGATCGGGCGGGCGTTGTCGGTGATCAGGAACTGGGACTGGTGGCAGGGGCAGAGCAGCCGGTTGGTCTGCTGCTCGTAGAGGCTGGCCGGGCAGCCGGCGTGGGTGCAGATCTTCGAGTAGGCGATGTAGTTGCCCCACATGAAGTCCTGCTTGCCGTCCCGGTCGTTCGCCGCCTTCGCCTCGGCCGCGTCACCCTCCCGGAGGTGGATCAGCAGGACCGGGGAGTCGGCGTGCTTGTTGGTGGCGCCGCCCTCGATGCCCGGGAAGACGGTGATCTGACCGCCGGGGCTGACGTCCTCCGGGCGTACCGGCGTGCCGTCCTGGTGGGTCAGGTGGACCCGCTTGCCGTCGTGCGGCTTCCAGCCGGTGGTGAAGTACTGGTTGTTCTTGTGCGGCTGCTCGATCAGGCCGCCGATCAACGGTGCCGCGGCGACCGCGCCCACCGGGGCCAGGCCGGCGAGCAGCGAGATGCCCAGCAGCGGGCGGCGGCGTACGCCCAGCTCGTCGGCCATGTAGACCAGCGTGTTACCGGTGATCTTGCGCTCCTCGTCGCTGGCCGGCTCGATGTGCCGATCCTGGATCGACACCTCCTTCGGCATCAGCTTCTTGCCCCAGGCGAGGATGCCGAAACCGACCAGCAGCAGGGCCAGGCCCAGGGTCAGGCCGAGGACCGGGGTGTAGAGCTTGCCGGCACCGGTACCGGGCTTGTACTGCCAGGGCCACCAGATGTACGCCACCACGAACGCCGTGGCGAAGAGGCCGACCAGCAGGAACATCCCAGCTATCGTCCGGGTGATCCGGCGCTCGGCCTTGGTGCCCGGGACGGGGAACTGCGCCTCGTAGTGGACGATCTCGATGTCGTCGCGCCGGGCGCCCTCCCGGACGATGTCAAAGCGGGAGACCTGCGGGTCGTTCACGTCGATCGCGTTGCCGGTGGTGCCGGAGGCGTGTCCGTCCGTGCGCGTGCTCATGCCGACCCTCCGCTTCGCTCCGGCTCGCCATGAGGCTCATCCGCACTGAACTTGCTGATTCGCTCGCTGCGCTCGCTCATGCCGACCCTCCGCTTCGCTCCGGCTCGCCATGAGGCTCATCCGCACTGAACTTGCTGATTCGCTTGCGCTCGCTCACGACTTCCCCGCAATCCACAGCGCGGCGAAGACCAGCGCGACCATGCCGACCAGGAAGATCGCCACACCCTCGGTGGCCGGGCCGAGCCGGCCCAGGTTCAGCCCACCCGGGTCGCGGTCCTCGGCCAGCGTCTGCTGGACGTACGCGATGATGTCGGCCTTCTGCTCCGGCCGCAGCTGGTTGTCACCGAAGACCGGCATGTTCTGCGGCCCGGTCAGCATCGCGGCGTAGATCTGCCGGTCGCTGGCGTCCCGGAGGTTCGGGGCGAACTTCCCGGAGGAGAGCGCACCGCCGCCACCGCCGAAGGTGTGGCAGGAGGAACAGTTGATCCGGAACAGCCGGCCGCCCTCGGCCACGTCCCCGTCGCGGTGCAGGTTGTCCCCCTCGGGCAGCTGCGGCCCGCCGCCGAGTTCCTGCACGTACTGCGCGAGCTGGGTGGTCTGCTCGTCGTTGAAGACCGGCGGCTTCTGCTCGGCCTGGGCCTCCTGCCGGGCCAGCGGCATCCGTCCGGTGCCCACCTGGAACTCCACGGAGGCGGCGCCGACGCCGATCAGGCTCGGGCCGCGCCCCTCGACGCCCTGCGCGTTGCGGCCGTGGCAGCTCACGCAGCTCGTGTCGAAGAGCGCCTTGCCCTCCTGCGCCGCCGAGGTGAGCTGCGGGGTGTCCTGCGCCGAAAGGCCCGGGGCGAAGACGGTGTAGGCGCCGCCGGCCAGGGTGAGTGCGGCCAGCAGCCGGACCGCGGCGCCCAGTCGACGGCGGGCCTTGCCGCGCGGCCTCGACCGCGCGCGGCGAAGCCGCGAGAGCAGCCCGCGGGAGCGGTCGCCGCCGGGGGTGTCAGAAGTCATGGCCTGTGTCCTTAACGGTTTTCTCGACCTTGTCTCAGGGACGGGGCAACGGGGCGGAACGTGACAGCTCCAAGATCACTGAAGCCAGTAGATCATGCCGTAGAGCGCGATCCAGACCACGTCGACGAAGTGCCAGTAGTAGGAGACGACGATCGCCGAGGTCGCCTGTGCCGGGGTGAACCGGCCCATGGTCGTCCGGATCATGAAGATGACGAAGGCGACCAGACCGCCGGTCACGTGCAGCGCGTGGAAGCCGGTGGTCAGGTAGAAGACCGACCCGTACCCGTCGCCGTTGATCTTCACGCCCTCGTGCACCAGGTTGCGGTACTCGTTGAGCTGGCCGAGGACGAAGACCAGGCCCATCACGAACGTGATCGTGAACCAGCGGCGCAGTGCGTGCACGTCACCCCGCTCGGCCGCGAAGACGCCGATCTGGCAGGTGACCGAGGAGAGCACCAGGATCACCGTGAACGTCGTCGCGTACGGGATTTGCAGCACCTCGGTGTGCTTCTCCCACTGCTCGGGCGCCGCCGCCCGGATGGAGAAGTACATCGCGAACAACGCCGCGAAGAACATGAGTTCGCTCGAGAGCCACACGATCGTCCCGACGCTGACCATGTTGGGTCGGGTCAGCGAGTGGATCCGGCTCTTGTCAATGGCTGAGGCCGCAGTCACGCGGTCATTATTGCCCCTGATCGGCATCGGCCATCGTCGGGGTGGCCTAACTGCCTCGTCGGACGGGGTGACATGCCTCGCCCGGTTCGTCTGGCCTAGCCTGAAAAACGTGCTGCACCTCGATCCCGGTACCGCCTCGGCCGTGCCCCCGGCACCGGCCGTTCTCGCCGGTGGGGGCGCCGAGACGGCCCCGTTCACCGTCTCCGCCGTCTTCACCGAGGCCACGCTGAACAACTGGCTCGCCGTCGGCCTGGTGCTGGCCGCCGCCTGCTACCTGTACGGCGTACACCGGCTGCGGGTGCGCGGGCACACCTGGCCGGTGCTGCGTACCGTGCTCTTCCTCGGACCGGGGCTGGGCGGGATCGCCGCGGTCACGCTCAGCGGGCTGGGCGCGTACGACACCACCCTGCTGTCGGTGCACATGGTCCAGCACATGGTGCTGTCGATGATCGCGCCGATCTTCCTCGCCCTCGGCGCCCCGGTGACGCTGGCGCTGCGTACCCTCGGCAAGGCACCCCGGCGGCGACTGCTCGCGGTGCTGCACAGCCGGGTGGCGAAGGTGCTCTCCTTCCCGCTCTTCGCGTACGCGATCTTCGTGGTCAACCCGTTCGTGTTGTATTTCTCCGGGCTCTACCGGTGGACCCTGGAGAACTCGTTCGGCCACGAGCTGGTGCACGCGCACTTCATCCTCACCGGCTGCCTCTTCTTCTGGCCGCTGGTCGGGCTCGACCCGCTGCCGGGCCGCTGGCCCTACCCGGCCCGGGCGCTGCTGATGGTGCTCTCGGTGCCGTTCCACACCGTGCTCGGGCTCACGGTGATGCAGAGCACCACCCTCTTCGGCGGCGACTGGTACCCGTCGCTCGGGCTGGCCTGGTCCGACCCGTGGAACGACCAGAAGGTCGCCGGCGGGGTCCTCTGGGCCGGGGGCGAGTTCGTCAGCGTCACCATGCTCGCCGTGCTGGTGGTGCAGTGGGTGCGGCAGTCCGAGCGGGAGGCCCGCCGGGTGGACCGGGAACTGGACCGCCAGGAGGCCCGGGAACGGGCTGCCGGCAGCGCGGTGTAACGGGGCGGGCCGGATGCGGCGCCCGGCGTACCCGGTGTCCCGGGATTCGGGCGGTGCCGGCCCCGGGAGCCGGGCGGGCCGGTCGGGCCCCGGAGCCGACCGGTACGATCGGCGGGCAGCTACGAGGTGGGAGCCCAGCGACCGATGAGCGATCGTCAGTACACCGTCCTGCTCTACAGCGACGACCCGGAGGTCCGGGACCGGATGCGGCTCGCCGTCGGCACCCGGCCGGCGGCCGACCTGACCGTCGAGTTCGTCGACGCGGCCAGCTACGACGAGTGCATCCGGCTGGTCGACGACTACGAGATCGACCTGCTGCTGCTCGACGGCGAGGCGACCCCGTCCGGTGGGCTCGGCATCGCCCGGCAGATCAAGGACGACCGGGACGACGCCCCGCCGACCTGCGTGGTGATCGCCCGGGCGGCCGACCGCTGGCTCGCGGCGTACGCCCAGGTCGACGCCACCCTGGTGCACCCGCTCGACCCGGTGACCACCGGCCAGACCGTGGCCGGCCTGCTCCGCGCCCGCGCCAGCGGGGCGAGCGCGCGCTCCTAGGGCTCCGGGGAAACCGCACCACCACACACCGCCAACCACCCGCCCCGCCCGGGAGGCCCGCATGGGGGAACGGACCTGGCCCAACCTGCTCGCCGCGCTGCTGCGCGCCGAGGAACTCTCCACCGCCGACACCGCGTGGGCAATGGGGGAGATCATGTCGGGTTCGGCGACACCGGTCCAGATCGCCGGGTTCGCCACGGCGCTGCGGGCCAAGGGGGAGACCCCGGCCGAACTGGCCGGCCTGGTCGAGGCGATGCTGGGCCGGGCGACCCTGGTGGAGCTGCCCGAGCCGCTCCGGGCCGACGCCGTGGACGTGGTCGGCACCGGCGGAGACCGCGCACACACCGTCAACATCTCCACCATGACCGCGATGGTGGTGGCCGGCGCCGGGGTACGCGTCGTCAAGCACGGCAACCGGGCCGCCTCCTCCTCGTGCGGCGCCGCCGACCTGCTCGAATTCCTCGGTGTGCCGCTCGACCTGGGGCCGGCCGGGGTGGCCCGGTGCGTGACCGAGGTCGGCATCGGGTTCTGCTTCGCCGCCCGGTTCCACCCCGGGATGCGGCACACCGCGGTGCCCCGCCGGGAGATGGGCGTCCCGACGGTCTTCAACTTCCTCGGCCCACTGACCAACCCGGCCCGGCCCCGGTCCGGCGCGGTGGGGTGCTTCGACCCCCGGATGGCTCCGGTGGTGGCCGAGGTCTTCGCCCGGCGCGGCGACTCGGTGCTGGTGATGCGCGGCGAGGACGGGCTCGACGAGTTCAGCACCGGCGCGCCGACCCGGCTGTGGATCGCGGACCAGGGCCGGGTCACCGAGACCGTGGCCGACGCCGCCGACCTCGACCTACCCCGCTCGGCCCCCGGCGACCTGCGTGGTGGTGACGCCGCCTTCAACGCCGACGTGACCCGCCGGCTGCTGACCGGCGAGCGTGGCCCGGTCCGGGACGCGGTACTGGTCAACGCCGCTGCCGCCCTGGCGGCCAACGGCGGGTTCGCCGGTGGACTGCTACCGGCGATGCGGGACGGGCTGGCCCGGGCGGCCGAGTCGATCGACTCCGGCGCCGCCGCCCGCACCCTCGACACCTGGGTCGAGGTCGCCAAGGCGGCCAAGGCCGACGAGCTCTAGCGGGCGGGGATTCCCCGAGCACGGTCGCACTGTTCCTGGAAAGGCGTGGCCGGCGCCATGATGCCGATGTTGCGTACGTTGGCGAGCGCGTCTGCGGCGGCCACTTCAGCTCGGCCCGAGGGCGCTACTTCGGGGAGGTAGCGCGATCGTCGGGCGCTGCCACCGTCGCGTGATTTTCGCCGGCGGTCGCGCATACCGCCGGGTGCGGGGTACCCGGCGGGGCGATGGACAAACGCGCGTCGAGGTCGGGCGGCTGCGTCCGTCGGGCGGGATCGTGCCGGACCCGGCCGATTCCGGCTGCCATCGGTCCGCGTGTGCTCGGGTCAACCGGGTATCCCCGAAGTTCAACGACGGAGGGGGGAACAAACATGTTGGTCGTCAAACGCTTGGGCGTGCTCGTCTCGATGGCGGTGCTCGGCCTCGTACCGGCGGGTGCCGCGTACAGCGCCGCCGCCGCACCGTCGGGGACGCCGTCGGCCACGCCGTCCGCTTCGCTGTCGGCGCAGGACAGGCAGTTCCTGCAGTCGATCCACCAGGTGAATCTCGCGGAGATCGCGACCGGCAACCTGGCCAAGCAGAAGGGGGCGAACCAGGAGGTCAAGGACCTCGGCGGTCGGTTCGTGACGGATCACACCCAGCTCGACCAGAAGGTGCAGAGCGTCGCCTCGGCGGCTCACCTGACGCTGCCGAACAAGGTGACGAGCGAGCAGCAAGCGGTGATCAATCAGTTGCAAAACGTCACTGGTGCCGACTTCGACACGCAGTGGGTCACTGCCCAGCTCACCGCGCACACCCAGGCGATGCAGCTGGTACAGGCCGAGTTGACCCAGGGCTCCGACCCGTCGGCCAAGCAGGTGGCGCAGCAGGCGGCACCGGTGCTCCAGGCGCACCACAACGCGCTGGTGGCGGTGGCCCAGAGTCTGGGCATCCCGATCCCGGGTGGCACCACGGTGGCACCGAGTCCGGGAATCAGCTCCGGCGCTCCGACGCCGGGCGGCACGGTCACGCCGAGCCCGACCATCAGCTAGTCCGCCTCCGCGACGCGGCGGCATGACGGGTCCTCCGGTCACTCACGCCCGGGGGACCCGTCGGCACACCCGGGCGTCTTTCCGGCCCCGGGGCAGTCGGACCTACCGGGGCGGCAGCTCCGCGGCGAACGCCGCCACCCGGGCGGCGATCGGCGCCGACGCGCGTACCCAGGTGAAGTGGTCGAGTCGGGTGCCGCTCTCGGCAACCGTGTACCGGGTACGCCGGATCGGCGCGGCGACCAGCTTGTCGCAGAGGTAGTCGAGGGTCTCGTGCGGCGAGTACTGGTCGTGGTCGACGCTGACCGCCAGCACCGGGGTACGCACCTCCCGCACGGCGGCCTCGACGTCCACCCCGTCGAGCCGGGGAAACCGCCCCGTCCGGGCGGTGTACGCCCAGTCCCGGATCACCCCGCGCGCCTGCCGGCCGCCGAAGCCCCAGCCGGGCCAGCGGCCGAGGGCGACCGCGCAGCCGTGGATGAACTGGGTGCCGGCGAGGACGGCGAAGCGACGGCGGCCCGGATAGGCCCGCCAGTACGGCAGCCCGACCGCGACCAGGGCCAGCCCGTCGACCTGCGTCGCGGGGTCGAGCGCCAGGTGCAGCAGCGCGGCCTGCCCGCCGAGCGAGTGGCCGAGCAGGATCCGGGTCCGGCCGTCGAGCCGCGGCTTCAGGCTCTCCAGCACCGCGCCGACGTCACCGGCCAGCTCCGCGTAGCCGTACCTGGAGGCGCGGCTCGGTGCCGGGGTGCTGGCGCCGGTACCCCGCAGGTCGGCCACGACCACGGCGAAGCCGGCGGTCCGGAGCGCGGCGGCGAACGGCGCGTAGTAGCTGGCCCGTACCCCCATCGCCGGCCAGACCAGCACGACCGGCGCCTCCGGCGCGCCGACCGGGTCCGGATAGCTGCGCAGGGCGATCCGGTCGCCGCTGCGGTCGACGAAGGACTGCTCGTGGTCGGGAGTCGGGTCCTGGTCCGGCGTGGCGGTCATCCGGCGAGCGTATCGGCTCACGTTACCGGCAGGTAGCCGCCGTTCACCCAGGGCGTCGTCCAGGGCATCGCGCGGGGCGAGTGGCACACCGGGCGCCGGACCGGGTCGGGGCTCGGGGTCAGTCCGGGTCGGGGAGGCCGATCGCGAACGCCTCCTCCAGGTCGTGCTGGGAGTACGCCCGGAAGGCGATGTGCGACTCGGTGCCGACCACGCCCGGGACCTTCGAGATCCGTCCGGCGATCACCTCGGCGATCTGCTCGAACTCGCGTACCCGGACGATCGCGATCAGGTCGACGTGACCCGCCACCGAGTAGACCTCGCTGACGCCGGGCACCGCGGCCAGCGTCTCGGCCACCTCGGGGATCGAGTCGGTGGCGCAGTCGATCAGGACGATCGCGGTGATCACCGGGGGACTCCTCTCGTCGACGTGCTCGCTGGCGCGGCCCGCGCCGGGCGGCGATCGGGTGCCGTGTCGCGGCTGCCCGCCCATGCTAGAGCTTCGCCCGACGGGTGGCGGCTACCGGCCCGACGCGGGGACGGCCGGTGCCGGGACGGTCAGGCGGTCGCCGACCCGTACCGCGTCGGTCAGGTGCTCGTCGGCCCGGACCAGGCCGCCGGGCCAGACCACGCAGCGGTGCAGGGTGCCCCGGACCACAGCACCGGCGCCGACCACCGCCGCCCGGAGTTCGCCGCTCACCTCGGCGGTCGGGTCGACCAGGCTGCCGCCGCCCGCCGCGTGCAGGTTCGCCGCCAGGTAGTCGGCCGGCGTGCCGGTGTCCAGGTACCGGCCGGAGAACTCGACCACCTCCAGATCGCCGGCCGCCTCGGCGGGGCGCCACACGGTGCGCACCAGTTCCGCCGGCTCGACCGGCAGGTCCCGGACCCGGGCCCAGGGCAGCAGTGAGAAGCCGGCGAACCGGTGCCGGCCGAAGTCGCCGGGGCGGGACGGCCCGTCGACCGGCTGGCCGAGCAGCCGTACCGTCGTACCGTCCCAGCCGGCGAGCAGCGCGGCGATGTCCGGCCCGGGTGGCGTGCCGGGCGCGGCCAGATAGGCGTCGGCGTTCCCGACGAGTACGCCCCGGCCGTCGATCCAGTTGCGCAGGTTGGCCACCCCGCCGGAGGTACCGAGCGGGTCACCGGGCTCGACCGAGAGCGCGGCCCGGCCGCCCACGTGCCACACCACCTGGTCACCGAGATAGCAGGCGTTCACCGCCACCGTCGCCGGGGTGTCGAAGCCGAGCGCCGACACCCGGTCGAGCGCCCGGTCCAGCAGCGGCACGTTCCCCACCGGACAGAGCGCCTTCGGCAGGTGTTCGGTGAGCGGGCGCAGCCGGCGGCCCTCCCCGGCGGCCAGCACCACGGCGCAGATCTCGACGCCGGCGGGCAGCGCGCTGGCGACGATCCGCGCCGGACCGGGCTGTGGCGCCGGGCCGGGAGCCGTGGTCACGACGGTGGCGGGGCGCCGGCCGGGTCGGTCTCGGCGAGGGGGCCGATCCCGTAGTGGGCGAGCAGCCGGGCGGTCGCGGTGCTGAGCGGGGGCAACCCGTCGAGCGGGTGCCAGGCGGCCTCGAACACCTCGGCGCCGTCGACCACCAGTTCGGTGGTCGAGGCCGGGACGCGTGCCTCGAAGACCATGTCGACCCAGCCTTTGAGGTGTACGACCGCGTTCGGCAGGGCCGGCTGGAACTCCGTCAACGGCAGCGCGATGCCGGTCTCCTCGTGCAGTTCCCGGGCGGCGCCGGCCAGCGGGGTCTCGCGGCGCTGGAGCAGCCCGGCCGGCAGGGTCCACTTCCGGCCCGGCGGCTGGCGCAGCAGCAGGATCCGGCCCGGCGCCGTCGCCTCGGCGTCGTAGACCAGGGTGACCGCGCCGACGATGTACTTCGGCACCGCCAGTCGGACCAACCGGCGGCGCACCCCGAGGGGCAGACGGTAGAAGACCTTGTAGCCGACGGCGCGCGTCGACGAGCGGCGGGGGATCACCGGACCAGGCTAGATGGCGTACCGGCCCGGCGGGTGACCCGGGGCACACCGGTCACTCCTGGTGGTCCACCATCGCGATCAGCTGCTCGACCACGGCGTCCGGCTCGACCGTCCGGTCGACCACCGCGACCAGCAGGGTCTCCAGGTCGGGATAGCCCTGCTCCTCGGCCAGCCGGCGCAGCGGCAGGTCGTTGGCGAGCCCCCGGTCGTGCTTGCGCAGCGTCAGCCCGATGGTGGCCCGGCCGAGCCGGACCTTGTCGGAGATCGAGATCGCCGGCTCCTGGTGCTCGGCGAACCAGCGGTTGATCTGCATCTGCGCCTGCGGCGACTTGACGAAGCCGAGCCACTCCTTGCGCGGCCCCGGCGGGGCGACCGCCAGGTCGAACTCGCCCTGCGCGTCGGTCTCGCTGAAGATCTCGACCACGTCGCCCTCGTCCAGTTCCGACGAGAGTGGGGCGAGCCGGCCGTTGATCTTCGCGGCGAGGCAGTGGTCGCCCCGGTGCGGGCCCAGCTCGTACGCCAGGTCGACCGGGGTGGAACCGGCCGGCAGGACGATCTGCCGGCCCTCGGCGAAGACCTGGATCTGGGTCTCGGCGAGGTCGCAGCGCAGCGACTGGAGGAACTGCGCCGGGTCGGCGGTGTCCCGTTCCCAGTTGAGCACCCGCTGCAACCAGTCGAGCTGTTCGGCGCCGCCTGCGGCGTCCACCCCGAGCTTGGGGAAGCGGAAGTCGGCCGCGATGCCGTACTCGGCGGACTGGTCCATCGTCTTGGTCCGGATCAGCACCTCGACGGTCCGCTCGTTCGGCCCGATCACCGTGGTGTGCAGGGACTTGTAGAGGTTGTTCTTCGGTGCGGCGATGTAGTCCTTGAACCGCCCGGCGACCGGCCGCCAGAGCCCGTGGATCGAGCCGAGCGCGGCGTAGCAGTCGGTGTTCGGCCCGTCCACCACGATCGCGATCCGGGGCAGGTCGAACGGGGTGGTCTGGTCCCGGGCGACGGTGTCCTTCCAGATCGAGTAGTAGTGCCGGTCCCGGCGCCGGACGGTGGAGACGATCTTGTCGCGCCGGAGCACCACCTTGGCCTGGCTGACCACGTCGTCGAGATAACCGGCCCAGTCCGGCCGGTTCTTGACGTACTCGTCGATCCGGGCGTACGCCTCGGGTTCGAGGTGACGCAGCACCACGTCGTCCAGATCACGCTTGAGCGCCTGGATGCCGAGCCGGTCGCAGAGCGGGACCAGCACCTCCTGGGTGGCCCGGGCGATCCGCGCCCGGGAGGCGAGCGACCGGGCGTCGAGGGTACGCATGTTGTGCAGCCGGTCCGCGAGCTTGATGATCAGCACCCGGACGTCCTTGCCCGCAGCAATGATCATCTTGCGGATCGTCTCGGCCTCGGCCGCCTTGCCGTAGAACGCCTTGTCGAACTTGGTCACCCCGTCGACCAGGTGTGCCACCTCGCGTCCGAAGTCACCGGTGAGCGCCTGGAGGGTGTAGCGGGTGTCCTCCACGGTGTCGTGCAACAGCGCGGCGACCAGGGTGACGGTGTCCATCCCCAACTCGGCGCAGATCTGCGCCACCGCCAGCGGATGGGTGATGTACGGCTCGCCGCTCTTGCGGAACTGCCCGCGGTGCATGCTCTCGGCAATGGCGTAGCTGCGCCGCACCACTCCGACATCGGCGCTGGGGTGCACACTGCGGTGCGCCCGGACCAGTTGGGTCACCGGGTCGTCCTCAGCGGACGGCCAGGACAGCAACGAGCGCAGCCGTCTGCTCAGCGTGATCTCCGTCGGGCGGGCGCTTCCGAAGGCAGCGCCGTGACCGGCTTCGAGGTTCACGCGGAGCCACCCCCTCACTCACCGCCGCGTCCGGTGCCGACGGACGCGCCGGGATGCCGGTGCGAACGCAAGCCCCGAAATCGGGCAGGACTGCACTTCTCTAACAGCCTAAAGGAGTGAAGGTCGTCCGATCGGTCACTTGCTTATGTGCGTTCGGTCGGGAGTTGTCTCGACGCCGCCGCCTCGGCCCGGACCAGTAGGTCACGGAACCGCCCCGCGCCCCTGGCCGGAGAGGCCCAACCGGTGGACGTCTCGACCAGCCGCGTGTCGGGTCGCTCCAACCAGGACAGGATGCGTTCGGACTCCTCGGCCGAGGCGTTCGGGACCGGACCGTGCCCGGGCAGCACCGTCTCGGCGGTGGCCCGGACCAGGTCGAGCACCCCCCGGGGCGGCACGCCCGGCGCGGCGGTGCCGGCCCCGGCCAGCCGGCCGTGCCGGATCACCGCGATCTCCCAACCGCCGTCGGCGGCCCGCCGGGCGGCGGCCAGCTCGCTGATCCGGGTCAGCCCGACCAGCCGTTGCATCCGGACGGTGGCCCGGAGCACCGCCGCCAGCCGGCTCCGCACCACCGCCGCCTCCTCGTAGCGCCGGGCGTCGGAGAGCACCCCGATCCGGGTCAGCAGCGCGTCGACCAGGACCTGCGGGTCGTCCACCAGGGCGGAACGGACCGGCTCGACCGCGCGGTGCGCGTACTCGTCGACCGAGATCCGGTGCTCGCACGGTGCCGGGCAGCGACCCAGCTCGGCCAGGGCGCAGGCCGGGCTGGTGGTCCGGACCGAGAGCCGGGGGGTGCACTGGCGCAGCGGTACCGCGTCGTGCACCCCGGCCGCGGCGAGCTCGGCCGAGCGGCGGGAGCTGAACGGGCCGAGATAGGCCGCGTCGTCCGGCCCCAGCGACCGGACCAGGGACAGCCGCGGGTACGGCTCAGAGGTCAACTTGAGCCAGACCACCCGCTCCGGAAACTTCGACCGGCGATTGTAGGGCGGGGCGTGCGCCGCGATCAGCCGCAGCTCGCGTACCTCGGCCTCCAGCGGATGGGCGCACTCGACCGCCTCCACCCGCTCGGCGGCGGCCAGCATCTCCGAGATCCGGGCCCGCTTCTCGGCGGCCGTGAAGTAGCTGCGCACCCGGGTGGCGATGTCGCCGGAGGTGCCGACGTAGAGCGGCCGGTCGTCGGCGGCCCGGAAGATGTAGACCCCGGGCACCCTGGGCAGCCCCTCGGCCAGGTGCCGCTTGCGGCGCTGGGTCGGGGTGACCGCCCTGGCGAACTCGATCGCCTCGCCGAGGGTCTCCACCCGGTGCCCGCCGAGCCGGGCGATCAGCCCGTGCAGCACGTCCACGGTGGCGTGCGCGTCGGCCAGTGCCCGGTGCGTCGGCTGGTGCGGGGTGCGGAAGTAGGCCGCCAGGGTGCCGAGCTTGCGGTTGGGCACCTCGTCCCGGGTGAGCACCCGACGGGCCAGCGCCGCCGTGTCCAGCACCCGGGGGTTCGGCCAGGTGTAGCCGTGCCGGGCGCAGGCGGCCTTGAGGAAACCCACGTCGTACGGGGCGTTGTGCGCGACCAGCACCGCACCCCGGAGGAACTCCAGCAGGCTGGGCAGCACCTCCTCGACCGGCGGGGCCGGCAGCAGCATCGCCTGGGTGATCCCGGTCAGCACGGTGATGAACGGCGGGATCGGTTCACCCGGGTTGACCAGGGTGGCCAGCACGCCCAGCTCCTCGCCGCCGCGCACCTTGACCGCGCCGATCTCGGTGATCCCGCCGCCGTCCGGGGCGCCCCCGGTGGTCTCCAGGTCGAGCACCACGAAGGTGGTCTGGCGCAGCGACATCGCCTCGTCGGGCCAGCCGTCCGCGCCGGGAGTGCCGTCCGGCAGGCCGTCCAGCGTGCCCTGAACATATTGAGGTGGGACCACGGCGGGCAGGGTAGGCGGCACGTACGACACTTCCGCATCATCCGTACCACTCGTTACCGGGGGGCCGACGGGGCGAGATCATCTGAGGTGTTGGGCGATCGGTAGGGTGTCGGTGGGAGACTTGCGGCATGCCCCGCGCCGAACCGTCCGACGACCGCCTCCGCGAGGAGGCGGCGCAGCCCGCGCGCTCCGAGCGTGCTGGCGATCCCGGGCGGGACGGCGGCACCGACGAGCCGCGTCCGGCCTTAGCCGGTGCCGACGAGCCGGAGGCTACGCCCACGCTGGGCACCGACACCCCGCCCGGCTCCACCGGCGGCGAGACCGAACCGCCCGACGACCGGCTGACCGAGCTGGCCGGTGGCGAGCCATCCGGCCCGTACCCGATCGGCGGCGACCTGACCGGCACCGACCTGGCCGGCGGCGGCTCGGCCGAGCGCGAGGCGGCGGGCCCGGACCGGATCGCGAGTGGGCCGGTCGGCGGTGCGGCGGGTGCCGGAGGACCAGCCGATCGGGAGGCGGTCGATCGGGAGGCGGTCGATCGGGAGCCGGAGCCGACGCTGCCGGAGCCGGTCCGGGCCCGGATCGTCAGCCTGGCCGCTGCCGCGCTGCCGACGCTGCCCAGCGACGAACTTCCGCCGCCGCTGCGCCGGGTCGCCAAGTTCGCGCCGAACCGGCGGGCCCGGCTCGGCGGCGGACCGATCGCCACCCAGCTCGCCGCCGATCCGCTGTTCCGGCAGCGGGTGGCCAGCCGGGTGCTCTCCGAGGCCGGCGAACTCGGCTCCGTGGTGGTCTCCGGGGGAAGTCCGGCCGCCGCCGATCCGGTGGAGGTCGCCGCGCTCGCCTACCTGACCCGGCCGCCGGGCTGGCGTCACCTGGTCGAGGACGCCGGTGCGGCGGTCCGGGCCGAGGCGGACAGCGCGGTCGTCGCCGAGCTGGTCCGCGAGGCCGAACAGCGGGCCACTCGGGCCGAGCACGACCGTGCGGTGGCGAAGGTGGAGGCCGACAAGCTGCGCGACGAGGTGGCCCGGCTCCGGGAGGAGTTGGGCCAGCTCCGCGAGGAGAACCGGGTGCTGGGCCGGACGCTGCGGGAGACCCAGGCTGGGCAGCGGCGGGCGGCCGAGCTGCTCGCCACCGAGAAGGGCCGGGCCAGCCGGGCGGCGGCCGACCACGAGGCCGAGCTGCGCCGGGTACGGGCCCGGCTGGCCGAGGCCGAGGCGGCCGCGGGTGCGGTCCGGCAGACCGCCAAGGAGGCCCGCTCGGTCGACGACGCCCGGCTCTGGCTGCTGCTGGAGACGATCGGCCGGGCCGCCGTCGGGCTGCGCCGGGAACTCGCCCTCGATCCTGCCGACCGGTTGCCGGCCGACTACGTCGCCGACGCGTTCGCCGAGCGTCCGGCGGCGGCCAACTCGGCCCGGGCACTGGACGCCGACGATCCGGCCCGGCTGGACGAGCTGCTGGCCCTGCCCCGGGCGCACCTGGTGGTCGACGGCTACAACGTCACCAAGCGCGGCTTCGGCGAGATGTCCCTGGAGCAGCAGCGCAAGCGTCTGATCACCGGACTGGGCGGCATCGCGGCGCAGACCGGTGACGAGGTGACGGTCGTCTTCGACGGCGCCGAGCGGATGCACGGGCTGCCGCCCGCGCCGCGCGGCGTACGGGTGCTGTTCTCCCGGAAGGGCGAGACCGCCGACGACCTGATCCGCCGGCTGGTCCGGGCCGAGCCGGCCGGCCGGCCCGTCGTGGTGGTCTCCTCCGACCGCGAGGTCGCCGACGGGGTACGCCGGCACGGCGCCTATCCGCTCGGCGCGGATTCCCTGCTCCGCCGGCTCGCCCGCTCCTGACCGGCCGCTTGCGGCACAGCGTGCCGGAAGCGCCGCGACGGCCCGGGCGCCCCTTTGTCCGTTGATCATCCGGATGGGGGCGTTGGGCGGCAACGGAGGTTTTGTCGTACCCCTGTTCTAGCGTCGATGTCACGGACGGTGGCCACGTCACGACAACCACCGTCTCCCGCTGCTTTGAGGAGTGAGCAGATGCTCATCGACTGCGACAGTTGCACCCTCCGGGGTGCGGCCTGTTCCGGGTGCCTGGTGAGTGCCCTGCTGGACCAGCCACCGGGGCAGGCCGCGCTGACCGCCGACGAGATGCACGCGATCGAGGTCTTCACCCGGGCCGGCTTCGACGTCGAGATCCTGGACGCCCCGGTCTCGGCACCGACGCGGCTCGCCAACCGGCGCCGGCGCCGACGAGTCGCCTAGACCGACCCCACCCGACGGCGGCCGCGAACCCAACAGGTCGGGTAGCACCGAGCCCGACGTCGAGGCCGACGGTCGCGTAGTCCGGAACCGGCGTCGACGCCGACGGGTCGGGTATTCCGGCCACCAGAGGATCCGCCGGGCGGCCCGGCATAGGATTGGCCGCGCGATCGGGCTGGCGAAGGGCGGATCGGATGACCGAGCGGGTACGGGCGACGGCATGACGCCGCGTGCCTGGGCCGGGTTGACCCTCGTCGCCCTCGTGGTGCTACTCGTCGCCGCCACCGTGCTGCTGGTGCCGTGGCACCGCCCGCCCGCGCCCCGCGCCGACCAGCTCGCCGCGCTGGACGAGCTGGATCCGGCCGACGTGGCTCGGGGGCGGGCCTTCGCCGCGGCGCTGCGCCCCGGTGGCTACGGCGCGCTGGCCGTCGGGCTGGTGGTCGCCGTGCTGCTCGGTCTCACCCCGCTCGGCGCGAAGCTGATCGCACTGGTCGGACGCCCCTTCGGCGACAGCTGGATCGCCCAGGCCGTGCTCGGCGGCCTGGCCGTGGTACTCGTGGCCGACCTGGTGACCCTGCCGTTCGCCGCCTGGCGGCACGCGGTGGTGGCCCGCTACGGGCTCTCCACCCAGGGCTGGGGCGGGTGGACGGTCGACCTGCTCAAGTCGTACGCGGTCAGCGCCGTGATCGGCGCCGTGGCGCTGCTCGGCTTCTACACGGTGACCCGGCTGGCCCCGAGCTGGTGGTGGGCGTTCGGGGCGGCCGGCGCGGCGGTGCTGGTCACGCTCCTCTCCTTCATACTGCCGGTACTGGTGGAGCCGATCTTCAACCGGTTCACCCCGATGGAGCCGGGACCGCTGCGCACCGAGTTGATGGCACTGGCCGACGCTGACGGCGTACCGGTGAAGGACGTGCTGGTCGCGGACGCCTCGCGGCGGACCCGGGCGGTCAACGCGTACGTCTCCGGGTTCGGTCCGACCCGGCGGATCGTCGTCTACGACACCCTGCTGCGCGAGGCGCCGCCCGCCGAGGTGGCCAGCGTGGTCGCGCACGAGTTGGGCCACGCCAAGGACCGGGACGTGTTGACCGGTACCCTCACCGGTGCGCTCGGCGCGGCGGCGGCGGTCGTCGCGCTCTATCTGCTCGGCACGTCGGGTGCGCTGCTGCGGGCCGCCGGGGTCGACTCGGTGGCTGAGCCACGGGCGTTTCCACTGCTGCTCGCCCTGGTGACGGTGGCCGGTCTGGTGGCGGCGCCGGCGCAGGCATGGGTCTCCCGGCAGGTCGAGGCGCGGGCCGACGCGCACGCCCTGGCGCTGACCGGTGACCCGGCCTCGTTCGAGGCGATGCAGCGCCGGTTGTCCAGCGTCAACCTCGCCGACCCCGATCCGCCCCGGTGGGAATACCTCTTCCGGGCCAGCCATCCATCCACCGTGGAGCGCATGGCCGCGGCCCGCGCGTACGCCCGAGGAGCCGGCGGTTGACCAGGACCCTGCTCGTGACCAACGACTTTCCGCCGCGTCCCGGTGGGATCCAGTCCTTCGTGCACGGCCTCGCGGTCCGGCAACCGGCCGGATCGGTCGTGGTCTACGCCTCCACCTGGCAGGGTGCCGACAAGTTCGACGCCGACCAGCCGTTCGAGGTGGTCCGCGAACCGACCGGGGTGCTGCTGCCGACCCGGCACGTCGCGCGGCGGGCGGCGGAGCTGGCCCGGGCGTACGACTGCGACACCGTCTGGTTCGGCGCGGCGGCCCCGTTGGGGCTGCTCGCCGCCGGGCTGCGCCGCCGGGCCGGGATCGCCCGGGCGGTGGCCCAGACGCACGGTCACGAGGTCGGCTGGGCAGCGCTGCCGGGTGCCCGTACGGCGCTGCGCCGGATCGGTGACGGCGTCGACGTCACCACCTACCTGGGGGAATACACGCGGGTCCGGCTGGACCGGGTGCTGCGCGACCGCACCGAGCTGCGCCGGCTGGCTCCCGGGGTGGATGTGGACGTCTACCACCCGGACGTGGACGGGTCCGAGGTCCGCGCCCGGCACGGCCTGGCCGGCCGGCCGGTGGTGGTCTGCGTCTCCCGGCTGGTGCCGCGCAAGGGACAGGACGCGCTGATCCGGGCGCTGCCGGAGATCCGTCGCCGGGTGCCGGGGGCGGCGCTGCTGGTGGTCGGTGGTGGGCCCTACCGGGGGACGCTGGAGAAGCTCGCCCGCCGGGCCGGAGCCGCCGGCGACGTGGTCTTCACCGGCTCGGTGCCGACCGCCGAACTGCCGGCCCACTACGCGGCCGGAGACGTCTACGCGATGCCGTGCCGGACCCGCAACGCCGGGCTGGACGTGGAGGGCCTGGGCATCGTCTATCTGGAGGCGTCCGCGACCGGGTTGCCGGTGGTGGCCGGCAACTCCGGCGGCGCACCGGACGCCGTCCGGGAGGGCGAGACCGGCCACGTCGTCGATGGCCGGGACGTCGGCCAGCTCGCCGACCGGGTGGCGACGCTGCTCGCCGACCCCGAGCTGGCCCGCCGGATGGGTGCCGCCGGCCGCGCCTGGGTGGAGCGGGAGTGGCGCTGGGAGCGGCAGGCGCGGCGGATGACGGAGCTGCTGACCGGCCGGCCAGGATCCGGCCCCGGCCAGCCAGCTCCGGAGTGAGCCGGGCGGCGCACTGCCGCACCAGCGGCGATTCCGTGCTCAGTCCGACACTCGGCCCTCTCCGAGGAGGCGGCACCGTCGGCGGTGCACCCGGCCGGGAACAGGTGACATCACAACGATGGTCATCGACGCCCCGGCGTGGCAGTCTGTAGTCGTGCAGAACGCCGCACTGAGCGGTTCCGTCGCGGTGGTGACCACCTTGCTGCTGGCCACCGGCTTCGGCCTGTGGCGCCGCCGCTGCGACGGGCGACCCCGGCGGCAGTCGCCGGCCACCCGGCCGGATCGGGCCGGCTCCGCGCGCCCGTCGGGCGGCCTTCTCGACGGTGACCCGCCAGTGGATCCCGCCGGTCGCGACGGCTCCGGACTCGTCGGTGGGCTGCCGCTCGACCCCGGACTGCTGGCCGCGCTCGGGGTCCGGCCGGGCGCTCCCGCCACCCTGCTGCAGTTCTCGTCGGCGTTCTGCGCGCCGTGTCGGGCCACCCGGCAGGTGCTGACCGACGTCACCGGCACCCTCGACGGGGTACGGCACGTGGAAGTCGACGCGGCGAGCCAGTTGCCGGCGGTGCGGGCCCTGGGCATCTGGCGTACCCCCACCGTGCTGGTGGTCGACGCCGACGGGCGGATCGTCCAGCGTGCCGCCGGAGTGCCGGCCAGGGCCCAGGTCCTCGCGGCGGTGGCGCCACTGCTCGACCGGGGACCGTCATGACCCGGCGGGCCGCCGGGAGGGTTCGGCCAGCCCCACCGAACCGGCGCCGCGCCCTCGGCTCCGGCCGTCCGCCCGCGCGCCTTCGGCACTGACCAGCCCTCACGACCCAGCGGCAACCCCGCGTCCACGTCCGACGAGCGCCCTGACCGACGACCAGGCGCCGTCCCTGCCCACCGAGGTGAACATGTTGCTCGACCCCCGCGGACCGCGCTTCGCCGCGGTCGTCACCACGCTCGTCCTGGTCGTCGTCCTGCTCACCGGCTCCGGTTGGCTGGCCCTGGCCCAGGCGGTGGTGTTCGCGATCGCCGCCGTCGACCCGCGCCGCAGCCCGTACGGCCTGCTGTTCCGGGCCGTCGTGGCGCCCCGGTTGGCCCGCCCCGCCGAGCTGGAACCCGTGGCGCCGGTACGCTTCGCCCAACTCCTCGGGCTGGGGTTCATGCTGGTGGCCGCCGCCGGCTACCTCTCCGGCACCACCTGGCTCGGGTTGGTCGTGTCGTGCCTGGCCCTGGCCGCCGCCTTCCTCAACGGGGCGTTCGGGCTCTGCCTGGGCTGCGAGACCTACCTGGCGTTCCGCCGGATGACCGGCCGGGCGATCCCGGCCCGGGTACCCAACCCGTCGAACTGACCGACCCCTGGTCCAGGGGATCCCGCCGTTGCCCGTGGTGCGGTGTGGTGTGGCCGGTGTGGCGGGGGATGCCAGCAGGAACCTTCTGCGGCGGATGCGGGCCATGGGCCTGCTGTGGCACGGATTCGCCGGGCGCCTGGCGGCGGGCGGGTCGCCGGCTACCGGACACCGGCGACCACGGCGCTGGCATCCGGCCCGGCGACTCACCGGCCGACGGTCAGAACTTCGGGGCGTCCGGTGCTTCGAGCAGGCCCAGCCGGAGCGCGGTCATCAGCGCCTGGGCCCGGTTGGCCGCGCCGAGCTTCTCGTAGAGCTTGGAGATGTGCGTCTTGGCCGTCGACTCGCTGACGAAGAGCTGCTTGGCGATGCCGGCGACGCTCATCCCGTCGGCCAGCAGGCGCAGCACCTGGCCCTCCCTGGGCGAGAGCTGCGGGCCGGACGGGGCGAGCCGGCGCTTCATCGCCTCGGCCAGGTCGGCGGCGGTGAACGCACTCGGTGAGGAGGCCGCGTGCCGGGCGGCGGCGACGACCTCGTCGGCGGGGGCGGTCTTGGGTACGAAGGCGCTCGCGCCGGCTTCGAGGGCGCCGAAGAGCTGGTCGTCGCCCGCGTACATGGTGAGCACCACGATCCCCATGGTGGCGCTGGACTTGCGCAGCGCCCGGGTCGCCTCCAGTCCGCTGCCGTCGGGAAGGCGGAGATCCATGATCACTACATCGGGTTGCAGGGCGCCGGCCTGGCGGACCCCCTCGGCGGCGGTGGCGGCCTCGCCGACGACCTCGAACTGCCGGTCCCGCTCGAACGCGTGCCGCAGGCCCTTACGGATCAGGTCATGATCGTCGACGAGCAGGACCTTGGTCCGAGTGGTCGGCGTGGGGCTGGTGGTCATGCTCGGGTTACTCCCCTTCTGATGCGGTGACGCTATCGCGCACGTTATCGCGCCGGGGCGAGGTTCCGAGCACCACTGCCACCGTCGTGCCGCTGGGGTGTCGCGGACTGATCTCTAGCCGGCCCCGGATACGTTCCGCCCTCTCCGCCATGATCGCAAGACCATACCTGCCATCGGGCCGCTGGTCAGCGATGCCCTGACCATCATCCGACACTTCAATTTGGGCGAATGGGGGGTCCACGGCACAGGTGACCCAAAGATTCGACGCTCCGGCGTGCTTGCGGGCATTGGTGATCGCCTCCTGCGCGATGCGCAGCAACTCCGCCTCGGTGGCCGCCGGCAACCGTGCGGTGGACTCGTCGAGCGTGTAATGCACCCGCAGACCGGCGGAGGCGCCGACGGTGCGGGCGTACTCGGCGATGGCGGCGGCGAGCCCGCCGTGCCGGTCGACCTCGCTGCGCAGCTCGAACAGGCTCAGCCGCAACTCGGTGATCACCCGGGTCACCTCGCCGCGCAGCGTACGCAGTTCCTCGCCGGTCTCCTTGGCCTCCTCGGGGAGGCTGGCCAGGGCGTTGTCGATGCCGTAGCCGACCATCACCAGTTCCTGGGCCACCCCGTCGTGGATCTCCCGGGCCAGTCGCTGCCGTTCCTCGTTGGTGGCCAGCGACCGTACCTCGTCGAAGAGCAGCGCCGCCTCCAGCCGGAGCGCCGCCGGGCGGGTCAGCGCGGTCACCTGGGCCACCACCGGCGGCGGATAGGCGCCCGCGACGTCGGCCTCCAGGGTGACCAGGCCGACCGTCCGTACCCCGGCGACCAGCGGTACGACCAGCGCCGACACCTCGCCGCCGGAGTGCGAGCGGGCCTGTGACCGGTGTGCCGTCTGGGGTTGCTGACTGGCCCAGGCGTCGGCGATCGCCGAGTCGGCGTCCAGCGTCGTCTCCCAGTCGACCCGGTCCACCCCGGCCTGGGCGAGTACGACCAGCCGGCCGCCGCCACTGGCCGAGAGCACCGCCGCCCGGTCCGCCCGGGTGACCCCGCGCAACTCCTCGATGAGGTGCTCGGAGATGCTGCCCGGATCAAGGGTGGCTCCGGGTAGCTGTCGAGCGACGCTGCGCAACTGCGTCAGCAGCCGGGTCGCCTCGGTGTACGGCTGCGGCCGGGGCTCGCCGCGGGCCTGGATGATCCGTTGCAGCGAACCCGCCGCGAAGAGCCCGAGCGCGGCCAGGATCACCCACTGGGCCGCCACGGTCAGGTAGCCGACCTGGCTGATCTGCGGCCCGCCGTCGCCGGCGGTGAAGACGCCGCTGACCACCAGCGTCAGCGCGGCGACCACGATCAGCCAGATGCCCTCCCGGATCCGCCGTTGCAGGGCCGCCACGGTGAGTGGTACGGCGAGGTAGGGCAGGATCGCCGACGCGCCGACCCCGGGCATCGGGGTACCGATGTTCGCCGCCGCGGCGACCTGGCCGGCGGCCAGCCCCACCAGGACGACCTCGGCGAACCGGCCCAGCGGGGCCAGCACCCGGTGCCGGGGGGCGACCACCGCCGGGATGCCGGCGACGGCGAGCAGGGCGACCCAGCGGAGTTGGCCCGGCTCCCGGGTGGCGATCAGCGTGAGGACCGCGACGAGCGCGAGCATGACGACCCGCGCCGCCGCCGCGAGCGGGTGCGGACGGGGAAGACCGGAGGTCGAGGCGGGCACCTGACGGATGGTAGTCAGTTGCCGTATATCTCGGCGATTTCCGCCGAGTATGTCTGCTCCACGACGCTCCGCTTGACCTTCATCGACGGGGTCAACTCGCCGGTCGCCTCCGTGAAGTCCCGGGGTAGGATCCGGAACTCCCGGATCGATTCGGCCCGGGAGACCGCCCGGTTCGCCTCGTCCACGGCGGTCTGGATCTCGACGCGCAGTTCCGGGTCGTCCCGGAGCTGCGCCACTCCAGTGCCGTCCGGGCGGCCGTGCTCACGCAGCCAGCCCGGCAGCGCCTCCTCGTCGACGGTGACCAGCGCGGCGACGAAGGGCCGCCGGTCGCCGACCACCATGCACTGGCTGACCAGCCGGTGCGCCCGGATCTGATCCTCCAGCACGGCCGGGGCGACGTTCTTGCCGTTCGCCGTGACGATGATCTCCTTCTTCCGCCCGGTGATGCAGAGGTAACCGTCGTTGTCGAGTTCGCCCAGGTCGCCGCTGTGGAACCAGCCGTCCGGGGTGAGTACCTCGGCGGTTGCCTCGGGGTTGTTCCAGTAGCCCTGGAAGACCACGTCACCGGAGATCAGGATCTCGTTGTCGTCGGCGATCCGGATGGTCACCCCGGGCAGCGGACGGCCGACGGTGCCGATCCGGGTGGCGCCGGGCAGGTTCACCGCCACCGCCGGGGAGGTCTCGGTCAGGCCGTACCCCTCGTAGACCAGCACCCCGACGCCCCGGAAGAAGTGCCCGAGCCGGGCGCCGAGCGGGGCGCCGCCGGAGATCGCGTTCTGGCAGCGCCCGCCGAGCGCGGCCCGGAGCTTGCGGTAGACCAGCCGGTCGAAGACCCGGTGCCGCAGCCGCAGGCCCAGGCCCGGTCCGGACGGGGTGTCCAGGGCCTGGCTGTACGCGATAGCCACCTGTTCGGCGCTGGCGAAGATCTTGCCCTTGCCCTCGTCGGTCGCCTTCTGCACCGCGCCGGTGTAGACCTTCTCGAAGACCCGCGGCACCGAGAGCACGAAGCTGGGCTTGAACTCCTTCAGCTCGTCGACCAGGTTCTTCACGTCGGCGCTGTGCGCCACGGTCGCCCGGGCCCGGACCGTGCCGATCTGGATCAGCCGGGCGAACGAGTGGGCCAGCGGCAGGAAGAGCAGTGTCGAGGCGCCCTCGTTGAAGAGGTTCGGCAGGACCGGGATGGCGTTGCAGATGTCGGAGAGCAGATTCCGGTGGGTCAGTACGCAGCCCTTGGGGCGTCCGGTGGTGCCACTGGTGTAGATGATGGTGGCGAGGTCGGCCGCGTTGACCGCCTGACGCCGCACGTCCACCTCGGCCGGGTCGATCCGCGCGCCGAGCGCCACCAGTTCGTCGATGCCGCCGACCTCGATCTGCCAGACCTGCTCCAGCTTCGGCAGTCGGTCCCGGACCCCGGCCAGCGCCATCGCGTGTCCGTTGGTCTCCAGCACGCAGGCCACCGCCCCGGAGTCGGAGAGGATCCAGGCGATCTGCTCCGGGCTGGAGGTCTCGTAGATCGGCACGGTCACCGCGCCGGCCGCCCAGATCGCGTAGTCGATCAGGGTCCACTCGTACCGGGTGCGGCTCATCAGGCCGACCCGGTCACCCGGGTTGATCCCGGCGGCGATCAGTCCCCGGGCCAGCGTGACCACCTCGTCGCGGAACTGTCGGCAGGTCACGTCGGTCCAGCCGTCCTGCCGGCCGGCGGCGTCGACGGCCCGCCGGACGAACTGCACGCTGTCGGGGGTCTCCTCGGCGTTGTCCCAGACCGGGTCGGTGAGGTTGGCCGCGTCCCCGACCGTGACCGCTGGGGGAACCGAGAACTCGCGCACGTGCACTCCCTCGTGCTCGTATCGACCCGGCCAGCTCGGCCGGTCGGACTACCCGCAACCTACCTTCGACCGAACGGGACCGCCCGGCCAGGTGGGTCGAGTGGGCATGAATGGGTCGAGGTGCTCAGCCGGAGTCACCCCGCTGCGAGGTAGCCTGCCGGGCATGGCGGATTCCTCCACCCAGTCCATCGTCATCGCCGCACCGCCGTCTGAGGTGACAGCGGTGATCTGCGACTTCCCGCGCTATCCGGAGTGGGCCGACGCGGTCAAGCGGGTCGAGGTGGTCGAGGAGTACGAGGACGGCTACCCGGCCCGGGTCCGGTTCGTGCTGGACGCCTCGGTGATGACCGACGAGTACACCCTGGCGTACGAGTACGCCGAGGACATCTCGCGGATCGAGTGGCACCTGGTGGAGCCCTCGCGGATGCAGAAGGTCCAGAACGGGTCGTACGACATCGAGGACAACGGGGACGGCACCTCGACGGTGAGCTACACCCTGGAGGTCGAGCTGTCGGTCGGCATGCTGGGGATGTTCCGGCGCAAGGCCGAGAAGATGATCATGGACGCCGCGCTGACGCAGCTCAAGCGGCGGGTGGAAACTCTTGACGGAACGCGGTGACGGTCCGGGCGGGACGGCCGTCCGGAGTGCGGTGACCGCACCGGGCGGGATGCCGGGCTCACCCGGAGCGAGGCGGGCGCAGAGGAGCCGATCATGGGAGACAGTGGTTCGTACGGAGGAGCGCCCGATCCGGGTTCCGCCCGGGAGGAGGCCGAGCGGCTGGTCGCCGCCGCGCTCGCGATGGCCCGGTCGGCCGCGTCGGAGGCCCGGGACCGGGCGGGTGCCTTCGGCCCGCTCGGCCAGGTGATCTCCGAGGTACTGGACCAGACCGGAGTGGTGCCCCGACCGAGCCGGCCGGGAGCGGCCACCCCGGGTACGCCGCCTACCGACGACACCGCGCCGCGTACCCAGGACGGGCCGCCGCCCGCCGACCACCCGGGGCCGCCGGTCGGCGAGGGGCCGGCGCAGCCGGACGGAGCCGGGGCCGGAGCGTCGTTCGGGGCCGGTTTCGCCACTGGTGATCCCGAATGCTGTGTCTGCCCGGTCTGCCGGTCGGTCGCCGCACTCCGCGATCCGAGTCCGGAACTCGCCGAGCGGCTGGCCACCGGGGCCGGTGACTTCGCGGCCGGCGTGGCCAGTCTGCTGCGCGCCCTCTCCTCGGTCACCGACCCCGCCGGGCGCCGCACCGGTGCGGCCCGTACCGCCGGCCCGGCGACCGGCGACGGCGTGACCGGGGACAACTGGGCAGCCGCCACCCGGACGGCTCCCACCAGCCCCTCCGACCCGCGCGGGACCCGGTCGGCCGACGTACCGGGCCCGTGGCGCGACACCGTGTGGCGCGAAGCGACCAGTACCAGGCATGATTCGTGGCCGGCGGGCGAGCAGGACGACGTCTGGGCGGCCGCCACCCGTGCCGAGGCCGGAACCCGGGAGACCGGGACGACCACCGGTCCGGACCGGGCGACCCCGGCCGGGGCGGAACAGGCCCGGCCCGCCGCGTCACCGGCCACCGGACGACCACCGGTACCCGCGTCGCGGACCCCGGAGGGACCGGTCGCCACCGGTTCCGGCGAGCACGCCGCGCCCGGCGAGGACGGCTGACCGCCGGGACGGGTCCGCCGGTCGCCGGGTGGGAACGGCACGGTACGGCGGCAGTGGCGGGACAGTGACCGCGAGGGTGCGGTGTGGCAGAGGGGAGCGGCTCGGTGACGCTGACCATCGGAGTCGACGTCGGGGGTACCAAGGTGGCCGCCGGGGTCGTCGACGTCGACGGTGAGGTGCGGGCGCGGATACGCCGGGACACTCCCGCCGAGGACGTGGCCGGGACCCGCGACGTGATCGTCGAGGTCGTCAAGGAGTTGGCGGCCGAGCACGAGGTGGACGCCGTCGGGATCGGCGCCGCCGGCTGGATCGACGCCGACCGGTCGACGGTGCTGTTCGCCCCGAACATCGCCTGGCGGGACGAACCGCTGCGCGACTTTGTCGGCAACGCCGTCGGGCTGCCGGTGATCGTGGAGAACGACGCCAACGTCGCCGCCTGGGCCGAGTTCCGGTACGGTGCGGCCCGGGACGCCGACGACTCGATGGTGCTGTTCACCATCGGTACCGGCGTGGGCGGCGGCATCGTGCTCGGGGGAGAGCTGCTGCGCGGCGCGCACGGCATCGCCGCCGAACTCGGGCACATGCTCTCGGTACCGGACGGGCACGTCTGCGGCTGCGGCCGGCTCGGCTGCATCGAGCAGTACGCCAGCGGCAACGCCCTGGTCAGGTTCGCCCGGGCCGGTGCCCGGCAGGAGCCGGCCCGGGCCACCATCCTGCTCGACCTGGCCGGCGGCGACGTCGACGCGATCAGCGGCCCGATGGTGACCGCCGCCGCCCGCTCCGGCGACCCGGTCTCCGGCACCGCCTTCGCGCAGATCGGGCACTGGCTCGGCATCGGGCTGGCCGACATGGCGCAGATCCTCGATCCTCAGGTGCTGGTGGTCGGGGGCGGTGTGGTGGAGGCCGGTGACCTGCTGATGGGCCCGACCCGACGGTCCTTCATGGAAGCTCTCGCCGCGCGTGCCAAGATTCCGGTGGCCGAGATCCGCCCCGCCGAGCTGGGCAACTCGGCCGGCATGGTCGGCGCCGCCGACCTGGCCCGGCGCCGCTAGCCGGGCCGGCACGCGGCCCGGGCAACAGCAGAGCAAGGGGTACGGCGTGGGTCAGCAGCAGTCCTCCGGCGCGGAGGCATCACCGGTGCGCCTTCGGGTGCTCTCCTACAACGTGCACGGCCAGCGCGACGACGTCGACGCGCTGGCCGAGGCGGTTCGGGCGATGGAGCCGGACGTGGTGATCGTGCAGGAGGCGCCACGCCGGTTCCGCTGGCGGCACAAGTGCGCGGCCCTGGCCGACCGGCTCGGTCTGGTGGTCGCGGGCGGCGGCCTGCCGGCCCTGGGCAACCTGCTGCTGACCAGCCTCCGGGTCCGGGTCTACCAGAGTTGGTGCCGGCAGTTTCCGCTGACGCCGGGCCGGCACATGCGCGGCGGGGTCTTCGCCGAGTGCGGGATCGGCGCCTCCCGGTTCACCCTGGCCGGCTCGCACCTCTCCACCGACCCGGCCGAGCGTCCCGGGCAGGCGATGCTCTTCAAGCAGGAACTGGCCGCGACGCGGCTGCCGGTGGTGGTCGGGGCGGACCTGAACGAGAACTCGGGCGGCGGCGCCTGGCGTACCGTGGCCGACGGGCTGACCGACGCGGCCGTGGTGGCCGGCGGCGAGTCCCGGTTCACCTACCCCTGCCGACAACCGCGCGACCGGATCGACGCGCTCTTCGTCGACCCCCGGATCAGCGTGCTCGGCTACGACGTGGTGGACACCGAGCAGACCCGGCGGGCCAGCGACCACTTCCCGATCCGCGCCGACCTGCTGCTGCCGGCCGCCGGCTGAATCCTGCCCCGTTAGTGGCCGGCGTCGTGGGGGCGTACGTTTCGCGCCCGGATGGCGGCCTCCAGCCGTAGGCCGGTACCGACGAGCACGAGGAGCACGGCCAGCACGAACGGACGGTCGGTGCTGGTACCGAGGGTGAGGAGGGCGACGAGCAGTCCGACCACGATGGCGGCGGTCCCGATGTTCCGCAACGTGATGGTGGGCAACACGGCGCCGAGTGTCCCAGGGCACGTCCTCGTCCACCATCCGGCGGCATCGTTTCCACCGTGATGCCCGAGGGTCACCTGGAACTGTCGCGGGGCCGGGCCGACATGTCCGGGCAGCTCGGATGCGGTACTGATGGCTCGACTCGACCACCCTGTGGCCTTGGCCGCCGCAACCAAGCTCCAGGTTGCCCCAGTCCGCCGCTGGCTGGGCACTGAGTATCCAAGCCCATGCTCGGGCGGCTCTGGCATGGTTCGGTGTTGCCATGTCGGTAAGCGAGACCGAGGTGAGCCATCCCGCCGGTGCAGACGTGAACCCAGGCCGGCAGGCACTTGAATTGATCATGGCCGCGCTGGCTGGAGCGGCCCTGGCGGCCGGGGGTACCGCGTTCTGGCGACGGCAGAGCGCACTGGCCAGGGCCTGTGAACCGGATCCGGGCCAGATCTTTTCCTGTCTGGGCACTTGGCCGTTCCAGTTGCTGGTGGGTCTGCCTGTGCTGCTCGGCCTGGCCGCACTGGCGCTGCGCGTTGCCGGTCTCCGCCGCGCCCTGCTGGTCGTCCCGGTCGGGGCCGTTCTGACGCTGCTCCTGTTGCAGGTCTACGAGGCTCGCGTGGCCGGTACTCCCGCGCCGCCGCTCTGGCTCGGAGCACTGCTCGGAGTCGCCGGGTTCGCGCTGGCTGTGCCGCTGGTCGGGGTCGGCTCGCACTGGGCGGTACGCGTCGTCGTGGCGCTCGGGCTGATCGCCCCGCTTCCGCTGTTGCCCGGTTGGGATGCCGCTGCCGGCCGGGAGCAACGACGGAAAGAACTCGCCAGGGTACAGGTGCCGCTGTGGATACCGGAGGTTCCGGGCTATCCACTGCAGTCGGCCTATCCTGTCCAGGACTCGACCGCGTTCGCCGCGCGGCTTTCACCTCATGAGGATCCGTTGCGGGATCGACGGGAGATCAGATCGGTAGTGCTGCCGGCGCCGCCGGACTTTGCTCCGCCGGACGCCTGCGGTCCGTACCACTGGCAGGTCACCTCGGACCTGGACTCCGGCGGTGCCCCATGCGAGCGCCTCGGCGACAACCACTGGCGCAGGGTGGACCTGGACAACGTCGAGCACATTCTCCACCGGGACGCGGTTCTGATCGTGATCTCGGCCGACGCCCGCTCCGTGCCCGAGGTGGACCTGACAAACGCGGTCGCCCATCTCCGTCTTGCCACAGCCGACGAACTGGCCACCGCTGGGTAGCGGACCTGGTTGCGGGCCGGCCAGGGGGCGACGGCGATCACCGGTACTGATACCCGCGACAGCGGGAGATCAGCCCATCTGCTGCCCGCGACCCCGGCTCACCGCCGGGCGGCGACCTCGGTGACGAAGGCTCGCCAGGCGGCGGGGTCGAAGGTCAGGGCCGGGCCGGTCGGGTCCTTGCTGTCCCGGACCCCGACGATGCCCGGCAGGTTGTCCGCGACCTCGACGCAGTCGCCGGTGTTGCCACTGCTCCGGCTGCTCTTGCGCCACTGCGCGCCGGTCAGAGCCATGTCTCCGCCACCTTCACGATCAGGTCGGTCGACTGCCGCTGCGGAAGTGCCTGACCCCGGACGGCTTCCCAGACGAGCTGGAGCGCGGCCACCTCTTCGGCGCTCTCGACCACGTCGCCGTGCAACTGGTTGTCGAGATAGCCGGTGAGCCGGTTGTCGGCATCGACGGCCACCACGAACGGCCCGTTCAACCCAGGGTACGCGCCGACGGTCAGCGGGACGACGTGCACCCAGACGTTCGGCTCCTCGGTCGCCTTGGCCAGTGCCTGGAGCTGGTCCCGCATCATCGCCGGCCCGCCGACGGGGCGGTGCAGCACCCCCTCGTCCAGCACGGCGAACAACTGCGGGGGGTTGTCCCGGGTCAAGATCTCCTGCCGCTTGAGCCGGTCGGCCAGGTGGCGTTCGACCTCCTCCTGCCGGAGCATGCCGGCGTCGCCGAGGATCGCGCACAACGGCGCGCGTTGGGCTGGACAAGGGCGGCGGCAGCCGAGAGGATTCCCCCGCACGTCGGCACTCGTGCCGGACAAAAGGAGATTCTTCGGTGTCCACCTTCAGCGACCAGGAGAGCAACGACCCGGGCGCGACCCTCTGGCGGGACGGACGCCCGGTCTACGACCGGGACGGCACCGTCTGCGTGATCGGCGCCGGGGCCAGCGGCCTCACCGCGATAAAAAACCTGAAGGAGTACGGCTTCGGCGTCGACTGCTACGAACGGGAGACCGGGGTCGGCGGGGCCTGGAACTGGCGGCACGACCGCAGCCCGGTCTACGCCAGCACCCACCTCATCTCGTCCCGTCCCCTGACCGAATATCCCGACTTCCCGATGCCGGACAGCTGGCCGGACTATCCGCACCACAGCCAGCTACTGTCCTATCTGGAGCACTACGCCGACCACTTCGACCTGCGGCCGCACATCTGGTTCGGCACCGAGGTCGTCCGGGTCGAGCCGGCCGACGGGGACCGGTGGGACGTCACCACCCGCAGTACCGGCGGCTACGGCGCCGAGCGCACCTCCCGGTACGCCGCCGTGGTGGTGGCCAACGGGCACAACTGGGCACCGAAGATGCCGGCGTACGAAGGGCTGGACGAGTTCCGGGGCAAGGTGATCCACGCGTCGGCGTACAAGGACGCCACCCAGGTACGTGGCAAGCGGGTACTGGTGGTCGGGGCCGGCAACACCGGCTGCGACATCGCGGTCGAGGCCGGCCAGCAGGCGGCCAAGTGCTGGCACTCCACCCGGCGCGGCTACTGGTACGCCCCGAAGTACGCCTTCGGCCGCCCGGCCGACCAGGTCAACGATTCGCTCGCCCCGTACCGGCTGCCGTTGCGGCTGCGCCAGTGGCTCTTCCACCGGGTGCTGAAGCTGACCGTGGGCGACCTGACCCGGTTCGGGCTGCCCCGCCCCGACCACCGGGTCTTCGAGACCCATCCGATCGTCAACAGCCACCTCGTCTACCAGCTCGGGCACGGCTCGATCACGCCGGTGCCGGACGTCGGCCGGTTCCGCCGCAACAGCGTGACCCTGGTCGACGGGCAGGAGATCGAGCCGGACCTGGTGGTCTTCGCCACCGGCTACCTGCCGCGCTTCGAGTTCCTGGCGCCCGAGCTGCTCGGCACCGACGCGTCGGGTCGACCCTCCCTGTATCTCAATGCCTTCCCCCGGCGGCATCCGACGCTCGCCGTGGCCGGCCTGCTCCAGCCGGATTCCGGCCTGCTGCCGCTGGTGCACTGGCAGGCCGTGGTGATCGCCCGCTGGCTCCGGCTGCGCGAGACGGCACCGGAACGGGCCCGTTCCTTCGCCGCCCGGGTCGACGCCGAGGCCGGCAACCGGTGGCACTCCGCCAAGGTGAAGGAGAGCACCCGGCACTGGTTCGAGATCGGGCACATCGACTATCTGCGCGTGTTGCAGCGCACCCTGGACGAGCTGGAGGTGGCGGCGTGAATACCCGGGTCGTACGGGTGCGGGACTGGACCCGTCCGGTGCCGGCGGTGTTCCGGGAGGTACGCGCCGCCACGCCGGAGGCGCCGGAGGGCAAGCCACCCCTGCTGTTCGTACCCGGGTTCGGGCACGGGGCGTGGGCGTTTGCCGAGCACTGGCTCGAACACGCCGCGTCGCGGGCCTTCCCGGCGCACGCGGTCAGCCTGCGCGGGCACGGCGGCAGCGGTCCGGCGCCGAAGGCGACGCTGCGGGCGTACGCGCACGACGTGGTCCAGGTGGCCACCGGCCTGGACCGGCAGGCGGTGCTGGTCGGGCACGGTGCCGGCGCGCTCGTGGTGGCACACGCGCTGGCCCGCTATCCGGCCCGGGCCGGCGTGCTGGTCGCGCCGGTCTTCGGCGGCTGGGGCACGCTGGGCACCGCGCTGCGCCGCAACCCCGCCGGTACCCTGCCGGCGGTCTTCGGTGGCCGGCTGCGGCTGCACCACCGGCAGTTGTTCAGCCGGGAGCTGCCGGACGCGGCGGCCCGGGAATACACCGCGCGACTCGGCCGGGCCTCGGCCCGGGCGCAGTGGCAGTTGCTCCGGCAGCGGCCGGTCGAGCCGGCGGTGGGCAGGCCGCCGATGCTGGTGGTCGGCAGCCCGGACGACCGGGTGGTGCCGCCGGCGGCGCTGACCCGGACGGCCGGCCGGTACGGCGTCGCCCCGCTGCTCTTTCCGGGCATGGGGCACGACATGATGCTGGACGCCCGGTGGCGGGAGCCGATCGACGCGATCCTCGACTGGCTCGACAAGGACCCCGCCGGCTGACACGTCCCACGCATGATCCGGGAGCGTTGTGCTCGCCATGGCGGGCCGAACACTCCCGGATCATCATCGCCGGTCAGGTGGGGGTGAGCCGTTGGACGAGGTGGCCGGTCTGGTCGAGCGCGGTCAGGTAGGACCGGGCCCAGGCCCGGATGTCGTTGACCCGCAACTGTCCGCGCATCGCGGTCATCCTGGCGGTCAGGTCCGCCGGGATGGCCTGGAGCGCGTGCATCAGGGTCAGCTTGAGACCCTCCAGGTCGTGCGGGTTGACCAGGAACGCCTCCGGGAACTCCGCGGCGGCACCGGCGAACTCGCTGAGCAGCAGCGCACCGCCGTTGTCGACCCGGGCCGCGACATATTCCTTGGCGACCAGGTTCATCCCGTCCCGCAGCGGGGTCACCGCCATGATGTCGGCGGCCCGGTAGAGCGCGGCGAGTTCCGCCCGGTCGAACGGCTGGGTGAGGTAGTGGATCGCCGGCTCACCGACCCGGCCGAACTCGCCGTTGATCCGGCCAACCTCGCGCTCGACCCGGTCCCGGAGGACCTGGTACTGCTCGACCCGCTCCCGGCTCGGCACCGCGACCTGCACCATCACCGTGTCCCGCACCTTGACGTGCCCGGTGGCGAGCAGTTCGCTGTAGGCCTTCAACCGCTGCTCGATGCCCTTGGTGTAGTCCATCCGGTCGACGCTGAGCAGCATCTGCTGGGGATCACCGAGGTCCCGCCGGATCCGGGCGGCCCGGGCGACCACGTCCGGGCGGCCGGCCAGCGCCTCCATCTCGGCCATGTCGATGGAGACCGGGAACGCGCCGATCCGCACCACCCGGTCGTCCACGGCGATCCGCCGGTCGGTGGCGGCCAGCCCGAGCACCTTCGTGGCGAGCTGGGCGAAGTTGTGCGCCGCCTGCGGGCGCTGGAAGCCGACCAGGTCGGCGCCGAGCATCCCGAGCAGCAGTTCGGCCCGGCGGGGGAGCTGCATGAACAGCTCCGGCGGCGGGAACGGCACGTGCATGAAGAAGCCGATCCGCAGGTCGGGGCGGATGGCCCGGAGCAGGCCGGGTACGAGTTGCAGGTGGTAGTCCTGCACCCAGACCACGGCGCCCGGCTCGGCGGCCTCCGCGGCGGCCTCGGCGAACCGCTGGTTGACCCGCTGGTACGCCTCCCACCAGCGGCGGTGGTAGACGGGCTGCTCCACCGCGTCGTGGTAGAGCGGCCAGAGCGTCGAGTTCGCGAAGCCCTCGTAGTGGTCCCGTACGTCGTCGCCGGCGAGCGGCACCGTGTGCATGCGTACGCCGTCGATGTCGGCGAGCAGGGGGGCGGGACCGGTGCCGCCGGCCCAGCCCACCCAGGTCGCCGGGGTGTGTTGGAGCAGGGGGTGCAGTGCGCTGACCAGCCCACCGGGGCTGCGGCGCCATTCACAGGCGCCGTCCGGCGCCACGCTGTCGTCGACGGGCAGCCGGTTGGCCACCACCACGAGGGAACTCTGTCGCAATCGGGCACCTCGTTCCGGGCGAGGCGACCACCGCGAATAGGAGCGATCGGGGTAGTCGTGAGGGGAAGGTAACTTACAGCAGTATTCCTACTGACGCGAAATTACGCGAGTGTTACGCCTTGCCTCCACGGGGTGATGAATCTCGCGATCTGGACGGCAGGGCTCAGACCACCGCTCCGTCGTCGGGGTCGTCGTCCTCCTCGTTGCCGGGCCGGAGCCGCCAGATCAGCGTCACGAAACCGGTGAGGATGCCGGCGAAGCCGAGCATGGTGACCAGGCCCCGGTCGATCGGGAGCAGGTGCGGGAAGAGGAAGAGCGCGAAGCCGGCGACGATGGCCAGCACCCCGACCACGGCGTACTTCGAGAGCCGGGGCAGCGGCGGCGGTGGCGGCGGGACGTAGCGTTCCTCCGGGTCGTCCGGCAGGTCCGCGCCGAAGGTGTCCAGCCCGTCCAGCAGCGACGGGTCGTCGGCCCGGCCGCCGACCGAGATCCCGGAGATGTCGGTGGCGGACGGCAGCCGGCGTACGGCCGGATCGGCCGGCCCCGGCAGGTCGGCTCCCGGGCGGGTGGTCGTCGTCCCGGCGGCCCGGTCGGTCGGCTCGCCGACCGCGAGGTCCTCGGCGGCCGGCCAGGACCGGCCCTCCGCCGCGACCTCGGTGTGGTACCCGGCGACGATCCGGGCCCACTCCGCCTCCACGTCCGGGTCCGGGTCGGGGTCGGGTCGGGGTGCCGGGGGCTGGCCCGGTGGGTCCTCGTCGGCGAGCTGGGTCAGGTAGTCCCGGGCGGTGGCCAGGAAGCTGCGGTCGACATACAGCCGGTCCACCGGGCGGGGCGGCACGGTGGTGGTCCGGGTCACCGGATTGAGGTCGGCCGAGGGTTGCAGGTAGGCGGCGATACCGCCCGCCGCCAGCACGTCGAGCAGGTGCTCGCCCAGCCGCGGGTCCACGTCGCCGGCGACGGCGTATTCCGTCGCCTCCAGCCCGTTGTCCCGCCGTCCCCGGCGGGCGCCACCCGCTGACACCCCGACACCCTCCCTACCGGCCCGTGGCGCGCCCGGCCGTGTTGCCGACCGTCGCTGCGCCGCATGTGCCGTGCAATGAATCGTGACACGGCGGGCACGGGTTGCGGGAGTGCGTTGTGGCGCGGCGTACCCGCTTCGTAGGCTTCTTGCCGACAGTTCCCGCCTGCGGCCATCGACGCCCGGCACGACGCGTACCCGTATCGTTGCCCTCCTCGGCGGCCGACGTGGGGACGCGCGGGACTCTCGGGAAGGACACTGGTGCTGTACGGGCTGATGAAGTACGTCATCCTCGGGCCCTGGCTGAAGTTGATCTTTCGGCCGCAGGTCGAGGGGAGGGAGAACGTACCCGACTCCGGTCCGGCGATCATCGCCAGCAACCACCTGTCGTTCTCCGATTCGATCTTCATGCCGCTGATGGTCAAGCGAAAAGTGACGTTCGTGGCGAAGGCCGAATACTTCACCGGCAAGGGGCTGAAGGGCTGGCTGGTGAAGATGTTCTTCGTGGGTACCGGCACCATCCCGGTGGACCGCTCCGGCGGGCGGGCCGCGCAGGCCGCGCTGGACACCCAGCTCAAGGTGCTGCGGGCCGGCAACCTCGCCGGGATCTACCCGGAGGGCACCCGCTCGCCGGACGGCCGGCTCTATCGCGGCAAGACCGGGGTGGCCCGGCTCGCGCTGGACAGCGGTGCCCCGGTCGTCCCGGTGGTGATGCTCAACGCCGACGAGATCCAGCCGCCCGGGAAGCTGCTGCCGAAGATCAAGCGGGTGAAGATCAGGTTCGGCCGTCCGCTGGACTTCTCCCGCTACGCCGGAATGTCCGGCGACCGGTTCGTCGAGCGGGCGATCACCGACGAGATCATGTACGAGCTGATGGAACTCTCCGGCCGGGAGTACGTCGACATCTACGCCCAGAAGATCAAGAACCAGCAGCTCAAGGCGACGGCCGGCGCGGTGGTTGCCGAGTCGCCCACCGACTCGCTGGCCGCCTGAGCTGAGGCCGATCCGGGGGAGAGGCGGAGGCGGCCGGTGGGTCAGGAGGCGAGCATCGGGGTGCTGGCGTTCTGGGCCGGTGGAGCGTGGCCGACCCGGAGCAGGCCGGGCACCCGGTTGCGCAGCGCGAAGCCGCGTACCTCGGCCAGCGCCACCTCGGCGGCGGGGTCGTCACCGGCCCTCGCCAGCTCACCGGCGGCGAGCGCCAGTCCGACCATCCGGTCGGTGAGGTCCGGGATCCGCGCGTAGCTCTCCGCCGCCGCGATGTAGAGCTGCCCGGCCCGGGCATGGTCGCCGTCCGCGCTGGCCAACGCGGCCGTCACGGTACGCACCGCCGCCTCCACCCAGAGCGTGGAGTGGGTGAGCGCGTCCAGCATCTCCCGGACGCGTACCGCCGAGTCCCGGCCGGTGAGCGCGGCGGCGTACGAGGCGGCCGGAATCCACTCCCCGCTGGCCAGGGCCGGCACGGTCGCCCACGACTCGGCCAGCTCGTCGAGCAGCTCCGCCGCCTCCCCGGTACGCCCCTGTAGGGCCCGGCACAGCGCGCCCAGGCCCAGCATGTTCCAGTGCAGCCGGTGGAAGCCGCTGCGCCGCGCGGTCTCCAGCGCGTCCGTCACGTCGTCCGGGGCGGCCACTCCGGGGCGGCCGGCGGGCACCGGCTCGTCGCGCAGCACCCGCAGGTACGCCCGCATCCCGCGGACCTGCATGTCCCAGCGGCCGGCCGGGGTGTCCACGAAACCGTCGGCCACGGTCAGCAGCCGCCCGACGTCACCCTCGTAGTACGCGCGCACCGCCTCCGCCGAGCCGCCGGTCGACAGCGCCTCGGCCTCGGCCAGCGCCGGGCAGGACGCGACCAGTTCGTCGGCGCGGATCCAGTCGCCCTCCTCGCGCATCACGTGCGAGAGGTTGCGCACCACCCGGGGCAGCACCACGAGCTGGTGGTCCTGGCAGAACCGCAGGATGGTGTGCAGCTCGTCGAGCCCGGCGCGGTCGCCGGACTGGTAACGGGCGGTCGCCACGGTGATCCGGGCGTCGGTCTGGGTCTCGACCAGGCCGAGCCGCTCGGCGATGTCGGCCGCCGCGCCCGCCGCGGCCACCGCCGGGTCGCGTTCGTAGTTGAGCATGTGCAGCCGGCCCAGCTCGGCGTAGGCGTCCGCCTTCTGCGCGGTGTCCGGCAGTGCGTCGAACAGCTCGACGGCACGGTCCAGGCAGGACAGCGCCTCGGCCCGGTCGGCCCGCAGCCAGGCGGCCTTGCCGAGCAGCGTCCAGGCCCGGGCCGCGCCGCCGGGCTCGTCGTACGCGAAGAGCCGGTCGGCGAGCGCGTGCAACTGGTCGGTGCCACCGCCGGCCAGGAAGGCGGTGCCGTCCCGGAAGTAGGAGATCTCGGTGAGTAGCAGCTCCAGGTGCAGCCGGCCGACCGGGTCGCTGTCGTCGGCCAGCCCGAGCGCCCGGCCGGCGTGGTTGGCCGCCGCGTCCAGCGCGTGCAGCGCGTACGCCCGCCGGGCCGCCCGGTGCAGCGCCTCCCGGGCCGGCGGAGCGTACCGCTCGGTGTCCACCCCGAGGGTGTGCGCGATCTCGTGCGCCGCCCAGCGGTGGTGGGCCAGCACCTCGGCCAGGTCGGTGTCCCGGCCCCGGGACATGCCGTCCAGCCAGTCCGCCGTCCGGTCGTGCCGGGCGACCCGCTCGGTCCGGGGCAGCCGCTGATAGCAGACGTCCCGGACCAGCACGTGCCGGAACCGGAACTCCGGCTGGCCGGCCATCGCCGAGGTGGCCTGCTCGTGCACGAAGTCCCGCTGCTCCAGCCGGCGCAGCGCCCGCTCCACCGACTCGACCGGCTGGCCGAGCGCCGCCGCGACCGCGCCCGGCCAGAACTGCATGCCGACCACCGAGGCGGCCAGCAGCACCATCCGGTCGGGACCGTCCAGCAGGTCCACCCGGTTGGCGATCACCGAGTGCACGGAGTCCGGCATCGCCAGGTCGTGCTGCTTCTCCAGTGACCAGCCCCGGCCGGACTGGCGCAGCGCGCCCTGCTCGATGAGCATCCGGACATACTCATGGGCGTAGAGCGGGTTGCCGTCGGCGACCTCGACCAGCGGGCTGAGCATGTCGGTCGAGAAGGCGGCCTGGCCGAAGATGTGCCCGTAGAGCGAGGCGATGCCGGTGTCCCGCAACGGCGGCAGGGTCACGCTCATCGAGCCGGTGATGGTGCCGGCCCAGCTCGGCTCCCGGTTGACCAGCTCGGGGCGGGCGGTGCAGAGCAGCAGCAGCGGCACGTTCTGCGCGTACGCCCCGAGCAACTCGACGAAGTTCAGCATCGCCTCGTCGGCCCAGTGCAGGTCCTCGAAGACGAGTACGGTCGGCTGGCGGGCGGCGAGCGCGACCAGGAACCGCCGCCAGGCCGACTCGGACTCCTCCGCCGGCAGCGTCGGCCCCGGCAGCCCGACCACCGGGCGCAGCGCGTCCATCAACCGGTCCGCCGGCCCGGGCCCGACCAGCTCGACCAGCGCCGACTCCAGCCGGCGGGTGGCGACCGGCGCCGGGTCGGTGTCCAGGATCCCCGCCTCGGCCTTGACGATGTCGGCCAGTGCGGCGAACGTGACGTTCTCGCCGAACGGCCGGCAGCGGCCGACCCGCCAGGTCAACGGCTCGTCGGTCAGCCGCTCGATGTGCCGGAACAGCTCCCGCACCAGCCGGCTCTTGCCGATGCCGGCGTGCCCGAGCACCGTTACCATCTGCGGCAGCCGGTCCCGGATGGACCGGTGCAGCGCGTTGACCAGCAGCCCCAGCTCGTGCTCCCGGTCGATCAGCGGAGTGGTGTCCGGCTCCCGGTCCGGCGGCTGCCGGTCCACCGGAGCCAGCGCCAACCACACCTCGGTCGGCGAGGAGCGCCCCCGCAGCGTCACCGGCGCCTGCTCCGAGTAGCGGATCGCGTCCCGGGTCAGCGCGTAGGTGGTGCCGCAGACCAGTACCCCGCCCGGCGGCGCCACCGACTGCATCCGGGACGCCGTGTTCACCACGTCACCGGCCACGATGGCCTGACCGCCGTCCCGGGCGGCGGCCACGTCCACCAGCGCCTCACCGGTCGCCACCCCCACCCGGAACCGCAGGTGGTCGGCACCGGTCGGGGTGAACCGGGTCAGCACCCGCTGCAACTCCAGGCCCGCGCGTACGCAGCGCAGCGGGTCGGTCTCGGTCGCCACCGGCGCCCCGAACAGTGCCATCACGGCGTCGCCGATGTACTTCTCCACCACCCCGCCGTACTGGCCGATGACCCGGCGGGCCGCCGAGAAGAAGGCGGTCTGCATGCCCCGGACCAGTTCCGGGTCGGCCCGCTCGACGTACGGGGTGAAGTCGATGAGGTCGACGAAGAGTACGCTGACCCGCCGCCGGTCCTCCTGGGACATCGGGGCCGGCCGGCCGGGCTGGGCGGGCCGGGGCTTGCCACAGGCCGTGCAGAACGCGGCATCGGCGGCGAGTGGCTGGTCACACTGCGGACAGGTCGGGGTCAGCTCGGTGCCGCAGCCGCCGCAGTAGCGGTCGCCAGCGGCGGCGATCCGGCCGCATCTGGTGCAGGTAGCGGAGATGCCGTCCTCCTACGGTGTCGAAGGGACGTGCTGGCCACCTCCGGTGGTGCCGCCCGGCCGCGGCCACCGGCCGGAGGCTCCGGCGAGCCGCTGGCGGTCGCGCGGGCGGGGAGTTCGCCACCGCCGAGTATCAGCGTCCGGCCCCGGTGTCGGGAACCGGGCTGTTAGCTAGCGGACAGTCCCACCCATAGTGATCCAAGATACAGTCATTGGCGCCTACCGATCGACGATTATCAGGGAGATGGGCAATGGTGTACGTCCGACTGGAAAAGGAATGGACCGACGGTGACGGCGTCGGCCACTCCTCCGGGGACATGATCGACGTGGACGCCGCTACCCTGGCGAAGCTCCAGGCCGCCGGCATCGTCGGCGGGGAGAACCCCGACTGGCCGGGGGCGACCAGCGGTGGCAGCCGGGACACGACCAACTGGCCCGGGGCGACCTGATCGTTCGGAGCCCCGCACCTCACCGGGCGTTCCGGAAACCGTTGTCGGTCTCCGGAACGCCCGCCGTCGCTTCTGGCCCCCAACGCCCGCCGCCGTCGCTCTCCGGCCCGGAACGCCCGCCGCGCCCGTCGACCGGATACCGAACGCTTCAACCTGGACAGCGCGGCGCGGCGACCCCGACCGCTACCCGCGGCCACGCCGAACCGACCAGGGGAGGCCGGCAAGGTTCACTGTCGACGGTGCCGCCGCGCTGCGGGCCTCGATCGTGCCGCCGTGGCCGGGTGCGTTCGGTGCACGGGAGTTCCTGGGCCGGGTACCGCGACGACGGTGCTGCCGGTGGCTGTCGGGGATTGCCCGGTGCCGCCGGCCGGCGGACGGGTCAGCGCTCGGCCATGCCGGCGCGGCGACGCAGTGCCGCGACGTCGGTCACCACGATCCGCCGCCCCTCGGTACGCAGCCAGCCCCGGCTGGCGAACGACCCGATGGCCTGGTTGACGCTCTGCCGCGAGCCGCCGGCCATCTCGGCCAACTGGCTCTGGTTGAGCTCGATAGTGATCATGGGCGCCTGGCTCTCGCCGGCCAGCCGGACCAGCGTCTTGGCGACCCGACCCGGCAGGTCGAGGAAGACATGGTCGGCGTTCTGCTCGGTCAGCCGGCGGATCAGCCCGCCCAGCGACCGCATCACCGCGTCGAGGATGCGCGGATTGGAGTGCACCAGCTCCATGAACGCGCCACGGGACAGCGCCAGGGCGGTGCAGTCCTCGATGGCCTCGGCGGACGCCGACCGGGTGGAGGCGTCCAGCAGGGACACCTCGCCGAGCACGTCCGGCGGGCGGATGACGTTGAGCACCGCGCGCTCGCCGGTCGGCGCGGTGCGGAACACCGCGACCGCTCCCCGGCGCAGCACGATCAGGGACTCGCCGGGATCGTTCTCGACGAACAGCAGTTGTCCCTTGCGGTAGGTGCGGGGCACCGCCGCGGCGATCACCCGTTGGCGCACCTCGGGCTCCAGGCCGGCGAACATGTCGACGCCGGTGAGGGCGTCGCCCGGCTCAGGCAGGCGAACCTCCACGGCTCAACCCCTCCCCGGTAAATATCCCAGTTTTGCTCTCGGTCGACCCGCAACCGACCGGAGAAGCAAGGTGAAACTGATACCGGTAGGGTCCGGTAGCGGTACACATCAGATCATGACGGTCGTGTCGCTTGCTGTACACCCCTCAAATCACTTCTGTGACAGTTCTGCCGCTGACCAGCGGGCATTCTGACGTCAGATCCGCCACTGGGTGGGGACCGTACGGGGGCGTGGCGGATACGTGGGGGCGCGGGGAGCCGCGACCGGCCGGAGGGCGAGCCAGTACCGCTGGCCGGCCGCGGCGGACCCGGGTGCCGACCGGCGTGGGGGCGCCGGCCGGCAGGGAAGGGCGTGGTGATCCGCCGACACCTAGGGATCACCACGCCGACCCGCCCCGTCTGGTAGCCCGGCCGGGCGCGTCGGCGCCGAATGGTGGAAATTCCACCCCCGATTCCCGTACGGCGGGACGGATGGGCGAGGATGGCGGCGATGGTCTACCGCTATTTCTACGACTGCGAGTTCATCGAGGACGGCCGGCTCGTCGACCTCGTGTCAATCGGCGTCGTCGACGAGTACGGTCGCGAGTTCTACGCGGTCTCCACCGAGTTCGACGACTCCCGGGCGGTGCCGTGGGTACGCCGGCACGTCCTGGACAAGCTGCCCTCGCCCGGCGACGGGGCGTGGCGCTCCCGGGAGCGGATCCGGGACGATCTCTACGAGTTCCTGATCGAGCCGGTCCGGGACCGGCCGGGGGAGAAGCTGGAGCTCTGGGCCTGGTACGCGGCGTACGACCACGTGGCGCTCGCCCAGCTCTGGGGAGCCATGCCGGCGCTGCCCCGGGAGATCCCCCGGTTCACCAAGGAGTTGCGCCAGCGCTGGGAGGACCGGGGCAGCCCGCCGCTGCCGGACGCCGCGTCCGACCGGCACGACGCGCTGGTCGACGCCCGGCACAACCTCGCCCGCTGGCAGGCGATGCACGCCCGGCCGGCGCAGTCCTGAACCGGCTCGTGATCGTCCCTCGACGAACCGGCTGAACGAGGCTCGTGATCATCCGTGCCGGACCCGGAGCGGCTCGGTGGATGATCATGGTTATCGCTCCGTCCGCTCCTCCGGGGCGGAGTGCCGGGCGGGCGAGTGCTCCGTTCACCCCGAAGACATCATCGGTTCAGCCACGCCGACGCTGCCCGGGGCGCGGTGGTCCGGTCCCGGGCGGGCGACTACAGTGCGCAATGACGGCCCGCCCCGGGCCGGCAACGACGCCGACGGTCTGACCTGACTTACACCCTGGGGCTTGACGGGCTCACTCGAAGCTCCTGGAGGAGAAGCAGATCATGCGTATCGGCGTGCTCACCGGTGGTGGTGACTGCCCGGGTCTGAACGCGGTGATCCGAGCGGTGGTGCGTAAGGGCGTCGCCAGCTACGACCACGAATTTGTCGGGTTCCGTGACGGTTGGCGCGGCCCGCTGGAGGGGCTGACCAAGCCGCTCGGCATCGCGGAGGTGCGGGGCATCCTGCCGCGCGGTGGCACCATCCTCGGCTCCTCCCGGACCAACCCCTTCAAGATCGAGGGCGGGGTCGAGCAGATCAAGACCAACCTGGCGCAGCAGGGCGTGGACGCGCTGGTGGCGATCGGCGGCGAGGACACCCTCGGCGTCGCCACCAAGCTGCACGAGCTCGGCGTCCAGGTGGTCGGTGTGCCGAAGACGATCGACAACGACCTGGGGGCCACCGACTACACCTTCGGGTTCGACACCGCGGTGAACATCGCGATGGAGGCGATCGACCGGCTGCACACCACCGCCGAGAGCCACCACCGCACCCTGGTCGTCGAGGTGATGGGCCGGCACGCCGGCTGGATCGCCCTGCACGCCGGTCTGGCCGGTGGCGCGAACGTGATCCTGCTGCCCGAGCGGCAGTTCGACGTCGACCAGGTCGCGACCTACGTCGAGAAGCGCTTCCAGAAGCAGTACGCCCCGATCGTGGTGGTCGCCGAGGGCGCCCAGCCGCTCGACGGTCAGATGGTGCTGCACAACCAGGAACTGGACGCCTTCGGGCACGTCCGGCTCGGTGGCATCGGGCAGTGGCTCGCCGGGCAGTTGGAGGCGAAGACCGGCAAGGAGGCCCGGACGGTCGTACTCGGGCACATCCAGCGCGGCGGCACCCCGACCGCGTTCGACCGGGTGCTCGCCACCCGGCTGGGCCTGCAGGCGATCGACGCCGTCAACGAGGGCGACTGGGGCAAGATGGTCGCCATGCAGGGCACCGACATCGTTCGGGTTCCGCTGGCCGAGGCGACCCGCGAGCTGAAGACCGTGCCGCTGGACCGCTACACCGAGGCCGAGGTCTTCTTCGGTAGCTGACGACTCGTGGTGGTGGGGGTGGCCGCCGCAGCCGGCTCCGAGCGGCCGGGCTCGATCTCTCCGCCGGGCGCGGCCGGTCACCCCCAGCCCGAGCGGCCGTCTGCCCGCGAGGGCTTGACGGCTTCCATCTGAGGAGGAGCGATGGCGCCGGGAGCGCACACCGTTGCCGTGATCGGCACCGGCAAGATCGGTGAACTGATGCTCTCCGGGCTGCTCCGGGCGGGCTGGCCGGGCGACCGGCTGCTGGCGACCACCCGGCGGCAGAGCCGCGCCGAGGAGATCGCCACCCGGTACGGCGTACGGGTGGTGGACAACCTGGCGGCGGTCGCCGAGGCGGACGTCCTCGCGGTGTCGGTCAAGCCGCAGGACGCCGGCGCGCTGCTCGACGAGATCGGCCCTAAGGTGCCGGCCGACAAGCTGGTCGTGTCGCTCTGCGCGGGGCTGCCGACGAACTTCTTCGCCCGGCGGCTGCCCGAGGGCACCCCGGTGATCCGGGTGATGACCAACACACCCGCCCTGGTCGACCAGGCGATGACGGCGATCTCCGCCGGGGTGCACGCCACCGCCGCGCACCTGGCACTCGCCGAGGAGATGTTCCGGCCGCTGGGCGCGACCATCCGGGTGCCGGAATCCCAGCAGGACGCGGTGACCGCGCTCTCCGGTTCCGGCCCGGCCTACTTCTACCTGCTGGTCGAGGCGATGGTCGACGCCGGCATCCTGCTCGGGCTGCCCCGCCAGGTGGCGCACGAGCTGATCGTGCAGACCGCCATCGGCTCGGCGGTGATGCTGCGCGACTCCGGCGAGCACCCGGTGAAGCTGCGCGAGGCGGTCACCTCGCCGGCCGGTACCACCATCTCGGCGATCCGGGAGCTGGAGAACCACGGCGTACGCGCGGCGCTGCTGGCCGCGCTGGAGGCGGCCCGGGACCGGGCGCGGGAGATCGCGGCGCAGAACGACTGAGCCGTACGTCCGGTCCGATCCGGGTTCGGGGCCCCATACTGTGCGCGTGTTCACCCTTGCCCAGGCACGTCACCTGATCGCGACGCTGCGCCCGCGGATCGACGAGCTGATCGTGCTCCGCGCCGACCTGGCCGAGCTGCGGGCCGACCTGACCGACCGGGGAACGAGCCCGCTCGGCGGGCTGGCCGAGGTCAAGGGCCTGGAGGCGCGGATCTTCGGCATCCTGGAGGAGCTGACCGGGCACGACATCCAGGTCAAGGGCTTCGCCCCGGTACTGCTCGACTTTCCCGGCGAGCGGGCCGGTCGGCAGGTGCTCTGGTGCTGGCTGGAGGGGGACAGCGACCTGCGGTGGTACCACCGGGTGGAGTGCGGCTTCTCGGGCCGGCGCCCGGTCTGACCCCACCGGCTTCGGCCGGCGGCGGTGGGTCGGGCCTCAGCCGGCGGCCGACTCGGGGATCACCACCGGCGCTTCGGCGACGGCGAAGACCACCAGGTTGTCCCGGTAGTGCCGGCTGGGCCGGTCGAAGGCGCCGCCACAGGTGATCAGCCGCAGTTCCGGGCCGGGGGTGGGGCCGTAGACGGCGTCGGTCGGAAACGCGTCCTTGGCGTGCCGGCTGGCCCCGGTCACCCGGAACGGGATCCACCGGTCGCCGCGCCGCACCTCGACCCGGTCGCCCGGGCGCAGCTCGGAGAGCCGGGCGAAGACCGCCGGTCCGGTGGTCGAGTCGACGTGCCCGGCCAGCACCGCCGGCCCGACGTCCCCGGGTGCGGTGCCGGCGGCGTACCAGCCGGCCTCGGCGAAGTCGCGGGGGGTGCCGAGCCGGCCGGACCGGTCCAGCCGGAGCCGGGTCAGGGCGGCGTCGACCCGGATCCGCGGGATGCGTACCCGGGTCGGCGCGCCGGTGGGTGCCCGGCGGCTGGCGTCGGCCGGGGTGCCGGGGCAGCCGTCCGGGCAGTCCGGCGCCCCGACCGGCTCCGGCAGCGCGACCGGTCCCGGCAGTGCGACCGGCAGCGGTGCCGGCACCGCGTCGCCGGTCAGCGCGACGCCGAGGCTCGCCCCGAGCACCGCGCAGAGCAGCAGGTTGACGCCGCCGGGCACGGCTCGGGCCGCGGTCACGGGTGCCGGCGGCGGCGCAGCGCGGACCTGGCGGCCGCCGCGACGACGACCGCGCCGAGCGCGCCGACCGCGGCGAGCCCGAGCGGGTACGCCGGATCGTCCGGCCCGGCCGTGCCACCGGCCCCGGTGTCCACCCCGCCGTTCGGCACCACCACTCCGCCGCGCGCGTCGACCCGCAGTTCGGTGGTCAACCCGCCCGCCTTCGCGTCCAGCACCAGCAGCGAGTAGACGGTACCGTCCCGCAGCGACACGTCGGCCGTGGTCGCCGTCGCTCCGGTCGCCGACAGCCGCAGCGTCGACCGACCGGGCTCGACCTGGTGGTACGGCGTGGTGGTGGCGAAGGGTACGGCGTCGGCGATGCTCGGCCCGTCGGCGACCGCGACGTCGATCACGGGTGCCCGTACCGACGCCTGTACCACCCGTACCTTGGCCCGGCCCTCGGCGGGCGCCCTCAGGTCGTCGTCGAGCACCTTCAGACCGAGCTCGGCGTACCGGCCGACCCCGGCGACCGTGTACGCCTCGCCGGACCTCACCGACACGCTGGTGGTGAGTACCGGCGGATCGCTGGCCGGCGCGCCGGCCCGGCGCATCGCGACGGCGTACGGCCCGGTCGGCAGCGGCAGGTACGGCGACAGCACGCCGTACCCGACCGCCTTGAACACCTGCGGTTCGGTCGAGCCGCCGGCCGGGCCGAGGTAGACGTCGACGGCGGGTGTGTCCGGCGACAGGTGGGCCAGCCGGACGTAGCCGACGGTGGCCGTGGCACCGGCCGGACTGGCGACCGCGGTGGACAGGCCGAGGCCGAGGCCGAGGGCGGCGACCGCCGCGGCGATCCGCCGCACGGTCTGGACAGGTCGATCGAGGTGCTCCATCACGCCTCCTGGGATGTGGCGGGCAGGGTATCGGCCCGGTGGCCCGGAATATCGCACCCACCGTCCGTCCGGCCGGCGGTGGTCGCGAATGGATGTTCGGCGGGGCCGGGTGCGCCGGGGACAGGGTCCCGAAGACCCGGGGGAGGAGCAATCACGCCACGCTAAGTGATCTAATCGTTACGTAATGCCAGGACTGCCGCTCTGGCCTGGTCGGACCAGGTCAATTCCCCGGACGGGTGAGCTGCCGCTCGGCGAGGCGGCGGCGGAGCAGCGCCGCGCCGAGCCGGTAGCCGAACGTGGCATAGCCGAGGCCGCCGGCCAGGGCGGCGACGGAGGCCAGTTCGGGATACCCGGTCGGTACGCCGCCGCTGCCGACCGGGGACGCGGCGAGAGCACCCCAGCCGATGGCGACGTGGCCGCTGATCGGCAAACCCGCCAGCAACAGCCCGAACACCAGGGCCGGCGGTCGCGGGGTGGAGAGGCTGACCGCGCCACCGACCACGATCGACGCCAGCCCCCAGAGCACCAGTACGGCGAAGAGCCTCGACCAGGTGCCGAGCAGCGCGCCCAGCCCCACCCCGACCGCGGCGAGCAGCGGAAACATCGCGAGCCCGACGGCGATGGTCAGGCGTACCCCGGGATCGGCCAGCAGGTCGGGGTCGAAGGAGAGCCCGGCCGCCTCGACCCGGGCCCGGCTCGGCGGCGTGCCGAGGTCGGAGGCGGCCAGCGGGATACTCACCGCCGCGTTGAGCAGGGCCAGCAGCAGACCCGCACCGGCGGCCACGGTCAGCTTGCCCGGCAGTACCCGCCGAGGGTCGGGCGCCCCATCCGGGCCGGCGAGTCGGGCCGGCGCGTAGTCGGCCAGCACCAGCGCGGCCCCGAGCAGCAGGGCCAGCAGGTGCCCGACCAGGAACCCGGAGGTGGCGGTCTGCACGCCGCCGGTGTAGTACCCGGCCAGGAGCTGGTCGTCGCCCTGCGGGTCGTAGTTGACCCAGAAGTCGTGGTAGCCCGCGTTGACCGGCATCAGCAGCACGACGGCGGCGACCAGCAGCACCGGGCCGCACCACAGCACGGGGCTGTGCAGCAGAACCCGGCACTCCCGGCCGACCGCCGCTCGCATCCATCCAGCGTCGCAGACCCGCGCCTCAGGTCAGGCCGGTCACTCGCCAGGCCCGGACGACGGTCTGTTCGACACCGTTGCCGTCCCGGTCGACCGCGGTCACCCGGAGGGTGGCGAACCGCGCCCCGGCGGGGGCGGCCGGCAGGGTCGCCAGCACCTCCCGGCCGCCCCGGGTGGTCGCGTCCCGCCAGTGCGCCCCGTCGTCGTACGAGACCGCGACCCGCACCGTGAACCGGCCGGGTCCGGTCGCCCCGGGCTGGTAGCCGGGGCGCAGTACCAGCCGGTACGGCCGGTCGGCCCGGACCGTGTTGGCCAGGTCGGTCTCGATGTCGTAGCCGAGCTGGGGCAGCGGCAGTACCACCGGCCGGTCCCCGTGCGGTCGCCCGGAGCGGAACGTCCAGGTCGTCGAGGTGGCGGTGGAGGTGGTCCACCAGGGCCGGCCGGCGAACGAGTCCCGGGCGACGTCGAGCCGGAGCTGGTAGCGACCGGTGCGGCCCGGCACGGTGAACTGGGTGGCCGACGCGCTGCTCCGGCCGAGTACCCTGCCGTCCCGGCTCAGGGTCAGCTCGCTGCGGTCGGAGCGGCCGTCGACCCAGCCGTACGCGGTGGCGGCGCCGTCGGCGTACTGCGGGACGGCGACCCGGATCGCGTCGTGCGCCCGGTTCACCGGCAGCCCGTACGCGTGGTCCGGAGTCACCGTCGCCGGCACGGCGGGCCGGGTCAGGGCCGGGAACCACACCTCCCGAACCCGTTCACCGGCCCGGTACGCCCGCAGTGGCCCCCACATCTGCCCCTGCGGGTTGCCGACCTGGTACGCCTCCAGGATTCCCGCGCTCCGCCAGGCGACGCCCCGGGTGCTGACGTGGTCGGTACGCCGGTGCGCGGCGGTGATGGTCCGGCTGAAGCCGAACCCGGTCGACACCCCGTCCGGGTAGCCGGCCCGGGTCTCCCGGGCCACCATCCCCGGCGCGTGCTGGTGGAACTCGGACTCCACGGTGGCCAGCGCGAGTTCGGCGGTGCGGTAGTGCAGGTCCTCCGGCACCCGGCCCGACTCCGGCAGCAGCAGGTCGTAGCGGTACGGCGACCGGGCGACGGCGTCCAGTGCGACCGTCGCCGGCCCGACCGCCAGCCGTTCCCGGAGCCGCTGTGCGACGACCGCCTCCACCCGGTACGCCGGCACCGGCGAGCCGTAGCCGTTGACCTCGTGGAAGCCCGGTGTCGGCCCGGCCAGGAAGACCGCCCGCGCTCCGGCCGCACCCGCCGCCCGCAACTGCGCGACGCCGGGATCCTCCGCGCCGCCCTGGTCGAGCCGGATCAGCACCACCGCGTCCCGGGCTCCGGCCTTCGCCAGTTCGGCGGGCGTACCGTCGCCGCCGTCGACCAGCCGGGCGCTGCTCCGGCCGTCCAGCAGCGGTGCACCGTCGACCTTTCGCGGCTCCGGTACCGGGAAGCCGTCCGGGCCGGTCACCGTGGCGGTGAGCACCGGCGCGGTCAGGTCCCACCGGCTGAAGAACCGGAAGGTACCGGTCGACACCGGTCGGGTCGGCGCCGCGTAGACCCGGCGGATGGTGTCCAGGTTGAACGACTCGCCGGAGAGCAGCGACACCGCCGCCGTACCGCGCTGCCAGACCAGTGCGGCCTGGGTGGCCGTGGTCCGGTCCGGGGTGTCGATCCGGATCTCCCGGCCGCTCCGGGCGTCCTGCCGCACCGTCCGGTCCGCCTCGACGGTCAGCTCCGGCTCGGCGAGCAGTGTAGCGTCCTCGGGAAAGCCCGACGCCGACATGCTGAACATCCAGGTCGCCAGGGCGTAGCGGCCGGCCGGCAGCTCGACGGTGGCGGGCTGCCCGCCGAGGAAGTGCGCCCAGTGCTCCTCTCCGGTGTCCAGGTTGAACAGTTGGGACCGGCTGTAGAAGTCGGCCGGCGGCCGACCCTGGCGGTCCACCGCCTCGATGGTCAGCGTCCGGGTCGGCGGCACGACGTGGAACCCGATCGGAGTACGCAGCTCGGCGCCGCCGCCCCGGGCGGTCAGTACCCCGGCGTACAGGTTCGGGGCGGTACGGGTCGGGTCGAGCCGGACGACCGCGCTGGCCCGCCCGCCGGCCGGTACGGTCAGCCGGGCCGGCGAGACGCCGACGACCGCCCGCCGCTGGTCGGCGCCGAGGTCGCGGACCTCGGCGGAGAGGGTGAGGGTGACCGGCCGGCGACCGGGGTTCGTGAAGCCGACGGTGGCGCTCCGGGCCGGCGTACCGGCCGGGACCCGGCCCAGGGCGAGCGTCGCGGTGTCGACGGTGACCGGCTGGTTCAGGGCCCCGGCGACGTCCACCCGGCCGGCGCCCTGGGCCCAGACCGGGGTGTCCCGGTTCTCGACGGCGCTGCTGACCAGGGCCGCCTTGAGCTGGTCGGCCCGCCAGTCCGGGTGCCGCTGGGCGAGCAGTGCCGCCGCCCCGGCGACGTGCGGAGCGGCCATCGAGGTACCGGACATCGAGGTGTGGCCGGCGTCGACCACCTCGCCGAGGGTGGTCCCGGCGGCGCGGGCCGCCACGATGCCGACCCCGGGGGCGGTGATCTCCGGCTTGACCGCACCGTCGCCGAGTCGCGGGCCACGGCTGGAGAAGTCGGCCATCCGGTCCCGGCCGTCGACCGCGCCCACGGTCAGCGCCCGGTCCGCCGTGCCCGGCGTGCTGACTGTCCGCCGGCCGGGGCCGGCGTTGCCGGCGCTGACCACGAAGAGCGCGCCGGAGCTGGCGGAGAGTGCGTCGAGCGCCTCGGTGACCGGGTCCGGTCCCTCGGCGGCCGGGCCGCCGAGGCTGAGGTTGACCACCCGGGCGCCCTGGCGCACCGCCCACTCCATGCCGGCGATCACCCCGGAGAGGTCTCCGGACCCGTGGTCGTCGAGCACCTTGCCGATCAGCAGCCGGGCACCGGGCGCGACGCCCTTGCCGCCCGGCCCGGTGCCGCCGGAACCCCCGGCGTCCCGCCGGTCGCCGGTCCGACCGGTGGTGCCGGCGCCCGCGATGGTGGCGGCGACGTGGGTGCCGTGCCCGACCCGGTCGGTGGTGTCGGGCGTACCGGTGAAGCTGGCCGCCGCGCTGACCCGGCCGGCGAGGTCGGGGTGGCTGGGGTCGTAGCCGCTGTCCAGGACGGCGACCTTCACGCCCCGGCCGTCGTACCCGGACCGCCACGCCTGCGGGGCGCCGATCTGCGGCACGCTATCGGCCAGGTCGGCGCTGACCCGCCGGTCCAGCCACAGCCTCCCGAACCCGCTCGCCAGGGTGCCGGCCCCGGCCACCGCGGGGCCGGCCGTCGACCGGTTGCCGGCACCGCCGGTCACGGCGGACCAGAAGTCGGCGGCCCGGGACTTCTCCGTGCCGACCGCGATCGCCCCGATGCTGGGCAGTTCCCGGTGCCGGGTGGCGCCGGCCGGGGTCGCCGGTGCGGTGGCCCGCAGTCCCGGTCCGGCGGGGGCGCCGGTGAGCAGCAGCGGCAGGGTGGACCGGGCCGCGTCGGAGTAGCCCTCGGCCACCAGGTCGGTGACGTTGAACAGGGCCGGGTCCACCCGCCCGGCGGTGACCAGCGGGAGCGCCTCGTACGGCGTGACGTGCAGGTCACCGTCGCGTTCGGAGAGTTGGAAGCCGAGCCCCTTCCGGGGGCCCCGGTCGTCCACCTCGGCGACCTGCCGACCGTCCGCAAAGGTGCTGAGCCGGACGACGTCCCCGGTGACCAGGGTGACGGTGTGCACCGCCGCCGGTCCGGAGCGGACCGCTGGCGCGACTGCGCCACCGTACGGCCCGGCGGCGGCCGGTGGGGCCCCGGCGGCCAGGATGGCGACGGCGACCGCGAACGCGACGACCGTACGTGGTGACTTGACCACGAAAGCTCCCTTGACGTGCTGCTAGATCATCGGGCAGCGTCACACTTCGTCACCAGGCCGGTAAAGGATCCGGAGTGAGCGCAACTGCGCCATGACCTAGATGCGCCAGGAGGTTCGGTCGTGCTGAAGTTCGCCGGGCTGAGCGCGGTGGAGGAGTCGGCGTATCTGGCGCTGATCCGGCAGGGCGGCGCCCGGCTGGTCGACCTCGCGGACCGGCTAGGGCTGTCGGAGGCACGGGTACGCCGGGTGGTCGGCGTACTCGAACGCGAGGGCTTCGTGCACCGCACCCCGCCACCGGCCGACCGGGTCGTACCCGTGCCGCCCGACCTCGCCGTCGAGCACCTGATCCGGCGCCGGTACGCGGAACTGGAACTGACCCGGGAGGCGGCGCACCGGCTCGCCGCCGAGGCGCAGGGGCGGGCGAGCAACCGGCGTACCGAAGAGCTGATCGAGATCGTCTCGGGGCGGGCAGCGGTCGGCCGGGCCTTCGAGCGGGTGCAGCGCAGCGCGCGGCAGGAGATGCGGGTGCTGGTGGCGCCCCCGTACGCGATCCCGACCTCGGTGAACACCACCCAGCTCGACCGGGAGGCCGCCGGGGTGACCTACCGGGCGGTCTACGACAGCAGCGCGCTGGACGACCCCGAGTTCGCGGCCAGCGTGGCCGCGCACATCCGCGCGGGTGAACTGGCCCGACTCGCCGTCGCGCTCCCCACCAAGCTGGCGGTCGCGGACCGCACCCTGGCGCTGCTGCCGTTGGCCTGGACCGCGTCGGCGCACAACGCCGCGTTGCTGGTGCACCCGTGCGGCCTGCTGGACGCCCTGGTGGCGCTCTTCGAGACGCTGTGGACCCAGGCGACACCGCTGTCGGCGGCCGGGCCCGAGCGGGTGTCGACGGCGGTGGGCATCACCGCCGAGGACCGGCACCTGCTCTCGCTGCTGGTGGCGGGCCTGACCGACGAGGCGGCCGGCGCCCGGCTCGGGATCAGCCGCCGCACCGTCGTACGCCGGGTGCAGGTGCTGATGGAGCGCACCAACTCCCGCTCCCGGCTCCAGCTCGGCTGGCAGGCCCACGAACGCGGCTGGCTCTGACGCCCGACGCCCCTACTACCTCGGCAGTACCCGCTCGATGGCGGCGGTGATCTCCGGCGACTCCGGCTCGACCTGCGGCGCGAACCGGGCGACCGCGATGCCGTCCGGGCCGACCAGGAACTTCTCGAAGTTCCACCGGATGTCGCCGGAGTGTCCACCGGGATCCGCCGTGTCGACCAGCGCGGCGTAGAGCGGGTGCCGGCCGGGTCCGTTCACGTCGATCTTCTCGGTCATCGGGAAGGTCGCCCCGAAGGTGGAGCGGGCGAACTCGGCGATCTCGGCCGGGGTGCCCGGCTCCTGGTCGGCGAACTGGTTGCTGGGTACGCCGAGCACGATCAGCCCGCGGTCCGCGTACCTCTGGTGCAGGGTCTGTAGCCCGGCGTACTGCGGGGTCAGCCCGCACTTGGAGGCGAGGTTGACCACCAGCATGGCGTTGCCCCGGAACTGCTCCAGGCCGACGAACCCGTCGCCGGTGAGCGCTCCGATCTGGACGTCGAAGACGCTCACCTGATGTCCCCGCGCCGGTTGTCGTCGCGTCCCGCTCGCCGTTCCCGACTGGCATTCACTTTCCGCTCGGTCATGGCCCAGAGGCTACCGGGCGCCGCCGTCCGCAGGATCACTTCCCACCCACTTGCCCGCCACCGCCCCGGCAGCCGTCGCTCGGCCGCCGGTCGCCCGTCCGTTCCGTGGTGGCGCCCGGGTCCCGCGTACCGAATCGAAATATGGACATCTTGACGAAGCGGTGAACTGCTGAGTAGCGTCGCCTCACTATCTGGAAAGTTTCCTATCAATAAGGGAGACGCCACCATGAGGAGATCCATCCGCCGGGCGCTGTGGGCCGGCGTCGCGGCCGCGGTGGCCGTCGCCGTGGTCCCGATCACCGCGGCCCTCGGCGCCGGCAGCCTGACCGCCAGCTTTGCCGCCACCTCCGACTGGGGCTCCGGCCACGAGGTCAGGGTCACCGTCACCAACGGCACCGACGCGCCGGTCGCCACCTGGCGGGTCGAGTTCGACCTGCCGGCCGGTACCACCATCAGCAGTTCCTGGGACGCCGACGTCACCCGCAGCGGCAACCGCTACGTGGCGGTGCAGAAGAGCTGGGCCGGCGCGCTGGCCCCGGGCGCCTCGGCGACCTGGGGTTACATCGGCAGCGGTGGCTACCGGGCCCCGGCGAACTGCACCGTCAACGGCGGCGCCTGCGGCGGTGGCGGCACTCCCAGCCCGACCCCCACCACGCCCCGGCCGACCGTGAGCCCGACCCCCACCCCGACCACCCCGCCGACCACCACCCCGCCGCCGAACCCGGGCGCGCAGAAGGTGGTCGGCTACTTCGCCCAGTGGGGCGTCTACCAGCGGGCGTACCACGTCAAGAACATCCACACCAGCGGCTCGGCCGCCAAGCTGACCCACATCCTGTACGCCTTCGGCAACACCACCGGCGGCCGGTGCACCATCGGCGACAGCTACGCCGACTACGACCGGGCGTACTCGGCGGCGGAGAGCGTGGACGGGGTCGCCGACACCTGGGACGCGGGCGCGCTGCGCGGCAGCTTCAACCAGCTCCGCAAGCTCAAGCGGATGTACCCGCACCTGAAGGTGATCTGGTCGTTCGGCGGCTGGACCTGGTCCGGCGGCTTCACCCAGGCCGCGCAGAACCCGGCCGCGTTCGCCGAGTCCTGCTACAACCTGGTCGAGGACCCGCGCTGGGCCGATGTCTTCGACGGCATCGACATCGACTGGGAGTACCCGAACGCCTGCGGCCTGACCTGTGACGCCAGCGGCCCGAACGCGTTCAAGAACCTGATCTCCGCGCTGCGTGGCCGGTTCGGCTCGTCGAACCTGGTCACCGCCGCGATCACCGCGGACGGCAGCAACGGCGGCAAGATCGACGCGGCCGACTACGCCGGTGCGATCAACAACCTCAACTGGCTGATGCCGATGACGTACGACTACTTCGGCGCCTTCGCCGCGCAGGGCCCCACGGCCCCGCACTCGCCGCTGACCTCGTACGCCGGGATTCCGCAGCAGGGCTTCTGGTCCGACGCGGCGATCCAGAAGCTCAAGAGCAAGGGCATCCCGGCCAGCAAGCTGCTGCTCGGCATCGGCTTCTACGGCCGGGGCTGGACCGGGGTCACCCAGGCCACCCCGGGCGGTACGGCCACCGGGGCGGCACCGGGCACCTACGAGGCGGGCATCGAGGACTACAAGGTACTCAAGAACACCTGCCCGGCCACCGGCACCATCGCCGGCACGGCGTACGCGAAGTGCGGCAGCAACTGGTGGAGCTACGACACCCCGGCCACCATCGGCGGCAAGATGTCGTACGCCAAGAGCCAGGGGCTGGGCGGCGCGTTCTTCTGGGAACTCTCCGGCGACACCAGCAACGGTGAACTCATCACGGCGGTCGCCAACGGTCTGCGATAGGCAGCCGGAGCCGCCGCCGGACGACCTTCCGGGGGCGGGTGGCGGGGGCCGACTCCGGCGGGACACGGAGTCAGCCCCCGCTCGCCCGGAACTGTCGGTCGGACAGCGGAGTGATCGCCACCGGAACGGCGGTGCCACCAGGACCGAATCCTTTTCACATGGTGCCAAGGGGACCGAGCCGGCGGTTTTCCCGATGTCCTGCCGGGCACGGTGGTGGGGCGCGACACCGCGCGTGACGGGCGGAGGGGCGATGCCGACGGGGCCGAACAGCGGCGAGTGGGGACATTCGGGGGCCACCGGATGGGTGACGCGCTGGGTGCTGGGCACCGCGATCGGGCAGGCCGTCTTCACCGGGACCGTACGCCTCGTGCTGGCGGTGCTGATGGGCGCCGCACTCGGCGGCCTGGCGGTCTGGTTGGTGCTGCGTCGTCGGCCGACCCCGCAGCGGTCCGCCGCCGAACGGGTACGGCCACGCTTCTCGCCCCGGGCCGACCGCCCCAGGCGTCCGGCTCCGGAGCATGTCGCTGTGCAGCGTCCGGTTTCCGGTCGGCAGCCCGCAGCGCGGGTGACCGTCGACGGGGGGCGCCGGCGCTCCCACCGCTCGCCCGGGGTCGCCCCGGTAATTGGTATGGGTGGGCGAACACCCGGCCCCTAAGGTGGTCGGGTGGTCGCCGCCCTGGAGTTGTATCTCGACACCGACGCCACCCGACGGATCCGAGTGCTCTGGGACGCCCTGGAATCCGAGGGTGTGCAGAGCCTCCGCTCGTTGCTCGGTCAGCGGCACCGCCCACACGTCTCTCTGGCCGTCGCTGCCCAGCTCGATCCGGAACAGGTCGCCGAGGCACTGGCCGGGACGGTGGTGGCCGCGCCGCTGCGGCTCTCCTTCCAGTACGCCGGCCAGTTCGTCGGCCGGGTGCTCTGGCTCGGCCCGACTCCCACCCCGGAGCTGCTGGCCCACCAGGCGCTGGTGCACGAGCGGCTGACCCGGGCCGACGTGCCGGTCAGTGAGCTATACCGCCCCGGCCGCTGGGTGCCGCACTGCACCCTCTCGATGCGGGTGCCGAACACCCTGATGGCGGCGGCGGTGCGGCGCTGCCTGGAGGTGCTGCCGGTCGAGGCGACCGTGGTCGGCGCGGCGGTCGTCGACCACGCCCGGGACATCGTCCGCCCGCTGTCCTGACCGGCGGACGAGTGCGCCGGTCAGCCGGTCGGGTCGCCGGGCGCGACGAGCCCGGTCTCGTAGGCCAGCACCACGGCCTGGGCACGGTCCCGGAGGCCGAGCTTGGCGAAGATCCGGGCGACGTGGGTCTTCACCGTCGCCTCGCGCAGGGTCAGCCGGTGCGCCAGCTCGGCGTTGGACAGCCCGCGACCCAGCAGGGCCAGCACCTCCCGCTCCCGGGGCGTCAGCGCCGCGAGTTCCCGCTGCCCGGCCGCCCGCCCGCCCCGGCCGGGATCACCGGCGCCCCGGCCGGGGTCGGTGGCGCCGCGTGCCGGGTTGGTGGCGCCGCGTGCCGGGTCGGTGGTGGCGAACCGTTCCACCAGGCGCCGGGTGATGGACGGGGCCAGCAGGGCGTCGCCGGTGTTGACCAGCCGAACGGCGGCGGCCAGGTGTTCCGGGGTGACGTCCTTGAGCAGGAAGCCGCTGGCTCCGGCGGCCAGCGCGGCGTAGACGTACCGGTCCAGGTCGAAGGTGGTCAGCATGATCACCCGACAGCCCGGGGACCGCGCCAGGATCCGCCGGGCCGCCTGGAGGCCGTCCATGTTCGGCATCCGGATGTCCAGCAGTACGACGTCCGGCCGCAGCTCGTGCGCCGCCGCCACCGCCTCGACCCCGTCGGCGGCCTCGCCCACCACGTCCAGGCCGCGTGCGGTCAGGATCATCCGGAACCCGGTCCGGACCAGCGCCTGGTCGTCGACGATCAGTACCCGGGGCGCCGGCTCCCCGGCCGCCGTCACGGTCGGTCCAGCGGGATGCGGGCGCGGACCCGGTAACCGCCGCCGAGCCGGCGCCGGGCGTCCAGGTCGCCGCCGTAGACCGCGACCCGCTGGCGCAGCCCCAGCAGGCCCCGTCCGGCGCCGGACTCCCCGCCCGGTGCGGAGCCGCCGGATCCTGTCCGCTCGGCTGTGGACTGCCCACCCGGGGACCGCCCGCCGGAGGAGGCACCCGGGGACCGCCCGCCGGAGAGCACGCTCGGGCCGCTGTTGAGCACCTCCACCCGCAGATAGTTGTGCGCGTACCTGATGGTCACCTCGGCCTTCTCCCCGTCGCCGTGCCGCAGCGCGTTGGTCAGCGCCTCCTGCACGATCCGGTACGCGGTCAGGTCGATCCCGGGCGGCAGCGGGCGAGGCTGCCCGGAGATGCGTACCTCGACGGGCAGCCCGGCGAAGGCGATCCGGTCGACCAGCGGGCCGAGCCGACCCAGTCCGGGTTGCGGGTCCAGCCCCGACCGGTCGGCGACGGTGTCCGCCCCGTCCGGGGCCGGTGCCAGCAGGCCCAGCAGGTGCCGCAGCTCGGTCATCGCGTCCCGGCCGGCGGTCTCGACCGCGCGCAGCGCCGCGGCGGCCTCGTCCGGCATGCTGGCCAGCACCTCCCGGGCCGCCCCGGCCTGCACCACCATCAGGCTCACGTTGTGGCTGACGATGTCGTGCAGCTCCCGGGCGATCCGGGCCCGCTCCGCCTCGACCGCGACCCGGGCGGCACCCTCCCGTTCCCGCTCCAGCAGCCAACTCCGCTCGCCGAGCGCCCGGTGGTGCCGTCGGCGGGCCCGGACCAGCGCCACCGCCAGCCACCCTACGGTCACGCCGGCCGCCGCGAGCGCGGCGAGCAGCCAGACCGTCCAGGTTTCCCCCACGCGACCACCTTCGCAGTACCCGGCACGATCCGCGTCATCCCCGGGCAGCAACGGCGTACATCCCCAGGATGACCCGGCCGGACGTTACCTCCCCGGGCTGATGCCCACCCCGGCCCGCCCTGCCTAGGTTGGTCGCCATGACCAGCGCAGACAGCACACCGGACGTCGTCGTGCGACTGACCGACGTGCGCAAGGAGTACGGCGACACCACCGCCCTGGCCGGGGTGTCGCTGCAGATCCGGGCCGGCGAGGCGGTCGCCGTGATGGGGCCGTCCGGCTGCGGCAAGTCGACCATGCTGAACATGGTCGCCGGGCTCGACCGGCCCACCTCGGGGGACGTCGTCGTGCACGGCGAGGACCTGGGCCGGCTCGACGAGACCGGCCGGGCGCTGTTCCGGCGCCGCCGGATCGGCATGATCTTCCAGTTCTTCAACCTGCTCGACGACCTGCCGGCGCTGGACAACGTCGCGCTGGCCGCGCAGCTCATCGGGGTACCGGCCCGGCAGGCGCGCAGGCGGGCGCTGGAACTCCTCGACGAACTCGGCATCGCCGACCGGCGCAACGTCTATCCGGCCGCGCTCAGCGGCGGGGAGCGGCAGCGGGTGGCGGTGGCCCGGGCACTGATGAACCGGCCCGCCCTGCTGCTCGCCGACGAGCCGACCGGCGCACTGGACAGCTCGGCCGGCGAGCAGGTGGTGGACCTGCTGCTCGACCTCAACCAGATCGGCCAGACGCTGCTGCTGGTCACCCATGACGAGCGGCTGGCGACCCGGTGCGCCAGCCGGCTGGTCGAACTGGCCGACGGCCGGGTGGCCGGCGAACGCAGCCTGGAGCGGGCGGCATGACCGGGTCGGGGCAGCCGTACCGGGGGCGCGGTACCGGCGCGGTGTGGCGGGCCGCCCGGGCCGCCGTACGGCGCCGCAAACTCCAGACCGTCGTGATCGGGCTGGTACTGCTCTTCTCCGCCGCCACCACCGTGATGGCGCTGGGCCTGCTGGTCGCCTCCAGCGCCCCGTTCGACGACGCCTTCGCCCGGCAGCGCGGCGCGCACGTCGTGGCGGCGTACGACTCCGCGCTGGTCACCGGCGCGCAGCTCGAACAGGCCGCCCGGCGGCCCGGTGTGGAGGCGGTCGCCGGCCCCTTCGCGCAGGCCGTCCTGGAGGTGCCGCTGACGGCTCCCGGACTGTCCGGCGGGCCGCTCAACGTGGTGGGTCGGGCGGACCCGGCCGGTCCGGTGGACCGGGTGGACCTCTGGGCGGGGCGCTGGCCGAGCGCGCCCGGGGAGATCGTGCTGAACGACACGCCGCCGCCGGCGGACCTGGCGGGCTTCGGGCCGGAACGCTGGGAGCCGCCGATCCTCGGCAGCACCGCCAAGGTCCCCGGCGGGCCGACGCTGACCGTCGTCGGCATGGCGTACAGCCTGGGCCGGACCGCCGACGCCTGGGTCACCCCGGAGCAGGTCCAGGCGTTCCGGCCGTCCTCGACCCAGATGCTCTACCGGTTCACCTCGGCCGGCACAGACGACGAGATCGAGGCCGAGCTGGCCGCGGTCACCGAGGGACTGCCGGCGGACGCCCTGCTCGCCACCCAGTCGTACCTGCTGGTCAAGCAGTCGGTCGCGGCCGAGCCGGGGGTGTTCGTGCCGTTCCTGATGGTCTTCGGGATTCTCGGGCTGGTGGCGGCGGTGCTGATCGTCGCGAACGTGGTCAGTGGGGCGGTGGTCTCCGGCTTCCGGCACATCGGGATCCTCAAGGCGCTCGGCTTCACCCCGGGGCAGGTGCTCGCGGTCTATCTGGTGATGGTCAGCGTGCCTGCGGTGGTCGGGTGCGCGCTCGGCACCGTGCTCGGCAACGTCGGGGCGCGGCCGCTGCTGGACATCTCGTTCCAGGGCATGGGCTTCGGGCCGGTCGGGATCAGTCCACTGGTGAGCGTGGCGACGCTGCTCGGGATGCCGGTCGTGGTGGTACTCGCCGCGCTCGTCCCGGCGTTGCGGGCCCGCCGGCTCTCCGCGGTCGAGGCGATCAGCGCCGGCAGCGCGCCCCGGGTCGGGCGCGGGCTGCGGGTGCAGCGCTGGCTCGGCGGTACCCGGTTGCCCCGCGCCGTCAGCCTCGGCCTCGGCCTGCCGTTCGCCCGGCCGGGCCGGACCGCGCTGACCATCTCGGCGGTGCTGCTCGGGGTGACCACGGTGACCTTCGCGACCGGCCTGACCAGCACGGTCACCCGGTACGCCGACGCCACCGACGGAAACGACCACGTCGGGGTACGCGCGACCGACCCCGAACGGAGCGACCTCCGGCCCCCGTCGTCGCTGACCGACCCGCAGATCGAGGCGCTGCTGCGAACGCTGCCCGGCACCAAGCGGGTGACCGTCAACCTGACCCTCGACTTCTCGCTGGTCGGCTCCGCCCAGCCGGTCGGGGTCAACTTCCTGCGCGGCGACGTGCAGACCCAGGGCTATCGGGAACAGGTGGTCGAGGGGCGCTGGCTGGCCGGCCCGGACGAGGTGGTCGCCCCGTCGGAGTGGTTGGGGGAGCGCGGCCTGGCCGTCGGCGACCGGATCGCGCTGGAGGCCGACGGCCGGCGGAGCACGGCCACCATCGTCGGCGAGACGATGGGCGGCGCACCCGGGCCGCCCGGGCTGCTCGCCGACTGGTCGGCGGTCGCCCGGCTCGCCCCGGCACACCAGCTCGGCAACCACGAGCTGCTCTATCAGATCCAGCTCGCGCCCGGCACCGACGTGCGGGCGTACACCGCGGCGGTGCAGGCGGCCGACCCGGGCCTGGACGCCTGGGACAACGGCGGTACCGACAGCTTCACCGTGGCGGCGGTCAGCCTCGCGGTGGTGGTCACCCTGATGCTGGGGACCGTCACGGCGCTCGCCGTGTTCAACACGGTGGTGCTGAACACCCGGGAACGCCGCCGCGACCTCGGGATGCTCAAGTCGATCGGGATGACCCCGAGGCAGGTGACGGCGATGATGGTGACCTCGATGGCGGTGCTGGGCACGCTCGGCGGACTGCTCGGCATCCCGGTCGGGATCGTCGCGCATCGCCTGGTCGTGCCGATCGCGTCCGGCGCGGCGCAGATCCGGGTACCGGACTCGTTGATCAACGTCTGGGAGGCGCCGCTGCTCGGCGTACTGGCGCTGGCCGGGGCGGCCATCGCGATGCTCGGGGCGCTGCTGCCGGCCCGCTCGGCGGCCCGACTGCCGATCGCCGAGGTGCTGCACAACGAGTGACGCCGGTCGGGCAAGGCACTTCGCCGGGCGGATGTGCCGGTGGCACGGCGACGGCTGGGCCACCGGTCGGCGGTGCGGTGCGGTGCAGCCAATCCGTCGACTGCACTCAAATCGCTCGTCCCCAGTTGGACATGTGCCGGCCGACGTCGATCGCGTAGATTGCCCGCGGTCTATCCAATCTCGACCGTGGGAGGACACATGCCTGATCGGTTCAGGACCGCCGGGAGATCCCTGGCGGCGGCCGTACTGGTGCCGGCGTTGGTGGCCGTGGGGCTGGCGGCGCCGGCACCGGCCAGCGCGGCGGTGAGCCGGGCGGAGTTGGCGCTGCGCTGGGCCCCGATCCACTACCAGGACGTCGACGCGACCGGCAGCCACGCGCTCGGCGGCCGGTCCGACTACATCACCGGGGTCGACTTCGACGGCGACCTGAGCGGGCGGAACAACTGGGACAGTGCGGGGCAGTCCGGCGCCTCGTTCGCCGCCCAGGCGTACTACTCGGTGCTGGAGACCAGCACGCACTGGTACATCACGTACCTGTTCTTCCACCCCCGGGACTGGACCGACCACCCGTTCTTCGAGACCGAGCACGAGAACGACGGCGAGGGCATCATGGTCGCCGTCGAGCGGGACGGCTCGGACTACGGCGTGCTGCGCGGGGCGGTGAGCGTGGCGCACAGTGACTTCTACTCCTACACCCCGGCCGGGAGCACCTGGACCGGCGGGCGGGAGAACGTCGACGGCACGTTGCAGATGCAGTCGTCGCCGCACGACTCGTACCCGCACCCGGTGACCGCGCAGGAGGCGCAGGGGCACGGGCTGAAGGCGTACCCGCAGTACAACATCAACGGGGACGGCATCGTCTACTACCCGTCGACGGTGGCCGAGACGCCGAGCAACGGCAACGACCGGGACGTCCGATACAAGCTCGTGGACATCTTCGCCTCCGGTGGGCTCTGGGCGCAGCGGGCCAACGCCAACCTCTTCGCCAACCTCGGCACCTTCGCCGGGGACAATTCCGGCGACTGCGGCGTCGGCACCTATTCCTGCTCGACCAACTCGGCGAACGCGCCGTGGGGCTGGGACGACGGCAACGACCTGCCGGGCCGGGGCGAGATCGCCACCGACTCGGCGAAGCTGGTCGCCGAGTACTTCACGATCCCGGGCAGCCTGTCGCGGGCGTACACCTACAACCCGTACGCCAGTGCGGCGGCGGCGTTGCGGGAGGCGGCGAAGACCGCGCCACCGGTCGTCGACTGAGCCGGGCGGGTGGGGCAGCCGGGTTCCGGCTGCCCCACCGTGAACGTGGCCTCGGTTGATCGGCAGGCGACCTAGCCGATGATCACTGGAGTGGGATCGTAGATCTTCCACATCTGGTTGAAGGCGTTCCAGTCGGTGGTGGCCGAGATGCAGTCCCACTGCTGCAACACCGCCTGCTGGGCGGGCTGGCCGGACGGCGCGGCGGCGTCCAGGCACATGCCGGTCCGGCGGTTCTTGATGAGTACGAACCAGGAGCCGAAGCACTGCCCCGTACAGGGCTTGTGGAGAACCTCCTGGGTGAACCACTCGCCCGGGGCGTAGCCGGCGGAACAGTGCGGGTACTGGATGATCGGCGTGCCGTTGGCGTAGAACCCGGCACGCCAGTCGAGCATCAGGCACTGACCGGAGTGCCGAGCCCTGATCCGGAAGAAGCCGCCCCCGCTGTCGAGCAGGTCGAACTCCTGCGAGGCGCTGGTGTTGTCCGGCCAGAGGAAAACCCCCTGATGGGTCGCCGTGGAGGCCCACATCACGTCGGCGCGAAGAGTGCCGTAGCCGCTCACGAGCTCTCTGCGGTTGGTGTCCGCGTACGCGGGCGCGGGCGCGATCATCACGATGGACGCGACCACCAGGGCCATCGCGACGGCGAGGCCCCGCAGGACGGCGCTCGTCCCGTGCCCCCCGCGCCCCACGGGTCGCGACCGGTGCAGCAGATCTCCGAGCCTGCCGGGCCGGCTGACCGTCCTGCTGAGGCGTGATCTGGCGGGCTCGTCGTCCGGGTCGAACGAGGGCAATCCAATGCTGAGCATGCTTCCTCCAACCGGGAACGCGAGAGTGGGACGCGGCGGCGCCACCGGCATGGGTGGCGGTCCGCCTGCGCCCCACTGTCCGGCGCCGACCGGTTGTCCGGCGGGATCCCGACCGAATCCGGACAGGACCCCGCCTGGCAGCCGACGACGATCGTTCCCGCCGGAGCAGACCGGCCCGCGTCTCAACCGCGGGCTTGACCCGTGGCTTTCAGGACGGCCAGGTCACGGCGGCGGAACCAGGCGATGAGCGCGGCCACCACCAGATATCCGATCGCCATCAGTGGGCTTGCACCGAGCACGACCGCGCTGGTGAAGGCGGCGCCGACGAGCAGGCCCGCCAGGCACAGCGCTGCCAGAGCGGCGAACCGGGGAACGAACAGGCCGATCCCGCCGGCAAGCTCAAGCGCGCCGACGACGTACCGGAACCACTGCCCCGCGCCGATGTCGTCGAACATGGTCACCATCGACGGATCGCCGGAGAGCTTGGCGATACCACCTCCGGCGATGCCCAGTCCGAGCAGGATCTGCGGAATCCACAGCAGGCGGCGAGGCGTGGTCCGGGTACGGGTACGGGTGTTGCTGGTCATGGTGCTCATCGGAGCCTCCTAGACGTGTCGGTGTCGATACGTCGAGACTGCCGTCCGGGACCCGACACGGGCATCCGTGGCGACCACCTGATCCACCACGGATCGGTGACTCCGTGGCCCGACCGTGGCACGGCCGACGGACGCGAGCACCACTCGACACGCTCAGTGCCCGTGGTGTCGTAGGTCCTGTCCTACACGCGCCGGACCAGGCAGAACGGATGCCCGGCGGGGTCGGCATAGACACGCCAACCCCGGTCATCCGCGCCGCCGTCCAGCACCGTCGCCCCCAGGGCGAGCACCTGCTCCTGGGCACGGTCCAGGTCCGCGACACCGAAGTCCAGGTGGAACTGCTGGGGACGCGCCGGATCGGGCCAGCGCGGTGGCCGGTAATCCGCCACTCGCTGGAAGGCCAGGACGAGGCCGGACGGCGTGTGCAACGTCGCCCAGTCGTCGCCGAGTGCCCACCGCCGATCCCGCCGGTTGACCTCGCCGCCGAGGATCGCCCGGTAGAACTCGGCAAGCTTCGCCGGACGAGAGCAGTCGAGCACCACGCACTCCAGGTCAGCGATCATGGGCCGATCCTAGGCGGCGGGCAGTGATCGGGTCGGTGCACCGCCGGCACCGGCAACAGGAGTTCCGGCACGTCAAGAGCGGGACGAGTTGTGGAAACCGCGTCAGTGGTCCCGAACCACCCCCAGGCCCCGGCATCTTCGCCGGGGCCTGGTCCGGGCGTGCTCAGACGGTCGGTTGGTGCTGCTTGGCGAGGCGTACGAACGCCTGCCAGTGGGCCGGTCCGAAGGCGAGGGTGCCGCCGTCGCGGTCTTTGGTGTCGCGTACGAGCACGATGCCGGGCAGGTTGTCCGCCACTTCCACGCAGGACCCGCCGTTCGAGCCGGAGCGGGTCGACTTGCGCCAGTTGGCGCCGGTCATGTCCATTCCTTCGTCGCCTCCCTGATCAGTTCGAGCGATTGCATCCTTGGGAATGCTTCGCTGCGGATCGTCTCCCAGGTCCCCTGGAGGGTGGCAAGTTCCTCGGCCCGATCGACGATCTGGGCTCGCACTTGGTGGTCAAGATGCGCCACCACAGACTGGTCCGGCAGCGTCGCCAGGATGAACCCTCCTTGAAGCCCAGGGTAGATCCCGACCTCTTTCGGCACCACGAGGATCTGGACGTGCGGCAGCTCCGCCAGGGTTGCCAGGTGCTGAAGCTGCTGCGCCATCACGCCTGGCTCCCCGCGCACAGGCCGTCGAAGGACCATCGCGTCAATCACGAAGACGAACTGCGCGGGCTTCTCGGCCGTGAGCACGGCTTGCCGTTCCAGCCGACTCTGAGCCCGCTGTTCGACCTGCTCAGGCATCAGGTGCATGCCGGCCATGGTCGCTCGGGCGTACGACTCGGTCTGGAGCAGGCCGGGGACGAAGGCTGGCTCGTACCAGCGGAGCAGGCGGGCGAGGCGCTCGAACTCGATCCAGTCGCGGAGCCAGGCCGGGGTGCTGTCCAGCTTGGCGAGCTTCTTGAGCATCCGGCTGAACGTGCCGCCAGTCTGGAAAGCCTGGTCGATCTTTTCCATGTATTCGTCGGTCGGCGGACGCTGGCCGGTTTCCACCGAGCTGACATGTGATCCGGAATAGCCGATCTTGCGCCCGAACTCCTCCTGACTGAGTCGCTGCTCAGCACGAAACAGCCTAAGCTCGGCAAGGACGTATTCCGTGACGAGTCCCATCGATAATCCCACCTCTGCTCACTGCCGAAGACGCGTTCCACAAAATCGCTCGCCCGCCGCTCTGACCTGCACGGATGCCGCGAGCACGTATCGACCGTAGTGCACTCCACAGCAGAGTGTCACTAGCGGAACCGCTCGGAATTCAAATGGCATGGTGACCGACCGGGCGGAACCTGCGGGGGCCATCTCACTTCCCCCCGTAATGAGATGGCCCCCTTCCAACTCGGAAGGAGACGCGATGCGGAAAGTACGCCGGACCCGGCCCGTCCCACTCGTTTTCCGGCATCGACCCGACTGGCGCCGGCTGTGGTTGTGGTTGTGGCTGTGGTGCCGGTGCGGGCGGCGGTGGTCGTCCTGCCCGTACCGGGGACTCTCGATCCTGCTGCCGCAGACGGTCCCGACACCCGACCTGCCGCCCCAACTCGCGGTGCCGCTCGTCCCGCCGACAGTGGACCCGCCACCGCCGCTGCCGTCGATGCCGCCGCGCGGGCGCAACCAGCATCCCCGCTGGAACGCGGAGTACCCGACCCGCCGAACGCTGCCGACGCTGGTCGACGGCGGTCGCGGCACGGCGGGGGAGCGGCGGCGGGGCCGCGTCGGCACCGGGGCGTGGAGATGACGGCCCCGGAGCCGCCGGTCGGCCCCCACACGCCGCTGCGGCCACTCTGGCTGTGTCGCACCGACGGGCAACCCTGGCCGTGTGCGGCCGCCCGACTCAGCCTGGTCCGGGAGTACGTGGACACCCGGGTCGCGCTCTGCGTCTATCTCGGCTCGTCGCTCGCCGAGGCGTACCGGGATCTGCACGCGCTCAACCCGGGCGGCGCCCCGGCGGCGACGGTGCTCAGTGAGCGTTTCCTCGGCTGGGTGCCCGGCCGATCCGGCCGCTGATGCCCCGCCACGACGGGGCGCCCGCCGGCTCGACATCCGGGTGATCGAGGTCGACGGCAGCCGGGACGCGGAAGGGGTCGCCGACCTGGTGGCCGCGCACTTCGCTCCGTTCCTGCCGTGACCTCACCACCGGAGTGCAGGATGGAGCGATGACCGGGGACTGCTACTCCTGCCGGGAGGAGAACAACCTCGCCACCGCGTCGCTCGCCGAACGGCTGCACCTGACCGACCACTGGCGTACGGCGCACGCGTTCAACTCCAGCCTGCCCGGCTGGCTGATCGTGCTGCCACGGCGGCACGTCACCTCGATCGCCGAGTTGACCGCTGCCGAGGCCGCCGAGCTGGGCCCGCTGGTCCACCGGCTCAGCACCGCCCTGCACGACGCCGTACGCTGCGAGAAGACCTACGTGATGCAGTTCGCCGAGGCAGAGGGCTTCGGGCACGTGCACTTCCACCTCGTACCCCGGATGCTGGACCTTCCGCCGGAGCATCGCGGGCCACGGGTCTTCCACTACCTGACCCGCCCGGAGAGCGAGTGGCTGACGATCGACCAGCGCGAGGAGATCGCCGCCGCCATCGCCGACCGGCTCCGGACGGGATGATCCTGGAACCCGCCGGCCGTCTCAGGACTCCGGCCCGGCCCGCACGGCCGCCTCGGCGAGCAGCCGGCGGGCGGCGGTGCGGGATCTGATCCGGACGAAGGTCAGGTGGCGCCAGGCCGGGTCGGCGGAGGCCGCGAGATAGCGCGCCCGATAGACCGAATGCCGCTGCCAGGCCCACACGATCACCGACTCGTCCGGGGTGGTGGCGAAGAAGTTGCCCCAGCGTTCCCGGTTGCCGTTCCACAACTCGGCCCGGAGCGCCGCCCGGCGCAGGGTGCGCCAGACGACCTGACGCATCACCGTGTGCCGGTCCGGATCGACCCAGACGACGGTATCGGCGCGGCGCCACACGAGATCCCGGACCGCCGAGTAGTTGCCGTCCACCACCCAGCCGCCGTTCGCGGTGACCGTGTCCACCCGGGCCCGGAACTCGGTGGCGGGCAGCGGTTGCCAGTTCGGCTGATGGTGGATGGCGTCAAGCTCGACGTACGGCACCCGGAGCCGGGCGGCCAGTGCCCGGGCCAGGGTGCTCTTGCCCGAGCCCGAGTTTCCGACCACCGACACCCGCAGCACAATCTCCGACGGTAACCCGGCGACGGTCCGCCAGACTGTCCCGTTGCCGACCGCCGCCCTGCCGGACCGAGCCGGTCGTCCTTCGAGGGCCGGTCCTCCGTAGCGGGGGCGTCCGTCCTTCGAGGGTCGGTCGTCGATTTCGCGGGGCTCGGGCCGGGCTGGCGGGCGGCCTCCACAATGAGGACCGATCATCGGAGGCACCATGGACAGCGAGCTGGATCTGCCGGTCATACCGGATCTGCCGCCGGTCTGGCTGCTGGACGTCGACGGCGTGATCAACGCCCGCCGGCCGGGGTGGGGCCGGGCGGCCCGCCGGGCCGACGTCTGGTCCCAGGCCGACCGGTGCGAGTACCCGCTGCGCTGGGCCGGCGCGCTCGTCGACCGGATCCGTACCCTGCACGAGTCCGGGGTGGTGGAGGTGCGCTGGTGCAGCACCTGGTGCCCGGAGGCGGACGTGCTGGAGCGGCTGTGGCGGCTGCCGGTGCTGGACCGGGCGCTCGTCTGCGATCCGGTGCCGACCGGTGAGCTGGGCTGGCCGGTCAAGCTGGCCGCCGCACACGCGGTGCTGGCGGCCGGCCGTACCCTCGTCTGGACCGACGACGAGGCGATCCCGGCCGGCGACCGGATGCTGGACCGGGCGGTGGCCCGGGGTGTCGCCCTGCTGATCGCGCCCGACCCGGGCCGGGGACTCCGCCCCGCCGACCTGGACGCGATCGAGGCGTTCGCGCGGCGGCACGCCACCATGTGACGACCGCTGCGGCCGGCGCTCGGCCCAGCTCCACGGGTTTACCCCCTGCCGGGTATGGGGACATTTGCCACCGACGGCCGGGAAAGGCTCCGTCCCTCCCGGCCCGCCGTCCCTGAACCGGAGGAGCGACGAACCCGAGGAGCGCCCCGATGCCCGAGGACCAGCGGTCCGAACCGCAGCAGCAGCCACCCGGCACCCTCCAGGAGATGCATGCCAAGCCCGACCACGGCGAGGACTCCTACCGGGGCGCCGGCCGGCTGGCGGGCAAGAAGACGGTGATCACCGGCGCGGACAGCGGCATCGGCCGGGCGGTCGCCCTCGCGTACGCCCGGGAGGGCGCCGACGTGCTGATCTCGTACCTGAGCGAGCACGAGGACGCCCGGGAGACCGCGAAGCTGGTCGAGGACGAGGGCCGGCAGGCGGTACTCGTCGCCGGGGACGTCGGCGATCCGGCGGTGTGCCGGGCGGTGGTGGACCGGGCGGTCGAGGAGTTCGGCCGGATCGACGTACTGGTGAACAACGCCGCCTACCAGATGACGCACGAGAGCCTCGAAGAGGTCACCGACGAGGAGTGGCAACACACCTTCGACGTCAACATCACGGCGATGTTCCGGCTGGTCCAGGCGGCGCTGCCGCACCTCGGCGAGAAGGCGTCGATCATCAACACCAGTTCGATCAACTACGACACGCCGCGCCCGACACTGCTGCCGTACGCGACCACCAAGGGCGCGATCGCGAACTTCACCGCCGGCCTGGCCCAGATGCTCGGGGAGCGGGGGATCCGGGTCAACGGGGTCGCGCCCGGCCCGATCTGGACCCCGTTGATCCCGTCCACCATGCCACCCGAACAGGTCGAGAAGTTCGGCAAGAACACCCCGCTGGGCCGCCCCGGCCAGCCGAAGGAGGTCGCCCCGGCGTACGTGCTGCTCGCCTCGGACGAGGCCAGCTACATCTCCGGCGCGATCATCCCGGTCACCGGGGGCAAGCCCATCCTCTGACCATCCTCCCCCCGAAAGGAGTCCCGTCATGCCCGCAGGGTCGAGTCCGAAGCGGGAACGCCAGTACAAGCACATCAAGGCCAGTGCGCGAAAGCGCGGTGAGTCGACCGAGCGCGCCGAGGAGATCGCTGCCCGGACGGTCAACAAGGAACGCGCCCGGGCCGGCGAGTCGAAGACCGCGAGCCGCTCCTCGGTCAAGGACGTCTCCTCCGGGCACCGGGGCGGCAAGCGGTCGCACACCGGCGCGCAGGGGCGTACCAGGGAACAGCTCTACAACGAGGCGAAGAAGCGCAACATCAAGGGCCGGTCGAGCATGTCCAAGGCCGAGTTGGAGAAGGCCCTGGCGCGCTGAGAACCCGCAGAACGGTACGGCCGTCGCGGTGGCCGTACCGTTCCGCGGGTCAGCGCCCGGCCGCCGTGATCCGGGCGCCGATCGCGTCGAGGACCAGGTCGAGCCCGAAGGTGAAGCGGTCCAGCGCCCGTTGCAGGGTGTAGGGGAGCGCCGGATCGGAGACGTCGAACGCACCGGCCGCGCCGAGCGCGTCGAGCCGGGGAAACCGCCCGGCCATCCGCTCGGCCAGCAGCGGGGCGCTAGATCAGCGCCGAACTGGGTCGCTGACCGCGGGTGCAGTGGCGACGCGGGCCACCCGGCGTTCCCGGGGCGGGCCGGCGAGGAGATGGCCGGCGACCGCGAGCAGGCCGAGCGCGGCGACCGCCAGCCAGTGACCGTCGCCGAGGTACTGAAGGCTCGCCCCGCCGACCGCCGGGGCGACGAAGGCCGCGGCCGGGAAGGTGAGGAAGAAGACCGCCTGGTAACGGCCACGCAGCCGGGGCGGGGCGAGTTCGGCGTTGATCTCCGCGTTCGGCGGTGCGGCGAGCATCGCGCCGACGGTCCAGACCAGCGCCGCCAGCAGGTACCCGGGCAGCCCGTCGGCGACGGCCAGGCCGGCGTACCCGAAGGCGGCCAGGCCCAGCGCGGTGGCCAGCACCCGGTGCTTGCGACGACCGTCGATCAGCCGGGGCACGAAGAGCTGACCGATCACGATGAACAGCCCGCCCAGCGCCACCACCAGCCCGTACGCCGAGGAGCTGAGGCCGTCGGCGCGCATTGCCAGCGGCATCACCGTGGAGTTCTGCGCGGTGATCACGGCGTGCGCGAAGGTCAGCGCGACGAAGGCCAGGAAGATCCGGTCGGTGAGCGGGGTACGCAGCCCGACGCGGCGGGCCGGTGCCGCTTCCGGGTCACCCGCCGAGGCTGCCGGGGCCGTCCGGACCAGGGTCTCCGGCACCTTCCAGGCGATGATGACCGTGGTGGTGAGGGTGGCCGCCGCGTCGACCAGGAACAGTGCCAGATAGCTTGCCTCGGCGAGCAGCCCGGCCAGCGCCGACGCGCCCGCCATGCCGAGGTTGAACGCCCAGAACTGGAGGTTGAACGCGCGGGAGCGGCGGGGCGCCGGCACCACGTCGACGATCGCGGCGACGAAGGCCGGGCCCGGCATCGAGTGGGCGATCCCGACCAGGGCGGCGAGCAGTGCGATCGCCGGCAGGCTGGTCACCACCGCCATGCTCGCCATCAGCGCCGACGCCGCCAGGTGCGACCAGACCAGGGTGCGGCGCCGCCCCCAGCGGTCGGCGAGTACCCCGCCGAGCAGCACTCCGGCCACCCCGCCGAGTCCGTACGCCCCGACCACCAGTCCGGCGAGCGCGTCGCTGGCCCCGCGCGCGTCGGTGAGGTAGAGCGGCAGGAACAGCATCGCGAACGCGCCGACCCGGTTGATCAGCAGTCCTGACCAGAGGAACCAGAAAACCGCCGGTAGCCCGCCGGCCGTGTCGCGCAGCCACGCCCCTAGCGCCCGCACCCGTCCTCCGGTAAGGATTGTTTCCAGTAGTACGCCGCAGTCGACCGTAGAGAAGCCGACCGCAGGTCGCCAGGGTGTCGCTTGTCACCTGCGCGCCCACGTCGGAGTGCGCCGCGATGGTGGCCGGGAATTCGGTCGCGGTCGGTGGCGTTCCGGTCTAGCGTGATCGCCATGTTCGGCACGGCTGGCTTCGTGCGGCCCGCAGGGTTCCTCCTGCTGGGCCCCGCCGCCGTGTGCGTGGCGTCGATCCCGTCGCACCAGCCCGGCCGGCTGGATAGCGGCGCGCGAGGCTGACCCTCCTCCCGCACCAGCAGAACCCACGGAGGAGGGTGGCCCGGATTCCCGGTGCCGCCCTTTCTGGCGCACCGGATGCGCGGTTCTGGCGCGGTTCCCCCTCTCGCGGTCTGGCATCCGCCCGCGCTCGTCGCCCGCCAACCCGTCTCTCCATTGAGGACAGTCTCATGGCCAAGAGCCAGTTCGTTCGTACCAAGCCGCACCTCAACATCGGCACGATGGGGCACGTCGACCACGGCAAGACCACCCTGACCGCCGCGATCACCAAGGTGCTCGCCGACCGGGACCCGGCGGTCAACCGGTTCGTCGCCTTCGACGGCATCGACCGGGCGCCGGAGGAGGTCGCCCGGGGCATCACCATCACCATCGCGCACGTCGAGTACGAGACCGCCACCCGGCACTACGCGCACGTCGACATGCCGGGCCACGCCGACTACGTGAAGAACATGATCACGGGGGCGGCGCAGGTGGACGGGGCGATCCTGGTCGTCTCGGCGCTCGACGGCGCGATGCCGCAGACCCGGGAGCACGTACTGCTCGCCCAGCGGGTCGGGGTGCCGTACCTGGTGGTGGCGCTGAACAAGGCGGACGCGGTGACCGACCCCGAACTGCTCGACCTGGTCGAGCTGGAGGTGCGGGAACTGGTCAGCGAGTACGGCTTCCCCGGTGACGAGGTGCCGGTGGTGCGGGTCTCCGCGCTGCGGGCCCTGGAGGGCGACCCGGCCTGGGTCAGGTCCATCGCGGACCTGCTCGACGCGGTCGACCGGTACGTCCCGGTGCCGCCGCGCGAACTCGACCGGCCGTTCCTGATGCCGATCGAGAACGTGCTCACCATCTCCGGCCGGGGGACCGTGGTGACCGGAGCCGTCGAGCGGGGCTCGCTGCGCGCCGGTGACCCGGTCGAAGTGGTCGGGCTCGCCCCGACCCTGTCGACCGTGGCGATCGGGCTGGAGACCTTCGGCCGCTCGCTGGAGTCGGCGCAGGCCGGGGACAACGCGGCGGTACTGCTGCGCGGGGTCAAGCGCGACCAGGTGCAGCGGGGGCAGGTGGTGGCCCTGCCGGGCAGCGTCACGCCGCACCGCCGGTTCACCGCCCAGCTCTACGCGCTGACCACCGCCGAGGGCGGTCGGCGTACCCCGTTCCACGCCAACTACCGGCCGCAGTTCTACTTCCGGACCACGGACGTGGTCGGCGCGGTGGACCTGGGCGAACTGCCCCAGGTGGCCCCCGGCGACACCGTGGCGATCACGGTCGAGCTGGGCAAGCCGATCGCGATGGACGTCGGGCTCGGCTTCGCCGTCCGGGAGGGCGGCCGGACGGTCGCCGCCGGCACGGTGACCGCGCTGCTCGACTGAGGCCCGGCGCCAGGCGCCGGCCGGGTCGGTCGTCGGCCGGCGCCCGGCACGCCTGGCTGGCCCGTCGACCGGTGACTCAGCCGGCGGTCCGCTCGTCGGACCGCCGGCTGATCCGGACCAGCCGGTCACCGTCGGCGGTGCGGAAGTAGAGCACGTACCGCCCCGAGCGGCGCCGCCGCACGAGCTGGGCGTCGAGCAGTACCCGCAGGTGCCCACCGACCGAGCCCAGCCCGTGCCCGGTCGCGGCGACCAGCCCGGTGGTGCTGGTCGGCGAGTCCAGCCGGGCCAGGATCTCCGCCCGGACCGGGCCGAGCAGCCGGCGAAGGGCCGCCGGCGGGGCTGCACGGGCCGGATCGGCCAGGAGTCCCTGGCACGGGTAGACGACGGTGTGCCGGTGCGGAATGCCGGAACCGCCGCCACCCCGGATCTCGGAGCCCACCCAGCCCCGGGGAGAGGTACTCGGCACGAAGAGCAGCCCAGCGTCGCCGAGATCCTGCGGCGGCAGGTCGTACGTGTTGATCTGGAGCTGCCCCCGCCCCAGCCAGCGCATCCCCGGCCGCATCCCGTCCAGTGCGGCGGCCCAGCCGCCCGAGCTGAGCAGGTGGGTCCGGGACACGATGTCGGCCTCGAAGAGCCGCTGCCGGCGCGGCCAGTCCGGGCGCAGGATGCGGCGCCAGACCCAGTCCAGCAGCTCGGCGGCCCGTTCCGGCAGGTCGGCGCCGCGCAGCTCGGCGGGGACCGGCCCGCGCAGCCCGGTCGCCAGGTCGGCGCGGGCCGCCTCGGCCGGTACGGCGCGGATCCGGCGCAGCTCGGCGGCGAAGATTTCCTCGGCGCTACCGGCCGGGGTCCCGGCGGCGTCGGTGCGGCTGCCGAGGAAGTCGGTCGGCGTGCCGAGGAAGTCGGGCAGCCACCGGGGCGGGAAGGCGCTCCGGACGAAGGCGACGGCGAACGGGTCCTCCGCCAACCGGGCCCGGTACGCGGCCGAGTGCGCGTCGATCCAGGCCCGCTGACCGGGCAGCGTCGGATGGCCGTCCAGCATCTTGAGCACCGCGACCGTCTCGACCAGCGGGGAGAGGGCGAATCGGCTGCGGGCCAGCACGTCCGCGTCGAGCAGCCAGAGCCCCACGACCACCTCCGGTTTCGTCTTCAGGTGAAAAGGTATCTGCCCGCCGGGCGGCCCACCCAGACTGCCGTCCGTGCGTACCTATCGGGAGTTGTTCCGGGTCCCCGAATTCCGTCCTCTCTTCTTCGCGATCTCCGCCCAGATGGCGGCGGGCACCGTCAACGGGCTCGCCCTCGGCACCCTGGTGTACTCCGCCACCGGGTCACCGCTGCTCGCTGCGCTCAGCCTCTTCGGCCCCTTCTTCGCCCAGGTGGTCGGCGCCACCACGCTGCTCTCGACGGCCGACCGGGTGCCGCCACGGGCCGCGCTGGTGGGCATCAAGCTCTTCCTCGGCGTCAGCACGCTGGCGATGGCCCTGCCCGGCATGCCGATCTGGGCCATGTTCATCGTGCTCGGGCTGATGGGGCTGGCCGGCTCGGTGGGCGGCGGGATCCGCTGGGGTCTGCTCGGCGAGATCCTGCCCGACGGCGGCTACCTGCTCGGCCGGTCGGTGATGAACATGTCGGTCGGGGCGATGCAGGTCAGCGGCTTCGCGCTCGGCGGCGCCCTGCTCACCGTCGCCACCCCGCGCCAGGTGCTGCTGATCGGTGCCGGCCTGCATCTCTGTGCCGCGCTCGTCGCCCGGTTCGGCCTTACCCGCCGCCCGCCGAGGGCGGTCGGCCGACCCTCCGTCCGCCGGACCTGGCAGGTCAACACCCAGCTCTGGGCGACACCCGCCCGCCGGTACGTCTACCTCGCGCTGTGGCTGCCGAACGGGCTCGTCGTCGGCTGCGAGGCGCTGTTCATCCCGTACGCCCCGGAATCCGCCGCGGTACTCTTCGTCGCCGGTGCCCTCGGGATGCTCGCCGGAGACACCGTCGTCGGCCGGTTCGTCCCGGCCCGGTGGCGGCAGCGGCTCGTCACGCCGCTGCAACTGTCGCTCGGGGTGCCGTACCTGCTCTTCGCCCTGCCGATCCCGTTGCCGGTCGCCGGGCTCGCCGTCGCCGCCGCCTCGGCCGGATTCGGCGCCGGGGTGCTGCTCCAGCAGCGCCTCGTGGACCTCACCCCGGCGCAGATGCGCGGCCAGGCGCTCGGGCTGCACTCCTCGGGGATGCTGACCATGCAGGCGGTGGCCGCGACCCTGGCCGGTACCGTCGCCCAGTACCTGCCGGCCGGTGCCGCCATGACCGTGATGGCGACGCTCTCCCTCCTGGTCACGCTCCTGCTCCGCCCCGGGCTGCGCGCCCCGGCCGACACCCGTACCCCGGAACCGGCGCCGGTCTGACCCGGGTTCCGGCGGGAGCCTGCCCGTGCCGGCGGGGCGTCGGGGCGGGCCGGTCGGCGGTGCCTCGACTAGGGTGGGAACCCCCTCGGTGGAAGGAGCGCGATGGTCGGCGTACGGCGGCGGGTGGTCGGCGTGGTCGCGGTGCTGGTGATGGTGCCGCTCGGCCTGGCCGGCTGCGGCCCGTTCGACGGGCTCGTCGGGCAGGGCGCCGAGCCCACCCCCACTCCGGACGAGGGCCCGGCCCGGGCCCGCGAGCGGGTGCAGGCATATCTGGACGCGATGAAGGCGAAGAGCGTCGCGGACGGCCGCGAACAGCTCTGCGAACCCCTGCGGGAGTCCTTCGACCAGGCGGCCACCGGTCCGAACGGCGACTTCGCCAAGCACTTCTCGGTCTCGGCGACGAAGATCACCGACGTCCGGGCCAACGGTGCCGACCAGGACGTCAGCACGTCGATCACGGTGAAGGTCGGCGGCAAGGCCAGCCCAACCAAGGTCCTCTTCACGGTCGCCCGGGCCGACGGGCAGTGGTGCATCGCCAAGGAGACGATCGGCGCCCACACCCCGGCCCCGTCCGGCTCCCCGACCGAGCCGACCTGATCGGCTCCGGGTCGCAGGGGGGCCGCCTCTCGTGGGCTCCCACGAAGCGGACGGACGTACCTCGCTCCCGGCAGTGTGCGAGTCTCGCCGTACGCTTCTTGACATGCGCCATGAGTGGCACCAGTTGAGCTACCCCGCCGTGGGCAACACCGCGTTGCAGACCAGTCGGCCGACCGAGGATTCCGCCGAGGACGAGGCGCTCGGCCTGGACCGGTGGCGGGAACTGCCCCGGGCCCAGACACCGCCCTGGCCGGACCAGGCGGTGGTGGACGGGGTCTGCAAGATCCTCCAGAACGTGCCCTCGATCGTCGCGCCCTACGAGGTCGACCAGCTCCGGCACCGGTTGGCGCTGGTCTGCGAGGGCCGGGCGTTCATGCTCCAGGGCGGCGACTGCGCCGAGACCTTCACCGACAACACCGAGAGCCACCTGCTGGCCAACGCCCGGACCCTGCTCCAGATGGCGGTGGTGCTGACCTACGGGGCGTCGCTGCCGGTGGTGAAGGTGGCCCGGGTGGCCGGGCAGTACACCAAGCCGCGCTCGCTGCCGACCGACGCGCTGGGGCTGCCGGCGTACCGGGGCGACATGATCAACTCACTGGAGGCGGTGCCGGAGGCGCGGGTCGCCGACCCGCAGCGCATGATCCGGGCGTACGCGAACTCGGCTGCCGCGATGAACATGCTCCGGGCGTACCTCGCCGGTGGGCTGGCCGACCTGCACGCCGTGCACGACTGGAACAAGGGCTTCGTCAAGAACTCCCCGGCCGGCGAGCGCTACGAGGCGATCGCCCGGGAGATCGATCGGGCGCTCGCCTTCATCCGGGCCTGCGGGATGACCGAGGACGAGGCGCTGCGCACGGTCACCCTCTACTGCTCGCACGAGGCGCTGGCCCTGGAGTACGACCGGGCGTTGACCCGGGTCTCCGACGGCCGGGCGTACGGCCTCTCCGGGCACTTCCTCTGGGTCGGCGAGCGCACCCGGCAGCTCGACGGGGCGCACCTGGACTTCATCTCCCGGATCGCCAACCCGATCGGCGTCAAGCTCGGCCCCACCACCACCCCCGACCAGGCGATCGAGCTGTGCGAGAAGCTGAACCCGGAGAACATCCCCGGCCGGCTCACCCTGATCAGCCGGATGGGCAACGGCCGGGTACGCGAGGTGCTGCCGCCGATCGTGGCCAAGGTCACCGCCGCCGGTGCCAAGGTCGTCTGGCAGTGCGACCCGATGCACGGCAACACCCACGAGTCGTCCAACGGCTACAAGACCCGGCACTTCGACCGGATCGTCGACGAGGTGCTCGGCTACTTCGAGGTGCACCGGTCGCTGGAGACCCACCCGGGCGGCCTGCACGTCGAGTTGACCGGGGAAGACGTCACCGAGTGCCTCGGCGGCGCGCAGGCGATCGAGGACATCCACCTGCCGGACCGCTACGAGACCGCCTGCGACCCCCGGCTCAACACCCAGCAGTCGCTGGAACTCGCCTTCCTGGTAGCGGAGATGCTTCGTGGCTGACCACCCCACCTCCACCCCGGCCGTGGTCGACCTCCGGTCGGACACCGTCACCCGACCCACCCCGGAAATGCGCGCCGAGATGGCCGCGGCCGAGGTCGGCGACGACGTGTACGGCGAGGACCCGACCGTCAACGCCCTCGAAGCCGAGGTCGCCGCGCTCTTCGGGCACGAGGCGGCCCTCTTCGCCCCGACCGGCTCGATGGCCAACCAGATCGCCATCCAACTGCTGGTGCCACCCGGTGAGGAACTGCTCTGCGACGCCGACGCGCACGTGGTGACGTACGAGATCGGCGCTGCGGCCGCGATCGGTGGCGTCTCCACCCGGACCTGGTCGCCGGTCGGCGCCGACGTCGACCCCGAGGTGGTCGCGGCGATGATCAGGCCGGGCGGCTACCACGCGGTGCCGACCCGGGCGATCGCCGTCGAGCAGACCCACAACCGGGGCGGTGGCGGAGTGATCCCGCTGGCCACTCTCGGCGAGCTGCGCCGGGTCGCCGACGGCGCCGGGATCGGACTGCACTGCGACGGCGCCCGGATCTGGCACGCGCACGTCGCCGACGGGGTGCCGCTGGCCGGCTACGGCGAGCTGTTCGACACCCTGTCGGTCTGCCTCTCCAAGGGGCTCGGCGCGCCGGCCGGTTCGCTGGTGGTCGGCAGCGCGGAACGGATCGCCCGGGCCCGGATGATCCGCAAGCGGATGGGTGGCGGGATGCGCCAGGCGGGGATCCTCGCCGCCGCCGGCCGGTACGCGCTGCGGCACCACGTCGAGCGGCTCGCCGCCGACCACGTCCGGGCGGCCCGGCTCGCTGACGCGCTCGCCCCGTTCGGGGTACTGGCCGGTCCGGTACGCACCAACATCGTTCCGCTGGACCTGACCAAGTGCGGGTTCGACGCCCCCGAGCTGGGCGCGGCGGCCCGGGACCGGGGCGTACTCGTCTCGGTGCTCGGCCCGCGCATCGCCCGGTTGGTGACCCATTACGACCTGGACGACGCCGGAGTGGACCGGGCGGTCGAGGTGCTCACCGAGATCTTCCGCCGCTGACCGGAGCCGCTCCGCCGGTGTCGCGGGGCCGGATCGGGGGCCGGGTCAGCCGCCGGTGCGGCTGAAGTGCTGGTAGTCGGGGGAGCGCCAACCGCCGCCCCACTGCCAGCCGGCCGCGGCGAACGCCTCGACCAGTACGCCACCCGGGATCGCCATCCCCGGTCGGTGACCGGAGCGGTCCCGGTACGCCGCCCCGGCGGGTGGCAGCACGCGGCCGTCGATCAGGTACGGGTTCTCCACCGGGTTGACGTCGATCGCCTGCCCGTACGCGTGTACGGACCACTTCGCCGCGCCGGTGGAGACCGCCCTGCGGCAGTTGAAGCCGGACGTGTTGTCGTCGGCCATCGACCGGCCGTCGCTGCCGGCGTACGCGTCGACCGGCTGTAGCCGCCGGATCGGGAAGCGTTCCCGGTAGAGGGTGGCGAAGATCTCGACCACCTCGGCGGTGACCAACCGGTGCACGACGATCGTGCCGACCTGGGGAAGGCCGTCGAAGTCCCAGTAGTCGAGCCGGATCCGCCGGAGCTGGTCTGGGCCGACCGGGCAGCCGGGGCGCCAGCTCTCGCCGAGGTCGGCTGCGGTGACCGTGGAGACGTCGTGCTCGAACGTGGGGGCTGTGCCCGGCGGGTCGCCGGGCCGGCTCGTCGTCGGCCCGGACGGGGTGACCGACGGTCCGGCCCCGGTGGTCGACGCGCCCGCGCCGCCGGTCGGGTCGGTCGGCGGCCCGCCGCAGCCGGCCGCCGCGAGCGCGGTCAGCAGCCCGACCAGCAGCACACCCCGCACACCCCGTCCCACCGCCGCCACGCTACGCCGCCCCGAACCGCCGCCCAAACCGTCCGGCAGGCCGCCCGACCTTCAGGGGCGGAAGCGTTTGAGGGTGGCGATGTCGTCGGCGTGTCCCTGGTTCTCGCTCGGCGTCTCGACGACCACCGGGATCCCGGCGGTGGCCGGATGGGTCATCAGCTCGGCGAACGCGGACTCGCCGATGCTGCCCTTGCCGATGGTCTCGTGCCGGTCCCGGGTCGAGCCGCAGAGGTCTCGCGAGTCGTTGGCGTGCACCAGCCACAGCCGCTCCGCGCCGATCGCCTCGACCAGCGTGTCCAGCGTCTCGCGCATGCCGCCCTCCCGGGCCAGGTCGTGCCCGGCCGCCCAGGCGTGGCAGGTGTCGAAGCAGGCGCCGAGCCACGGGTGCCAGTCGACGGCGGCGAGGTACGGCTCCAGGTGCTCGACCCGGGAGGCCAGCGAACGCCCGCCACCGGCGCTCGGCTCCACCAGCAGCTTCGGACCGCCGCTGGCGGCGGCCGAGTCGAGCAGCGGGAGCAGCGCCTCGCGTACCTGTCGCATCGCCGCCTCGGCGTGCCCGGCGTCGACCGCGCTGCCGGCGTGGAAGACCACCCCGGTGGCACCGATCGCGGCGCCCCGGTCCAGGGCGTGCGCCAGGGTCGCCACCGACTTCTGCACGGTCGCCGGGGTGGGCGAGCCGAGGTTCACCAGCAGCGACGCGTGGATGTACGCCACCAGTCCACGTTCGGAGCAGCCGGCCCGGAACGCCTCGTCCTGGCCGGGGTCGCCCGGCGGCAGCGCCCAGCCCCGCGAGTTGCCGACGTAGACCTGCACCACCTCCGAGCCGATCGCGTCGGCGTACGGCAGGGCGGCTCTGGCCAGCCCGCCGGAGGTGGGCGTGTGCGAGCCGACGGGCCGGCTCGGGGCCGGCCGGCCGCTCGCCCCGGTGCCGGACCGGCCACCCGGCGAACCGGACGTGCCGGTGCTGCCTGGGGCGGCTGGGCCGGTGGTGTGATGATCAGAAGCAGGTGATGACAACCTGGGTCCCTGGCGGCACCGGAGTGTTCTCGTTCGGGTTCTGGATCCGGACCGTCCCGTTCGGGTTGAACTGCACCACGACACCCAGACCCTGGCCCTCCAGGACCTGCTTCGCCTGCTGGCAGGGCAGGTCGACCACCCGGGGCATGTTGACGGCCGGCGGACCGTTGCTGACGTCGACCTTGATCTGCGCGTTCTTCTCCACCCCGGCGCCGTCCTGGGGCGTCTGCGCGATCACCTGGTCCTTGGGCTTGTCGGAGTCCTTGTACGACTCGGTGAGCTCCAGGCCGAGGTCTCTGACGATGTTGCGTACCTCTCTGATGTCCTTGCCGACCAGGACCGGGACGCTGATCGGCGCCTTGCCCTTGCTGACGATGACCGTGATCTTGTCACCGGGCTTGACCTCGGTGCCGACCTTCGGGCTGGTGGCGATCACCACGCCCTTCGGCAGGTTGTCGTCGTACCGGTCGGTGCCGCGGACCAGGACAAGGTTCGCGTTCTCCAGGTCGAGCTGGGCCAGGTCGAGCGTCTTGCCGGCCACGTCCGGGACCGGGAAGCGCTCCGGACCGAGGGACAGGGTGAGGGTGATCGTGCCGCCCCGCCGGATCCGGCTCGTCGACTCCGGATCCTGGGCGAGCACCTTGTCCTTGGCGATGTCCTCGCTGTAGCGGGGTTCCGCGTACTCGACCACGAAGCCCGACCGTTCGGCCTGCGCCTGCGCCTCCGTCCCGGCCAGCCCGGCCAGGCTCGGCGTCTCGGTGTAGCGGCCGAACGCGAACCACCAGCCGGTCATCCCGATCACCAGGGCGAGCGCGACCACGGTCACCACGACCGAGGCCCGACCGGCGAAGAGCTGCCCGCCGACCTCGCGGACCCGGTCGAGGAGATCGGAACCCGGGCCGGCCGCCGCGCGGCGGCGGTGCGGGGTGGTGCGTTCCCGTGGCTGGTCGGGCAGACGGGCCCAGGAGGGACGGTCGGCGGGGCGTACCGACGAGACGACCATGGTGGGCTGCTGCACCACCATGGTCGGCTGGTCGACGGCGGGGATCTGCCGCAGTACCGCCGTGTTGGCGTTGGCGACGGTGCCGAGGTCGTCCCGGACCACCTGGACCTCGGCCTGGAACGCGCCCGCGTCCGTCGGCCGGGCTCCCGGGTCGCGCCGGGTCGCCCTGCGGACCAGCTCGTCGAGGACCGGCGGCAGGCCGGGGACCAGCCCGGAGGGCGGCGGTACGTCCCGGTCGACGTGCTGCCAGGCGACGTCCACGGCCCGGTCACCGTCGTACGGGACCCGGCCGGTGAGCATCTCGAAGAGCACGATCCCGGCGGCGTAGACGTCGGTACGCGGGTCGGCGCGGCCCTCGGTGACCAGCTCGGGTGCCACGTAGGCGACCGTTGCCATCAACTGGTTGCCGCCCTCGGTGTCGGAACTTGCCTCGACCGCCCGGGCGAGCCCGAAGTCGGCGACCTTCACCACGCTGTCGACGAGGTTGGCCGCGCCACCGCTCGGCGCCTCGGCGACCAGTACGTTCTCGGGTTTCACGTCCCGGTGCACCAGACCGGCCCGGTGCGCGGCACCGATCGCGGCGAGCATCTGCTCCAGGATCGCGAGCGCCTCGCTCGGGTTGAGCCGTTTGCGCTCGGCCAGGATCTCGCGCAGGGTCCGGCCCCGGACGTACTCCATGACCAGGTACGGCAGGCCGCCGTGGGTGCCCTGGTCGTAGACGGCCACCACGTTCGGGTGGGTCAACCGGGCGATGGTCTTGGCCTCGTCGGTGAACCGCTCCAGGAACCCGGCGAGCTGCACCTGCGCGGCCTGCGCCTGGTTCGGATGAATGATCTTGATCGCGACCGTACGGTCGAGCCGTTCGTCGATGGCGGTGTAGACGGTCGCCATCCCACCACGGGCCACGCGACCGCGGATGCGGTAGCGTCCGTCGATCAGCGAGTTCAGCAGCGTGTCGGCGACCTGTATGTCCATCGGCAGGCAGTCTATGTCTCCAGGGGGCGGCGGCAGAACAGGATGCCACAGCCGACGCCGAAGCGAAAAGTTCGTGTCGCCCGTTCCGCGCTTGGCGAAGATCGCTTCGGCCAGATTTGCCGGTGTCGTCCCGCTCATCCTGGCCGAGTCGTCCCGTTCATCCTGACCGGGTCGTTTCGCTCATCCTGGCCGAGTCGTCCGGTTCGGCCCAGCCGAGTCGTCCGGTTCGGCCCAGCCGGGTCGGCCGGTTCGGCCCAGCCGGGTCGGCCGGCAGCCTCGCGGGGAGCCGTTCGTCCGGGTCCGGGGGCGGCGTGGCAAGGTGAGCGGGTGACCGAATCCTCACCCGTCGACCCGCAGCCGACCGAGCCGGCCGGCTGGCTGAGCCTCCCGGACGTCGCCGAACGCCTCGAGGTGTCGATCAGCAAGGTGCACCAGATGATCCGGGACCGGGAGCTGCTGGCGGTCCGTCGGGACGGAACCCGGGTGATTCCGGCCGAGCTGGTGGCGAACCGGACCGTACGCAAGCACCTGCCGGGCATCCTCACCCTGCTGCACGACGCCGGGTACGACGACGAGGCGGCGCTGCGCTGGCTCTACCTACCCGACGACACCCTGCCGGGCACCCCGGCGGCGGCACTCGGCGACGACCGGGCCCGCGAGGTCAAGCGCCGGGCCCAGGCCACCGGCTTCTGAGGCGGATCCCGCCGAATGGAGCGATTCGCCTACCTGGTGGTGCTCGCCGGGTGCGTCGGCGCCGCGCTGTGGCTGGAGCCGGTCCTGCGGGTCAACGTGTTGCGGCGGTGGCGGCGGTTGCTGCTCACCCTGCTACCCGTGGTGGTGCTCTTCGCGCTCTGGGACCTGGCCGCGATAGCTGCCGGGCACTGGACCTTCGACCCGGAACAGACCACCGGGGTACTGCTCCCCGGCGGCCTGCCACTGGACGAGCTGCTCTTCTTCGTCGTCGTACCCTGCTGTGCCATCCTCGGCTTCGAGGCGGTCCGCGCGGTGCTGCGCTGGCCGGCCGGCGACGAGTCGCCGTGAGCTACACGGTGGCCGCCCTGCTGGGGGTGACCGGCGCCGTACTGGCCGACCTCTTCGTGCTGCGTACCCGGCTGCTGCTCCGGCCGGTGTTCTGGGCCACGTACCCGATCATCGTGTTCTTCCAGTTGATCTCCAACGGCATCCTGACCGGCCGGGGCATCGTCCGGTACGCCCCGGACGAGATCATCGGCTGGCGCCTGGCGTACGCGCCGGTGGAGGACCTGCTGTTCGGCTTCGCCCTGGTGCTGCTGACCCTGGCCGTCTGGGTCCGGCTGGGCCGGGCCGGCGTGCAGCGAACCCCGGCGGCCGGCGAGGGCTCCCCGCTGCTTCGGCTGGTCGACCGGAAGCGATCGGACCGCCGGGCCCCGCGACCGCTGGAACGAGACCGCTGACGGCCCGCCGCCGCTGGAGCGAGAGCGTCAACACCTCCGCCCCGGCTGGTCCGAGACCGTTGACGGGGTCGACCGTCAGCCCGGTCGCCGGGACCGCCGGTTCCGGTACGCCACCCCGGCCAGGACCAGCAGCAGGGCCACGTCGAAGAGGGCGCCGGGCAGCTTGGTGAGCACGGCCAGCCCGAGCCCGCTGGGCAGCACCAGGAAGCTGAGCACGACCACCGCGACGGCCACCCGGTGGACCCAGCGCCGGACGGACAAGCCCGCCGCGAGCACGGTGACGGCGATCAGCCCGTACCAGGGGTAGAAGATCGGGGAGAGCAGGGCGAGGGCGGTGAAGGCCAGGCCGGTGATGGTCACCAGTCGACGGCGGGCGCGGGTCGGGTCGGGTGCCGATCCGGCCCGCCCGGCCCGGACCAGCAGGATCGCGAGCGTTCCGGCCAGCGCGACGAGGCCGAGGAGTCGGGCCGCCGCCACCGCGTCGTCGACCGCCTCCGCACGTCCAGCGAGCCGCAGCAGGTATCCGGCCGCCATGCCCAGCCCGCTGGGTACCGAGGTCCACTGCACCAGCCGGCCGGTGTCGGAGAGGGCGGAGATCCAGCCGAGGTCGAGGCCGGTGGCCAGAGTCACCCCGGCGAACGCCAGGACCGCACCAGTCAGCCCTCCGGCGGCCGACAGCGCGAGCAGCCGGCGATCGAGGAGTACGCCCGGCAAGCGTGCCCGCCGCCATCCGGGCGGTCGCCTTCGGGCCCCGCTGGCCCGCTCGTAGTGCGTCAGGCGGACTGTGTCGACGGCGCCGGCAGAGCCCGGGGCGCGACCGGGCCGGACGGTGGCGAGCAGCAGGGCGAACGGCAGCGCCACGATGGCGGTGACCTTGATCGCGACCGCCAGCCCGAGCAGTGCGCCGGTGACGAGTCCGGCCCGCCCGGCGCCGAAGGCCGACGACCCGCCGGCTGCCAGGGACAACGCGGCCAGGACCAGCCCCAGCACCAGGGCGTCGTTGTGCGCCCCGCCGAGCGCGTGGACCAGGACGAGCGGCGAGACCAGACCGAGCCAGGTGGCGTGGAGCGGGTCGACGCCACCCGCCCGGGCCAGCCGGGGCAGGCAGCCGGCGACGAGGACGACGCCGGCCAGCGCCTCGGCGCGGAGCAGTGCGATCACGACCAGCAATTGGCCGTCGGTGGACGTGGTGATCGCCCGGGCCACCGCGACCGCCCCGCCGGCTAGGGCCACCGCCAGCGGCCCGTACGGGGTCGGGGTGTCCCGCCACAGTGCGGGTACGGCGTCCGACCAGACGCATCCGCCCGGCAGTACGCCGACGGAGTACGGGTCGACGCCGTCGAGCCAGAGTGCGCCCTGGCAGGCGTAGGCGTACGCGTCCCGGCTGCCGACAGGGGGCGCGACCAGCAGCGGAGCCGCCCAGAGCAGCCCGGTACGCAGCAGCCAGCCCAGCGGTACGCCCGCCGGCTCGCGCCGCATCCGTACGCCGAGCCGCCACCAGATGCCCGCCAGCGCCGCCAGTCCGGTGACCCAACCGGCCAGGCCGAGCCAGTATCCCCAGGTGTCCGGCACCGGCGCCGCCTCGGCGGCACCCGCCGGCAGTGCTCCCACCCCATAGGCGCTGGCCGCCAGCGTGGCACTGGCGGCGAGCCCGGCCATCCGGAGCCGGCTGGGCCGATCCGGGGCGGGCGGCGCTGCGACGGGTCGCACGAAACCAGCATCTCCAGCCGCCGGTACGCCGGACGGCCGGTTCGCCCGGGAGGCCGGAAAAGACGGGCGGTCAGGACCGGGGACCGGAGCCGTCCAGATGGAAGCCGCACCGGGGAACGAGCACGTCACGACGGGGAGAGCCGGTCGCGACGGGGCCACGACGGGGAGAGCCGGTCGCGACGGGGCCACGACGGGGAGAGCCGGTCGCGACGGGGCCACGGCGAGGAGAGCCGGTCGCGACGGCAGAGCGGGCGGCTTCCGTCCGCTGTCCGGCTCAGTCCTTGCGGCGGGTGGCCACGACCGCGAGGTCCACCAGTACCTCGCGGGCCTCGGCCTCCAGATCGACGCCGACCAGCGCGGCCAGCGCCGTGTCGGTGAGCGTGGCTATCCGCCGCTCGGTGCGGTCGAGTGCCCCGCTGCTGGTGATGATCTCGCGCAGGACCTCGATGCCGGCCCGGTCGAGTCCGGGGTCGCCGAGTCGGCGGTTCAGCAGTTCCCGTCCGGCCGGGCTGGTCGCCTCCAGGGCCGCCGCCACCAGGTAGGTACGTTTGCCTTCCCGCAGGTCGTCCCCGGCCGGCTTACCGGTCTGGCCGGGATCGCCGAATACGCCGAGTACGTCGTCCCGGAGTTGGAATGCCTCGCCCAGCGGCAGCCCGTACCCCGAATACGCGGCCCGCAGCTCGGCGGGCGCGTCGGCGAGCGCGGCGCCGAACAGCAGCGGTCGCTCGACGGTGTATTTGGCGGACTTGTACCGGGCGACCTTGCTCGCCCGGTCGACCGAGGCGTCCCGGGTCGCCTGGGCGAGCACGTCCAGGTACTGCCCGATGGTGACCTCGGCACGCATCTCGTCGAAGACCGGCCGGGCCCGGCTGACCACGATCGGGTCGAGGCCGCTGCCGTGCAGCAGCTCGTCGGACCAGACCAGGCACAGGTCGCCGAGCAGGATGGCGCTGGACTCGCCGAACCCGTCCGGTTCGCCGCCCCAGCCGGCCGCCCGGTGCTGGGCGGCGAAGCGGCGGTGGATCGACGGCTCGCCGCGCCGCGTGTCGGACCGGTCCATCAGGTCGTCGTGGATCAAGGCGCTCGCCTGCACGAATTCCAGCGCGGCCAGGCCGCTGACGATCTCGTCAGAGTCGAGCCCGCCCGCCCCCCGGTAGCCCCAGTAGCCGAACGCCGGCCGCAGTCGCTTGCCGCCACCGAGCACGAACGCCTCCAGCGCGTCGGCGACCGTGGCGAGCCCGTCATCGACACCGGTCATCCAGGCTCGCTGTTTGACGAAGAACCGGGCCAACGAGTTGTCGACCCGCTGGCGCAGGCCGGCGCGGTCGACCGGTGGGACAGGGGCGGATGCGTTCACGCCATGACGCTAGTGGATCGACCATCCGAGTGCGCGGTGCGGCTACGCCACGAGCTTCGGGCCGTGGCCGGAATCGGCTCGCTCGTCCGGCTGTCCGCCCTGCTCAGAGGCATGATCGACCGCGTGCCATCCGGTGCGGTCTGCCCGCCAGGCAAAGATATTGGTCGATGGGTGTCCCGGCGGCGGGACCGCCGACGGTCACCCGGTGTGTTTCTCCTTGACCGCGACCGGCACCCCGGCGCCGCCCCCGGTCGACTGGACGGGTACACGGGGTCATCCGGCCAGAGCTGCCGGTGGCGTCGCGGGCAGGTAGCGACGGGTGGCCGCCGCCAGCGCCGCGTGCCGTCGGCCGGCCGGCTCCGTCCGGTACGCCGCGAGCCGCCGGCCGACACCGGTGAGTTCCGCCGCCGCCCGCGCCGACCCGGACCGTACGGCGTCGAGCAGCGCCGCGTCGGCCACCTCGGCGGCCCGTTCCCACTCGCCCAGGTCGAGACAGGCGTGCGCCAGCCAAGCACCGTAGACCGCCGCCGTCCTCGGCTGCCCCGGCCGGGTCAGCGCGGCGCGGAGCAATGGCTCGGCGCGTAGCGGGCGGCGCAGCGCGGCCAGGCAGCGTCCGGTCATCGCGGCGAGTTCACCCTCGTCCAGCCAGTAGAGCCAGGCCGGTTCCCGGGGCGGCTCGCGTCGTCCGGTCGCCCGCTCGGCGGCGCGCAGCGCGGCGTACGCGGGCCGGCGCCGCCCGCACCGCGCCGCCGCGAAGGCGATCCGGTGCAGCAGCAGCGCCCGCAGTCCGGCCGGGGCGGTGCGCCGGGCGCCGAGATATCCGGTACGGGCGAGCAGCAGGCCGCCCCGGGCGTCGCCGAAGGCGCTGAGCAGGTGGCTGGCCGCGCCGAGTACGTGCGCGCCGAGGCTCCGGTCGCCGGCACCGGCGGCGGCGGTCAGCGCCAGCCGGTAGGCGCGGAGTGCGGCGCCGACCTCGCCCGCGTCGGTGTGCAGCCAGCCGGCGAGCTGCGCCGCCTCGGCGACCAGCGGCAGTGCCCGCCGCCCGGGGCGGCCGGTCGCGCACCGCGCTGTCGCCAGGGTGAGCCGGCCGGCCGGGGATGACAGGAGGTCCCCTCCACCCACCAGGTCGTCGAGCCGCCGCACCCCGGCAACCCCGGCCGCATCGAGCGGCAACTCGGGCGCCTGCTCGCCAGCCCTTCCCGACCGGCCCGAATCCATCCGCGCCGGCCCGACCATGACCCCTCGGGTCGGTTCGACCGGCATGGTGATCGTCGGTCCGACCGGCCCGTCCGGATCGGTGAGCCAGGCGTGCGCCGAGGTCAGTAACTCCTGCCGGGCCCGGACCGCGCCCGGATTTCCACCGTCTCTGCCCTCTCCGCCGTCGGCCGTCGTGGGCCGGCTCGCGGCGGCGGCGACCGCCAGCTCTTCGACGGGCACTTCGAGCACGGCCGCCAGCCAGCTCAGCCAGAACTGGCCGGGCACCCGCTGCTGCCGCTCCCACCGGGACACCTCGTGCCGGCTGACCGTCGGTACGCCGGAGGCGGCGCAGAGCTGCTCGGCCACCCGGAGCTGGCTCCAGCCCCTGGCCAGGCGCAACTCGGTCAGCAACGCGCCGAGTGAACCCGGTGCGGCGGGGCGGCCGGACGCGGAGTCGTGCGGGTGGTGCTCGGGTCGGGGCATGGGCGGTCCTTCGGCGCGTGACGATCTGACGAACCTGCTGCTGACCCCCGCGCACGACCCCGGAGACCGGCGACCCCGCCTCCCTGCGCGGCTCAATTCCTACCGGCCGGGTACGACGTTCTACGGGGATCGGAGGCAGCCGGGCGGGTACGGAAGGTCCGGTAATCCGTCGGCGTGCTAGGCGAGGGGTTCTCGGGCGGTCCACGCGACGAACCGCTGAAACAGGACCTTGGGCTCCGGCTCGGGGTTCGGGTTGAGGCGGTGCAGGTCGGCCAATGCCTCCATGAGCTGTGCCGACATGTATAGGGCAAGTCCGACCGGAGCGTTCTGGAATTCGGGCCGCAACAGTAGTCGCGCCATGCCGCAGGGCCAGGGCTGCCCGGGGCAACCCGAACAGTGCCACGACGGGCGTCGGGGCGAGTGCGGCCGGAGCCGGAACGGCATCGGACGCTCGGGGATCGGGAGCTGGTTCGGATAAGCCATGCCCTAAGTGTTGACGTCGTAGTTGTCGACGTCAACAGCGAGTGCAGTTGCTTAGCGTCGGCCATGTGGAGGAACTGGTCGGGGTGGCTGAGATCCGCGACATGTTGGGCGGCAACCTGTCCCGACAGCGGGTGCACGTCATCACCAGCCACCGAGACTTCCCAGCTCCGATCCAGAAGTTGAAGATGGGCAACGTGTGGCTGAAGCGGGACGTCGAGGAGTGGATTAAGGCACGGCAAGCTGCCGGATAGCACCGTCCCCCTGGCGGCCCCGGGTGTCGGTTTCAGGGAGGGATGGGGATCATCCCCGATCATCCCGGCACCGCTCCGACCTAGCGTCGGAGGGCATGTCCGCTTCCGTACCGCAGACCGACGACCGCCGGGCCAACCGGACACCGACCCGGTGGACCCGACCGGTGCAGAACCTGACCCTCGCCTGCTCGCTCCTCTTCCTGCTCGGCACGGCGCTACAGAACTTCGTGGTCATCGACCTCCGGGCGATGGAGGAGATGATGCGGCTGGCCGGCTCGACCGAGGCGCAGGCCCAAGCCGACGCGCCCGGCTTCCTGACCGGGTTCCGGGTCGTCGGCTGCGTCTACCTGGTCGGCAACGCGGTCGGCCTGCTCGCCAGGACCGGACGGGCCTGGGTCTTCTGGACGGTGCTGGCCGTGAACGCGACCCAGGCGGCCGGACTGGTGATGATCCCGCCGGAGGTCTTCGAGGCCACCCGGGACCGGTTCGGCGTGCCGGGGCTGCTGCCGTCGTACGTCACGGACGGCGGGGCGGCGGTGCTCACCGTCGTACTGCTGGCGGCCCTGCTGCGGTACCGGCGGCCGTGGGCGTACGCGAGGACTCCGGCACCGTAACCCCCGCCCCGGAGCCGGTGCGCGTGCTGGCCCCGGGGCCAGTGGGTTGGCCCCTCCCTGCTGGCTCCTCCCCGTCGGCCCGATCCGCCGTTCGATCGGAGGCGACGGTCCACCACCGACCGGTACGCCTCCCCGGGCACCGGCCGGCACCGGTGACCGTCGATTCCGATCGACCGCCGAGGAGTGCCGCCGTGCCCAGCGAGTTGCCGTTCGACCCGGAGAACCCGCCCGACGAGCCGCCGCCGGAGGCGGTGCAGCCGATGGCCTGGCGGCTGGCGGTACGCCTGCACCGGGAGCACAGTCCGCTGCCCGCCGGGCCGGCGACCCCGGTCTCCGGTCCGGCCGGGCCGAACGTCTGCCGCGCCTGTGCCGACCCCTGGCCCTGCCACGGCCGGCAGATCGCCGTACGCGGACTGCTCGCCGCCTGCCGCGCTCCCGATGCCCGCGGCGACCGTTAGATGGGATTGAAAAGCGGACTCCCCACCCCGAACGGGACCGAATGGTGCAAGATCGAGCCGGCCGGACCGGTAGAGTCGCGGCGTGGCGCTCGGTCTTCCCTCTGTCCTCCCCGACTCGCGGCCGTCGATCGGGGACCTCGTCCGTGGTCCCACGCCGACCTTCTCCTTCGAGTTCTTCCCGCCGAAGACGGAGAAGGGCGAGCGGCTGCTCTGGCAGGCGATCCGCGAGCTGGAGTCGCTGCGCCCGTCGTTCGTCTCGATCACCTACGGTGCCGGCGGGACGACCCGGGACACCACCGTCGCGGTGACCGAGCGGGTCGCGACCGAGACCACCCTGCTGCCGATGGCGCATCTGACCGCGGTCGACCACTCGGTCGCCGAGCTGCGCAACGTGATCGGCCGGCTGGCCGGCGCCGGGGTGCGGAACGTGCTCGCGGTGCGCGGCGACCCGCCGGGCAACCCGATGGGCGAGTGGGTGCAGCACCCGGCCGGCGTGCTCTATGCCGAGGAACTGGTCCGGCTGGTCCGCGAGGCGGGCGACTTCAGCGTCGGGGTGGCGGCGTTCCCGTACAAACACCCCCGGTCGCCGGACATCGCCACCGACACGCGGTACTTCATCCAGAAGTGCCGGGCCGGCGCCGACTTCGCGATCACCCAGATGTTCTTCGACGCCGACGACTACCTCCGGTTGCGCGACCGGGTGGCGGCGGCCGGCTGCGACACGCCGATCCTGCCCGGCGTCATGCCGGTCACCCAGCTCAGCACGATCGAGCGCTCCCAGCAGCTCTCCGGGGCGCCGTTCCCGCCCGCACTGGCCGCCCAGTTCGAGCGGGTCGCCGACGACCCGGAGGCGGTCCGCCGGCTCGGCGTCCAGCAGGCCAGCGAGATGTGTCGCCGGCTGCTCGACGAGGGCGTGCCCGGGATCCACTTCATCACCCTCAACCGGTCGACCGCGACCCGCGAGGTCTGGCAGAGCCTCCAGGCCGGCGTCGGAGTCTGAACGGATGCGGCCCGAGCCGGCTCCGGGCCTGTGCGGCGACGCCCGAGGCCGCGCCTGTCCCACCGTCGACCCGGATCCGGACCCGCAGGCGCGACCTGGGCCGCCGTCCGGCGGTTGAGCCAGCGTGGGCAACCGGTTGACGTGGGACGAGTACGCCAACAAATGGGCGCGGCTGCACGGCGGCTTCGACCCCCGGATGGCCACCACCTCGGTGCGCCGCTGGCTGCGGATGTCGTACGCCCTGGGCTGTTTCTTTGCCCGGCTGCACGTGTCGCCGACCGCGGTGACGGTGCTCGGGGTGCTGCTCTGCATCGGCGTACCGGTGGCGGTCGGCCAGTCCCGGCCGGGGCCGGTCGGGCCGCTCCTGGCGGCGGGGTTCGTGCTGCTCGCCGCCGTGGCGGACAGCATCGACGGCGCGGTCGCCGTGGTCACCGGCCGGACGACCCGGCTCGGATACGTCTACGACTCGCTGGCCGACCGGGTCGGCGAGGTCTGCTGGCTGATCGCCTTCTGGCTGGTGGGCGCCCCCGGCGTGCTGGTGGTGGCGGCCGGAGCGCTCTCCTGGTTGCACGAGTACACCCGGGCCCGTTCGGTCTCGGCGGGGATGAAGGAGATCGGCACCGTCACCGTGGGGGAGCGGCCGAGCCGGGTCAGCGTCGCCGTGGTGGGGCTGCTGGTCGCCGGGGTGGCATACCTGATCATGCCGGAGCTGGCGGCCGGCACGATCACCGTGGCCACCGCGATCTGGGTGCTGCTCGGCTTCTTCGGCATGGTCCAGTTGCTCTCGGCGGTGCGCCGGTCGCTGGACACCGGCAAGGAGCCGCCGGGCCGGCGGGCGGGCGGTAGTGCGCCGGCCGGGCAGCCGTCGGCCGCCGGTCGGCCGGTCGGGGTGGAATCCTCCGGCCGGCAGCCGATCGGGGAGGAGCCGACCGGCAACCATCTCCCCGGCAAGGAGTTGGCTCGCCGCGAGCCGACCGGAGTCGAACTGAGCCGCCGCGAACCACCCGAGTGACAGCCGCGACCCGCCCTGGATGACGACCGCGAGCCATCCTGGATGACGGCCGCGAACTACCCGAGTGACAGCCGCGACCGGCCCTGGATGACGGCCGCGACCCGCCCGGACGATGCCGGCAGTTCCAGACGCGGCAGCATCCAGCGGGGGTGCGCTGGTCGGGTGGCGATGCCAGCGACCGACTTTGGTCGATCCATCACCGACCGAAGCACGATGAGACCCGACACCGGACCTTGGTTGGCTGGTGGGCATGACAGCAGCGGGTGGTCCGGACGTGACGGACCAGCCTTCGACCGGCCCGACGGCGGCGAGTCCGCCCCGACCAGGTCCGGTGTCGACCCGTGCGCTGGGGCCCGACCTGGCCCGCGGTTTCATGTTGTTGTTCATCGCCCTGGCCAACTCGCACTACTTCCTGCGCGGCGCTTCGGTGCTCGGCGGCTACCCGCAGGACGGCGCAGCCCTCGACCGGGGCGTCACCTGGCTGATCGCGACGTTCGTCGACGGTCGGGCGTTCCCGATGTTCGGACTCCTGTTCGGGTACGGCGTGGCCCAGATCGCACGCCGGCAGGAGGCACTCGGGCCGTGGGCCGTACGCCGGCTGCTGTGGCGGCGCAGCCTGGTGCTGGTGGTGGTGGGTTTCCTGCACGCGGTGCTGCTGTACGTCGGCGACATCCTGGCGGCGTACGGCGTGCTGCTGTTCGCAGGCGCGTGGTTGGTACGCAGCAAGGACCGCTGGCTGCTGTTGACGGCCCTCTGCTTCTTCGTGCTCGGCGCGCTGCCAGGTGGCGGCTCGTTGGCGATCAGCAGTGAACCGCCGCATGTCTCGATGCTTCCGCCGGACCTACTCAGCATGGTTGTCCAGCGCGCTCCCGTGTCGCTCTACGTCGCACTGCTGGGACCGCTGGGCTTCGTCTGCCCGTTCGTGCTCGGGTTGTGGGCGGGGCGTCGACGCGTCCTGGAGCAGCCGCAGCGATACCCGAGGCTGCTGGTCAGCGTGGCAGTGGTCGGAATCGGCGCCGCCGTGCTCGGCGCCCAACCGATCTCGCTGGTCCTCGCCGGGGTGGTGCCGATCCCGGACCGGGCAACGCTCGAACTGCTCGGTCCCCTGCACGACACGACCGGGCTCCTCGGCGGTCTCGGGTACGCCGCCCTGCTGTCGCTGATCGCCGTCCGGCTCCAGGCGCGTCGTCCTCGGCCGGTGGTCGACGCGATCGCCGCCGCCGGCCAGCGGTCGATGACCTGCTACCTGGCCCAGTCGATCGTCTGGGCCGTCGCGTTCACCCCGTTCCTGCTCGATCTCTCCGACCCCCTCACCGTCGCCGGGACGGCGCTGCTGGCCGCCACGACCTGGCTGGGCACCGTGCTGCTCGCCGACTGGATGCGCCGGACCGGGCGGCGCGGGCCGTTCGAGGTGCTGATCCGGCGGGTCACCTACCGGCAGCCGCTGCGCTAGGCCGTCCGCCCACAGGGGGCGGTGGACGGCTCTGGCGGGGTGTCGACACAGGACCGGGCAGTCGTCCGGTCAGGCCGGGCCGATCTCGCCCGCGACGATCTGCGCGGAGAGTGCCACCATCGGCAGGCCGCCGCCCGGGTGGGTGGAGCCGCCGACCAGGAACAGGCCACGGGCCGGACCCCGGTTGCCGGGCCGCAGCAGCCCGCCGACGCTGCCGTGGATCGCCCCGCCCGGGGCGCCGGCCGTGCCGGCCAGGTCGTCCGGGGTACGCGCCTCCCGGAAGACGAGCCGGTCCCGCACGTCCACCCCACGGTCGGCGAGCACCTCAAGGACCCGGTCGGCGTAGGCGTCCGCCAGCCCCGGCCGGCGCCAGTCGACCCCGCCCAGCGTCCGTCCCTGCCGGGGCGCGTTGACCAGCACGAACCATGCCTCGTGCCCGGCCGGCCGGACCAGCGGATCGTCGGGCACGCTGACGAAGACCGTCGGGTCGACCACCGGGCGGGCCGGTACGCCCCGGCCGGGGTCGCCGAAGACCGCGTCGAACTCGGCGTCGTAGTCGGCCGGGAAGAAGACGTTGTGGTGGGCCAGGCCGGAGTTGCCGCGCACTCCGAGCAGCAGGACGAAGCCGGCCAGGCTGCGGTCGGTCAGCCGGGCCAGCCGGTCCGGGGTCGGCAGCAGGTCCCGGTAGAGGGTCAGCGCGTCGGTGTTCGCCACCACGACGTCCGCCGGTACCGGGCTGACGGCGCCGGCCAGCCGTACCCCGTGCACCCGGCCGCCGGCCGCGTCGATGCCGGTGACGGTGCTGCCGGTCGCCACCACCACACCCAGGTCGAGGCAGCGAGAGAGCAGCGCGTCGGCGAGGGTGCCGAGCCCGCCGCGCGGGTACCACCCGCCGAAGGCCAGTTCGGCGTACGGGACGGCGGCGAGCGCGGCCGGCGCCCGGCGCGGATCGGCGCCGGTGTAGGTGGCGTACCGGTCCAGCAGCATCCGGAGCCGGGGTTCGCGCAGGTGGCGCCGGCCCAGGTCGCGTAGCGTCCGACCGGGGGCGATCGCGGCCAGGTCCTCGAGCCGCCAGGAGAGCTTCGCCAGGTCCCGGGGGGAGTCGACGGGCCGACGCAGCACGTCCCGCCAGGCGGCCGTCCAGACCCGCTCGGCGCGGCGCCACAGCCGCCGCCAGTCGTCGGCGGACTCCGCACCGAACCGCTCGGCGATCCGGGCCGCGAAGACCTCGGGATCGGCACACGAGTCGAGCACCGTTCCCGAGGCGGTGGTCGACGGTGGGAAGACGTGCCGGACGATCGGGTCCAGCGGCATCAGGTCGACGTACTCGTCCAGTGTGGCGCCGGTCGCCTCGAACAGGTCGGCGAAGACCTGCGGCAGGGTGAGCAGGCTGGGGCCGGTGTCGAACCGGAACGTCCCGATCGGCGTCTCCCGGACGTACCGGCCGAGTTTGCCACCGACCACATCGGACCGCTCGTAGACGGCGACCTCGTGGCCGAGTGCCGCTAATCGGGCTGCGGCGGCCAAACCGCCCACCCCCGCGCCGATGACGACCACCCGACTCACGTACGCCCCCTCGTCACGGTCAACCGCCGTCGCCGTACCAGTGGCCGGAGCGGCGCCCGGGTGCGTACCCGTCGCCGGCTCGGCGCACCGACCGTCCCCTCCACGGATCAGCGCACCGGTCGGCCCCGCCAGGTGAGCCGCCCCCGCCTTCGCAGATGGTACGACCGGATGGTGAGCCAACCGAGGACCGCGACCGACAACGGATGTGTCAATGCGTCCGGCCAGCCCCGGCCGCCGGTCGACCCGGCGCTGACCAGGCGTCCGAGCACCCCGAGCAGATAGCCGCACAGCGCCGCCAGGGCAGCCGTCGGCGCGCCGGCCAGTGCCGCGCCGACGGCGAGCAGCGGCGGCAGGGCGTACAGCAGGAGCAGCAGGAGCACAACCGCGGTGGCGCCGGCCGGCGACCCGGACGCGGCCCAGAGCGACTTGGTGTAGCCGTCCCGCAGCTCCGGCCAGGAGCCGTACATCCGGCACTCGGCCAGCCGGGAGCCGTCGGCCAGCGCGATCCGCCCGCCGGACCGCTTCACCGCCCGGGCCAGCTCGATGTCCTCCAGCACCCGGTCCCGGACCGCCGCGTGCCCACCGGCCCGCCGGTAGCCGGCCCGGTCCAGCACCAGGAACTGGCCACCGGCGGCGGCCAGGCTCGGCCGGGGCGAGCGCTCCATCGCCACCAGCGGCAGGAAGGTCAGCCAGAGCCACTGCAACAGCGGCTGGACCAGCCGCTCACCCGGCGAGCCGGCGACGATCCGGGGGTACGGGGAGAGCAGCACCGCCGAGGCCGACCGGAGCGTGCGCACGGCGGCGGCGACCGCGTACGGGCCGAGCGTCACGTCGGCGTCCACGAAGACCAACACCCGCGCCCTCCCGCCGGCCCGGTCGGCGAGCTGCTGGCAGGCGTACGGCTTGCCGAGCCAGCCGGGTGGCGGCGGCGCACCGCCGAGCAGGCGTACCCGGGGATCTCCGGCCGCGACCGCCCGGACCACCTCGGCGGTGCCGTCGGTCGACCCGTCGTCGAGCACCACGATCTCCAACTCGGGTACGCCCCGCTGGGCGAGCAGCGCCCGCAGGCACGGCCCGACCCGGGTCGCCTCGTCGCGTACCGGCAGCAGCACCGCGACCGGCTCGTCGGTGCGGGCGGCGCCGGGCGGGGGACGGCGCAGCCAGCGGGTGGCGTTGAGCCAGGTGTGCCCGGTCAGCAGCCCGACCACGGCGGTCAGCGTCCAGCCCAGCAGCGTGCCGGTCATGCCGGCGGTCCGATAGCGGCGGTGGTCGGTGTCCAACCGGGCGGGGCGCCGGTCATGCCGGTGCGGTGGCGCCGCTGCGGGACCGCCGTCGCCGTCGGGCCAGCCGCACCGCGAGCGGGCCGGCGACAACCGCCATGACCAGCCCACCCCAGCCGGCCGACGCGGGCAGGCCGAGGAAGACCGCGTGCGCGAGGACGCTGCCGGCGTAGGTCCAGAGGTAGAGGGCGTACAGCGGGGCGTCTTGGACGGCGGCGAGCCCGGCGGCCCGGCCGGCGACCGGCCCGAGCAGCGCCATCAGGAGTACCGCGAAGAGCAGCCAGCCGAGGTAGTTGCTGACCGGGACGTCCGGCACCCCCGGCAGGGCCGGATCCGGGTCCCGCCAGCTCCAGTAGCCCTCGGCGACCATCTGCGGGTCGAGGAACAGGTCCCAGCCGGCCAGCCCCACCGCGGCCAGCCCGATCCGGGCCGCACCGGGCCGGGTCAGCCGGACCGCGGCGAGCCAGGCGGGCCAGGCCATCCAGGTCCAGGCCAGCGGGATCACCAGCGGTACCCCGGCCAGCTTCGGGCCCAGCACGCCGGAGTAGGCGTACCCGCCGAACGGCACGCCGGTGGCCACGCCGAGCGCCTCGACCGCCAGCCCACCGCCGGTGGTGACCAGTACCAGCCCGACGGCCACCCGGAGACCCCGGGTGAGCAGGGCGTGGCTCACCGACAGCAGCCAGCCGAGACAGACCGTGGCGACGGTCAACCGGGCCCGGTCGGCGCCCCCGGTCAGCGGATAGCCGATCTGGGCCAGCACCAGTACGCCGAGCAGCAGCCAGCTCAGCCGGCCGGCAGGAAGCCCTCCGGCGGTCATCGCTCCGGCGGGGGCAGCGGCAGGTCCCGGCCCAGCACCGCGAAGGCCCGCTCGTCGCCGGGGAAGCGGAAGTCCCGCAACACGTCCACGAAGCCGAACCGCCGGTAGAGCCGCCAGGCCCGGGAGATCCGCTCGTCAGCCTCCGGGGTGGAGAGCAGCGTGGTGCTGCCCTCGGCCATTCCGAGCAGGGCCCGGAGCTGGCGGGCACCGAGCTGGTGCCCCTGGGCGGCGGGCCGGACGTGCAGCTCGACCACCTCGAAGCAGTCCTCGAACCACGTCTTGCGGGCGTCGTCGGAGAGCGCGTTGTAGACCTGGTCGTGCCACCACTGCCCGGGCGCGGAGAGATATCCGTAGCCGAAGCCGACCAGGTGACCGTTGGTGCTGAGGGTGGCGACGGCGCGGAACCCGGGCCGGCGTACGTGGGTCGCGATGTAGCCGCGGCGGGCCTCCAGCAGCTCGGCCCGGTATCCCATCGCCTCGCCGTAGACCGACACCACCTCGTCGAGCCGCCGGGCGAGATCGTCCGGTTTCCACGGCACCAGCCTCATGGTCGTCCGCTCCTCACTACCTGGCCGGTGTCAAGCTCCGGGGCACCGCCGGACCCGACCCAGCCGAGCACCGCCGGGTCACCGGCGAGATTCCCTACCTCGAACCGCGCGAACAGTTCCTCGGCGTACCAGCGTTGGCTGGTCGTACGAGCGATGGCCGCGCGGTGCTCGGGGGAACGGTACGCGAACTGACGCAGGTACGTCGCGTTCCGCCACACGCTGACCGTGCCCTGCCAGCCGAGCGGCGCCTCGCCGATGCCGAACCGGGCCAGCAGGCCGGGGGCGTCCCGCAGCGCGGCCGCGACGGGCGGGACGGCCCGCCAGAAGGTGCCGGCGCGCAGCGGTCGCAATCGGGCCCGGGTGAGCGCCAGCACCGGCCGGCCCGGTGCGGTGCCCGCCGGTGCGCCATCCGGCCCGGATCGAGGCACGCCGCCGGACGGCTCGACTCCGGATCGAGGCACGCCGAACGTCTCGGCGCCGGACCGGGGCACGCCGCCGAACGGCTCGACTCCGGACCACCGGCCCCGGCTGGCCAGTGGCCGCAGGTCGAGCCGGGCGCCGGCCAGGGCCACCCGTCGCCAGGCCCGTCCCACCGGGGTCTCGTCGAATGCGCCGGCCCGCTCCGGGTCGGCCCAGACCACCAGTGCGGCCCAGCGGGTCAGGTCGGCGTCGGTGGGTCCGAATCCGGTGCCCGTCCCGGTGCCGAGCAGCTTGCCGAACCGTACGCCGGAAACCGCCCGCAGCCGGCGCCGGTCGACGGCCATCCGGGTCAGTGCCCGGGGCAGGGCGCGCGGCGGCACCCGCCAGACGTGCAGGGTGACCAGCGGTACCGGGCTCGGGTTGCCAGGCGGTCCGGACGCGGACGGGGCGCGCCGGGTCGTGTCATGGTCGGGACTGCTCACGCCACCTCGGCGGGGCTGCCGGCGGTGATCCGCAGCAGTTCGGCGGAGGTGGTCGGGAAGACGGCCCGGGGCACGCCGCCGGCCGCCCAGATCTCCGGGTAGTCGGCGAGCGCGGTGTCGACCAGGGTACGGATCGGCTTCGGGTGCCCGAGCGGGGCGACTCCGCCGATCGGCTGGCCGGTGTGCTCCCGGACGAACTCCGGGCTGGCCCGGCGCAGCGCGGGCAGCCCGAGGTCGGCGGCGACCCGGGCGGTGTCCACCCGGTGCGCCCCCGAGGTGAGCACCAGCAGCGGCTCACCGCCCGCGTCGAAGATCAGCGAATTGGCGATCTGGCCCACCTCGACACCGAGGGCCGCCGCCGCGGCGGCGGCGGTGTGCACCGCCTCGGGCAGGATCCGGACCCGGCTCGGCGCGCCGGAGCCGTCGCGTCCGCCCGCGTTGTCCAGCGCGTCCTGCACCGCCTGCACGTTTGGATGTGGCTGCATGAGCTCTATCTTGCCTGCCGGGCCGACGACGTCGGGCCCGGGTGAACTGGCCCGGCTACTGTCCGGTCCACCTGAAGGTGTCCAATCGGCGACGAGATCGCGCCGAATGCTGGGGTTGGCGGTCCGGTTGTACGGTCAACGCACCCGACGGCCGGAATCGGAACCTGCGCCGGCCGGCGGCCCGCAGACGCCGACGGACGACGACGGACACGAAGGCCGGCTCGCCGAGTTCTCCGCACTGCGTCAGGAGATCCAGGAACGCGTCAAGGCGCGTCTGCCCGCCGGTCACGTCGCGGCCCGGTCGGTCGACCTGACGAAGGTCGTACGGACGAAATGACCTTCGGGCGGGGCCGTCGGGGGGAAGGAACGACTACGTTGATCCGCTATGACTGTGTTGCGGCGGATTCTGCTGGTGGTGCCGATGCTCCTGCTCGCCGGGGCGGCGGTGGTCCTGCTGGCTCCGGGCGGACTGGGCGATCCGCGGCCGCGGGTGGTGACCGACGGGCCGTCCGCCGAGGCGTACCGGGGGATGGTCGGACACGCCGGTGAGCTGCCCGGCTGGCTGCACGGCCTGGGGGAGTACGCCGCCGCCGGTGGCCTGCTGGTCCTCGCCGGGCTGCTGGCCCGGGTCGGCTGGCTCGGCTGGCGGCGCAGGCGTACCCCCGACGCGCTCGGCGCGCTCCTGGTCGGCCTCGGCACGGTGCTGGCGTACCTGGCCAGCGAGGCGGTGAAGCTGGTCGTCGACCAGGAGCGGCCGTGCCGGGCGTTCGCCGACGTGGTGACCTGGGTGTCCTGCCCGCCGGTCGGGGACTGGTCGTTTCCGAGCAACCACTCGACGCTGGCCGGTGGGCTGGCGGCCGGGCTGGTCCTGCTGGCTCCCCGGCTCGGCTACGTGGCATTGCCGGTGGCCGGGGCGGTGGCGGCGCTGCGGGTGGCGGCCGGGGTGCACTATCCGCACGACGTGGTCGCCGGGCTGCTGCTCGGCGCGGCGGCCAGCGCCGCGCTGCTGATCGCGCTCCGCCCCGCCCCCCGCCGCTGACCGCCGGCCGGACGCTCCGGCGCAACAGCGGGCCGGTCAGGCGATCCGGCGGATCCGGCGGACGGCGAGATAGACCAGGAGTACGGCGAGAGCGACGAAGATCCCCGTCTCGATGCCCTGGAACAGCCAGAACCGGTCGGCGGGCTGATAGAGCTGCCAGTTGTACGCCCCGGGCCCGATACCGAGCCCTTCGCCGCAGCCGGCGCCCGGCCCGGTGGGGTTCGGCGGGCACTCGATCGAGCCGCCGCTCACCACCAGCTCGCCGTCGGCGTTCCGGACGCCGCTGGTGAGGATCCAGTCGCCGGCCATCTCGTTCGGCGCGGCGGCGGTGCCCAGGACCGGGAAGGTGAGCGTCTCGGCGGGCAGGTAGCGGGGTCTGGCCAGGGTGGCCAGCACGACGGGCAGGCCGATGAAGCCGACCATTGTGCCGGCCATCGCCGGGAGCATCCGGTGCCAGAAGGTGCCGACGAAGATGCCCAGCGCGACGGCGAACAGCGTGTACCCGATCGGTGCCACGCCCTGCATGTCAAAGAAGAACTGGTCGAACCGGACCTGTCGGCCGGCCTGGTTCAGCGGAGCCAGCCACCAGCCGACGCCCAGCCCGTAGCCGACCGCCAGGACCAGCGTGACGGCGCCGACGAGCCCGAACTTGACCACGGCCCAGTGCCGGCGGCTGATGCCCTGGGTCCAGACCAGCCGGTGGGTGCCCTGCTCGACCTCACGGGCCACCAGCGGGGCGCCCCAGAACAGACCGACCAGCAGGGGCAGCACGAGGAACAGGATGGCGACCAGCGGCAGGGTGCTGTACTTCCCGTTGAACTGGGTGAACGCCTCGTGGCAGGACTCGTTGCCGCCCGGGCCGGCCTTGCCCAACGTACGGACGCACTCCGGCAGCCCGAGGTCGGCGTAGCTTCCTGCCCGGACGGATGGCTGTCAAGACCCGCTTCCGGTCCCGCACGCAGGTCGACGGGGGTTGCCGCGCAGGCCGGCAGGAGTGTGGGACGCGCGGTTCAGCGGGGGTGCCGCACGCAGGTCGGCAGGGGGTCGCGCACGGGGTGGCGGGGGCGCCCGTACGGGTCAGCGGGGTGCCGCGACCACGTCGGGGGCGGGAACGGGCGGGGTGTCGTCCGGCGTCTCGGCGATCCGGGCCGTCTCGGCGAGGGCGACGCCGGCCAGTACCAGCAGGCCGCCGCCGAGCTGGGCGGCGTTGAGTGCCTCGCCGGCGCCGAGCACGATCCAGGCGACCGTGGCGGCGATCACCGGCTCGACCATGCCGAGGATGCCGACGCTGGTCGCCGGCAGGTGCCGCAACGCACCGGCCACCAGCAGGAAGGGCAGGATCGAGCCGAGCAGGACGACGTACCCGCAGAGCAGCGCGACCGGCACGCCACCGCTGGTCCCGGCCAGCGGTGCCCAGCCACCGGTGCCGTCGGTGACCGCCCGGGTGAGCAGCCCGGCCACGGCCGAGGCGCCGAACGCCCAGGTGGTCAGGGAGAGCGTGTCGTGCCGCTGTACGCCCCGGGCGCCGAGCAGGTAGTAGCCGGCCAGCAGTACGGCGGCACCGAGGCCGGCGAGTACCCCGAGTCCGTCCAGTTTGAGTTCTCCCCAGACCTCGGCCACGCAGGCCAGGCCGGCGAGGCTCGCCGCCAGCCCGACCCAGAGCCGGGGGCGTACCCGCTGGTGCTGCCCGAACCGGGCCCAGAGCGCGACCAGCAGCGGAGCGGTGTACTCGAACAGCAGCGCGATGCCGACCGGCATCCGGGAGATGGCGACGAAGTAGAGCATCGGGGTCAGGAAGAACCCGGCCAGGCCGTAGACGACCAGCAGCGGCAGTTGCCCCGGGGTGATCCGGAGACGGCGGGCGCCGGGCCGGAGCAGCAGGCTCAGCGCGAGCAGCCCGGCGAACGCTCCGGCAGCCCGGATCAGGGTGAGCTGCGCGGCCTCGATGCCGGCCTGGAGTACCAGCTTGGAGACGGTGCCGTTGACGGCGAACAGCACGCCCGAGGAGAGCACCATGGCCACGCCGAGGGCAGGTCTGCGAGTCGTCACCGGGAGAGGGTAGCCGGATACCGGTCAGGAGCCGAATAGCCTTTGGTCATTACCACGCCGGTCACCCTCGACGCCGAGCCGCAGAAGGGGCTGATCGGGGAGGACGTCGACCTCGACGTGTCGGCCGGGCGGTCTCATCCATCGATGACGTTGACTTAATTGAAACGATTCGATACGTTGCCGACGTCGGGAAAGGCCTTTCCGATCCGGCCCTGTCCTGCCGGCGCGTCACCTCGGCGTACCGGCTCCGGTGGTTGTCCTGGCGGGCCCTTTCCGACCGTCACCGACACCGGCTTTCCCGGCCACCGTTCCCCCAGCTCAGGAGGACCAATGACGCTCACCACCACCAACCGGAGACCACCCGACCGCCGGTCACGGCGGCGCGGCTGGCGAACCGGCCTGGTACTGGCGCTCACGACCACGCTGGCCGGCGCCGGCACCGCGGTCGGGCTGCCGCCCGCGGCGGCGGACACCGGCGACCACCACGTCTCCCGGCACAGCGGCGAGGCGCCCGACCGCTACGATCTCGCCGACTGCGGCAGCGGCTCGTACAACGCCGAGGCGGTGCTGAACGGCAGCACCTGGACCGCCCGCAACGGCGGCAGCACGGTCTACACCGGCAGTGACATGCGCTCTGCGGTGCAGGCCGCGGTGAACAGCCTGTCGTCGGGGCGTACCTCGAAGCAGCGGGTGGTCGTCCGGGGATCGGGTTCGGTGAGTGCCAACTCCCGGATCTCGCTGCCGAGCTACACGATCCTGGACGTCTGCGGCACGATCAACGTGACCGGCTCCGGCTCCGGCGACCAGGCCCCGGTGTACGCCCGGGGCGCCACCGACGTCGAGGTGCAGCACCTCAACCTGACCGGGGCGCCGCTCTACGGCATCTTCATGCGCAACGTGAACAACCTGACGCTGGGCCAGATCGACATGCGGCTCTCCGGCGGCCTCGGGGTGCGGATCGACAACCACGGCGGCGACCGGGCGGTGAAGGTCCGCAACATCCGGATCGACAACGTGTACGTGCAGGGCACCCGCAGCCAGGGCGTGGAGACGTACGGGGTGGACGGGCTGACCGTCGGCACCGTCACCGCCCGTAGCGTCGGCGAGTCCGGACTGCTGCTCAACGACACCATCAACGCCACCATCGGTACGGTCGACGCGGACAACGCGGGTGCCGGCACCGGGTACGCGGCGTTCCGGATGGCCAACCGCAACGGCCGGGTGGGCAGCAGCTACCCGACGAACATCCGGGTCGGCAACGTGATCGCCCGGGGCGGCGGGCGGGGCATCTTCTGCGTCTCGGAGAGCGGCGGCGCGGTGATCGACCGGGTGACCATCTCGAACACCGGCAACAACTCGATCCTGATCGAGAACTGCTACAACGTCACCATCGCCGGGCAGTCCGGGACGGTGACCGGTGGTGGCGAGGTCCGGATCGCGGCGCGTACGGAGTTCCCGCTCTCCTCGAACATCACCTTGCAGAACCTGACGGTGACCAACACCAACATCAGGCAGAGCCCCTGCGGTGGCGCCAACAACGTGATCCGGAACGTCACCCGGAACAACTCCACGCTGACCTGGTGCTGACCCGTACCCGACAGCCGCGCCGACGGATCGCGTTCGCTTGCGTTTTTGTCGGTGCCGGGGTGTACTCTCTCTCGTAGTTAGAACGAGTGTTCGATTGGGCGGGGTTCGATGCGAGTCGGCCCGCCGGCCGGATGCTCGGGCTGATGCCGGGGGTGGCGTTCGCGGCGTAACCCCCGAGTGCGGTTTCGCGGACCGCACGGGATCCGGATCCGCGAGTCCGGACCCACCAGGCAGGATCGTCGTCCGCCGCCCACGACCCCCGGGCGGCGGACGACGAACCCGCCGGTTCGGCCGGCCGGGTGTGGTGTGGGGAAGCGTCCACATCCGGCCGGCTACACACCGGTGCGTCTTCCTCCGCAGCCGGCTAGTTCGACGTGGTGCGTCGCCCTCGGCCACCGCGCTGGCGCTGACCAGCGTGGTCGTTCCGGCCGGCAACGGTGACGCGGTGAATGGGTTGACGCGGAGGAGACAGTCCCATGCCGACCAGCCAGGCTCAGGCGCCGACGGTGCCGTCGCACGTGCTGCCGCACCGCACCCCGGCCCAACTACTGACGATTGCCCGGATGGGGCTGGCGGAGGCCGCCGAGACCCGCCCCGACGGCCTGCGGTACGCCGCCGCGCACCTGGCCGCGCTGCGCGCGGCAGCGGCGATGCTCGCCGCCCGGGCCCGTCCCGCACCCACCCGCCGAAACCGGGTCACCAGTGTCTGGGCGCTGCTGGTGGTCGTCGCCCCGGAGCTGGGGGAGTGGGCCAACTACTTCGCCACCGGCGCCACCAAGCGGGCCGCCGCCGAGGCGGGCATCCCCCGGGTGGTGAGCGCCCGGGAGGCCGACGACCTGCTCCGCGCGGCCGAACAGTTCGTCGCGGTGATCGAGGTGGCGCTCGGGGTGGCGCACCAGCCGGCGCTCGACGGCATGGCCGCCTGAGACAACGACCGACCACTCCTCGCTCGCGCCGCAACTCGCGAGCGAGGAGTGCGGCGACAACCGACGCAGGGAAGCCGGCGACGACACGAGAACTGGCGACGACACAGGAAACCGGCGTCAACCGATACGGAAGAACCGGCTGACGGAAACCCTGCTACGGGAACACGGCGGCCAAACGGGAACACGGGGGTGTGGTCAACGATGGCGGGGCGGATGGTGCTTGGTTCCACCGCCCTGGCCGGGCTGGTTCGACCGGCCAGCGGCCCAGCGACGACCGACCCGCACCGGACTCTGCCGGTGCTGTCGGAACTGGCCGGGCTGTTACCTCAGCGCGGGTTGCGGCGTGGCAGCACCGTGGCGGTCGGTCGCCCCGGCTCCAGTGGTGGCACCTCGTTGATGCTGGCGTTGCTCGTCGAGGCTTCCCGGGTCGGGGCCTGGTGTGCTGTGGTGGGGATGCCCACACTGGGCGCGGTGGCCGCCGCCGAACTCGGCATCGCGCTGGACCGGCTCGCCCTTGTTCCCCATCCCGGCCCGGAGTGGGCGACCGTGGTCGCCGCCCTGATCGACGGAGTCGACGTCGTGGTCGCGGCGGTACCCGGCACGGTCTCCGCCTCGGTCGCCGACCGGCTCGCCGCCCGGGCGCGGCAGCGCGGCAGCGTCTTCGTGCCGTACGGCCGCTGGACCGGAGCCGACCTCACCCTTCAGGTGCTGCGTGGCCGGTGGGAGGGCCTGGAGCAGGGGCGCGGCAGGTTGCGGCGCCGGGAGGTGACCATCTCGGCCCAGGGCCGTGGCGCGGCGGTACGCCCAAAGGAGATCCGGGTGTGGCTGCCGGGTGACCGCCGGACGGGGCCGGCGGCGCGGGTTTCGACCCCGGTCGGGTCCACCGCGCGGCGAAGCTCGCTCACCGTCGTCCGGACGCGGTGACCGTTCCCCGCCTGAACCCCGTCGTGTTCCGCCCGCCCCGTCGGTGACCGAGCGGGCGGAACACGACCGGCGGAAGCCCGTGCGGCGGGCTCAGCCGCTGGGCTCAGCCAGCGGGCTCAGCTGGTGGGCAGGCCCTCCAGGCCCTGCAGGCCCTTCAGCATCTCGGCGAAGTCGGCGGTCTCCGACGCGGCCGGAGTCTCGATGTTCACCGGCTTGCCGTAGTCGGTGTAGTCGATCTTAATATCGCTCATCGTGCCCATCACCATGTGCGCCCGACGCGGCAGGTACTGCTCGTCGACCCAGAGGTCGATCTTGATCTCCTTGACGCCGTTCTTGGCCAGCTCCTGCTCGACCGTCTTGCGGGTGTCGGCGTCGATCTGCCCGAGGTAGGTCGTCACCGGCGCGGTGACCGTGTAGTGGACCGTGGCCACCCCGTTCACGGTCTCCTCGCCAACGACGGTGGTCCCCTCGGTCGCCAGCAGGGTCTTCACCTGCTTGGTGGGGTCGACGTCGTCGAGTTGCTTGGTGAAGTCCATTCCCGCCTGCGCGGCGGCAGCGCCCAGGTCCATCTTGAACCAGCGCTTCCCGTCCATGTCCGCGCGATCCGCCTCGGGCACCTCGACGTAGACGACGGCACCGATCATCCGGATCGTTGTCGGAGCGCCGTCGGGGCCCTCCATCGTCATCTCCGCCTTGACCGGGTCGCGCAGGTCCAGGGCACCCCGCATCTTGATCTTTTCGCCGGCTGCCGTGCCCTCCATGGTCATGGTCACGGAATCGGTCGAGTCGGTCTTGTCGACGACCTTCTGCAGCGAGCCCTTGAGGTCACTGGCGAGCTGCTCCAGTACGCTCGACTGCTTCGACTCGCCCGGCGTGCCCGCGTCCGAGCCGCAGGCGGTCAACGCCAGGGCCGTGAACGTGGAGACCGTCAGAACCGCGGCGTTCTTCCAACGTGACAAGTGACAGCCTTTCCCCGAGAAGGTGGTGCCTCCGATAGAACCGGCGACACGCTACCCCACCTGTGCAACCCGTGACCGGCCGGCGCGTGCGGCGGGGCGGTCCCGGGGGTGGGTGAGGGCCGGGGCAGTGCTCGGTGGCGACGGGGGCGGCTGGAGAGGCGGGCTTCAGCCTGCTGCCAGGAGGCCGTGCCGCCGGAGGCTCTCGGCCGTGTCGACTACCCGCATGTCCGCGACCCCGACGCCGGTCGAGCGCAGACAGGCGAGGGCCTCGACCGTGGCGAGATCGGTCGGGAGTAGCGCCGGTGTCCGCTGCTCTCGTCCCGGGAGACCGGGCCGAACAGGCTGATCTTCTCGTGGTGCCGCAGGGTCGGCTCGCTTCGCCCGGTACGTGGGGTGGGTCAGCGCGAATCGAACACGCGTTCTAAGATCGCATATCCGCTGGTCGAGGGAGGTGTGGCGATGGCGCCGGTGCGGACGATGCTGCTCTGGTGCCCCGACTGGCCGGTGATCGCGGCGGAAATCGTCGACGGGGTGTCGGCGGCCGCCCCGGTCGCGGTGCTGTACGCCAACCGGGTCGTCGCCGCCTCCGCCTCCGCCCGCGCCGAGGGGATACGCCGGGGTCTGCGCAAGCGGGAGGCGCAGAGCCGCTGCCCCCGGCTGACCGTACTGGACCACGACCCCGGCCGGGACGTACGCGCCTTCGAGCCGGTGGTCGCCGCCGTCGAAGAGGTGGTGGCCGGGGTCGAGGTGATCCGTCCGGGAGCGTGCGCGGTCGCCGCGCGCGGCCCGAGCCGGTACTTCGGCGGCGAGGAGCAGGCCGCCGAGCGGATCGTCGAGCACGTCGCGCAGAGCTGCGAGGTGGAGAGCCAGATCGGGATCGCCGACGGGGTCTTCGCCGCCGGGCTGGCGGCCCGGTCCGGTCGGGTCGTCCCGCCCGGCGGCACCGCCGGGTTCCTTGCCGAGTTGCCCGTCGAGGCGCTGGGCCGGCCGGGGCTGACCGACCTGCTGCGCCGGCTCGGGCTGCGTACCCTGGGCGACTTCGCGGCGCTGCCGGCCGGGGACGTGCTGGCCCGGTTCGGGTTCGACGGGACGCTGGCGCACCGGCTGGCCGCCGGCCAGGACCACCGCCCGCTCGCGGTCCGGCGCCCGCCGCCCGACCTGGCGGTGACCGAGACGTACGACGATCCGCTCGACCGGGTCGACGCGGCGGCGTTCGCCGCGCGGGCGCTCGCCGAGCGGCTGCACGAGACGCTCGCCGGGCACGGGCTGGCCTGCACCCGGCTCGGCATCGAGGCGGTCACCGCGCACGGTCAGGAACTGCGCCGGGTCTGGCGGCACGACGGGCTGCTGACCGCGGCGGCGATCGCCGACCGGGTGCGCTGGCAGCTCGACGGCTGGCTGACCGGGACCAGCCGGCGTCCCGGCTCCGGCCGGGCCGGCCCGCCCCGGCCGACCGCCGGGATCATCCGGCTGCGCCTGGTTCCCGAAGGGGTGCTGGCGCACGTCGGCCTGCAACCGGGGCTGTGGGGTGAGACCGGGGCGGAACGGGAGCGGGCACACCGGGCGCTGAGCCGGGTGCAGGGCATCCTCGGTCCCGAATCGGTGCTGACCGCGGTGCTCGGCGGCGGGCGTTCCCCGGTCGACCAGACCCGGCTGGTGCCCTGGGGCGACGAGCGAGTGCCGGGCCGGCCGGCGGATCCGCCGTGGCCGGGCCGGCTGCCGTCTCCCGCACCGGCGGTCGTGCTGCCCGAGCCGTTGCCGGCGGCGGTCTACGACGCAGGCGGGGAACTCGTCCGGGTGACCGCCCGGCTGGAGATCAGCGCCGCACCGGCCCGACTGGAGGTGCTCGTTCCGTCGGCCCGGCCGGAGGCGACCGTTTCGGTGGCCCGGGCGGAGGAGGTCGTTCCGGCGGTGCGGCCGTCGGTGGACGGGTCCGGAGCCGTGGCGCCCGGAGCGCCGGTGGAGATCGTCAGTTGGGCCGGTCCGTGGCCGGTCGACGAGCGCTGGTGGGCCCCGGCGGAGGCCCGACGGCGGGCCCGGTTCCAGGTGGCACTGACCGACGGTACGGCGCTGCTGCTCTCCCTGGCCGGCGGCCGATGGTGGGTGGAGGCCGTCTATGACTAGGCGGGCGGTGCGCAGGCGGACCATGAGCAGGTGGACCGTGACCGGGCGGGTGGCGCGGTGAGCTTCCACAACCCGGACATGCCCTGGTCGGAGCTGGAACGCGCGCTCTCCGGCCGACCCGGAGGTCCGGGCGAGCCCCGGCTGCGCGTGGTGGATCCGCTCGCGGTCGACGCCGACGGCGGAGACTCCCCGGCCTGGACCCGCAAGCGCCCCGGCTACACCCCGGCCGAGCTGCCCGCCCCGGTCGAGGGTGCGGTGCCGTACGCGGAACTGCACGCGCACACCAACTTCAGCTTCCTCGACGGGGCCAGCCATCCGGAGGAGCTGGCCGAGGAGGCGGCCCGGCTGGGCCTGACCGCGCTGGCGGTGACCGACCACGACGGGTTCTACGGGGTGGTGCGGTTCGCCGAAGCGGCCCGGGCGCTGCGGCTGCCCACCATCTTCGGCGCCGAGTTGTCGCTCGGGCTGCCCGGCCCGCAGCCGGGGTCCCCGGGGAAACGCGGAGCGTTTCCTCGGGGTGGCAACGGCGAACCGGACCCGCTCGGCCGGCACCTGCTGGTGCTCGCGCACGGCCCCGAGGGGTACGCCCGGCTGGCCAGCACCATCGCCCGGGCACACCTGCGCGGCGGCGAGAAGGGCCGCCCGGTCTACGGCGAGCTGGAAGAGGTCGCCGGGGAGCTGAAGGACCACGTACTGGTGCTGACCGGGTGCCGGAAGGGGACGGTGCCGGCGGCGCTGCTCACCGAGGGGGTCGAGGCGGCGGCCCGGGAGCTGGACCGGCTGACCGCGCTGTTCGGGGCGGAGACGGTGGCGGTGGAGCTGACCGACCACGGCGACCCGTACGACGGCGACCGCAACGACGCGCTCGCCGAGCTGGCCGCCACCGCCGGGCTGCCCACCGTGGCCACCAACAACGTGCACTACGCCACCCCGTCCCGCCGCCGGCTGGCCACCGCACTGGCGGCGGTACGCGCCCGGCGCAGCCTGGACGAGATCGACGGCTGGCTGCCGGCGGCCGGTACCGCCCACCTGCGCAGCGGAGCCGAGATGGCGGCCCGGTTCGCGGCCTATCCCGGCGCGGTGGCCCGGGCCGCCGAGTTCGGCGCCGAGCTGGCCTTCGACCTGAACCTGGTGGCGCCGAGGCTGCCGGACTACCCGGTGCCGCCCGGGCACACCGAGATGAGCTGGCTGCGCGAGCTGACCATGGACGGCGCGCTGCGGCGGTACGGCCCCCGCGACGCGCACCCGGAGGCGTACCGGCAGCTCGACCACGAGCTGGGGATGATCGAGGCGCTCGGCTTTGCCGGCTACTTCCTGGTGGTCTACGACATCGTGAAGTTCTGCCGGGACAACGACATCTACTGCCAGGGCCGGGGTTCGGCGGCCAACTCGGCGGTCTGCTACGCGCTCTGGATCACCAACGTGGACGCGGTACGCCACCAACTCCTCTTCGAGCGCTTCCTCGCCCCGGAGCGGGACGGCCCGCCGGACATCGACGTCGACATCGAGTCCGACCGCCGGGAGGAGGTGATCCAGCACGTCTACGCCGAGTACGGCCGGGAGCACACCGCGCAGGTCGCCAACGTCATCTCGTACCGGCCCCGGTCGGCGGTGCGGGACATCGCCAAGGCGTTCGGCTTCTCACCCGGCCAGCAGGACGCCTGGAGCAAGCAGATCGACCGGTGGGGCAGCGTGGCGGCGGTCGACGTGGACGACATCCCCGAGCACGTGATCGCGTACGCCAACGAGTTGCAGACCTTCCCGCGCCACCTCGGCATCCACTCCGGCGGGATGGTGATCTGCGACCGGCCGGTGATCGAGGTGTGCCCGGTGGAGTGGGGGCGGATGCCCGGCCGCACCGTGCTGCAGTGGGACAAGGACGACTGCGCCAGCGCCGGGCTGGTCAAGTTCGACCTGCTCGGCCTCGGCATGCTCTCCGCGCTGCACTTCGCGTACGACATGATCGAGTCGACCCTCGACCTGAGTTCGATGTCCCTGGACGACCCCGAGGTCTACGCGATGTTGCAAAGGGCCGACTCGGTCGGGGTGTTCCAGGTGGAGAGCCGGGCGCAGATGGCCACCCTGCCCCGGCTGAAGCCGACCTGCTTCTACGACCTGGTGGTCGAGGTGGCGCTGATCCGGCCCGGCCCGATCCAGGGCGGCTCGGTGCACCCGTACATCCGGCGCAAGAACGGGCTGGAGGAGGTCACCTTCCCGCATCCGCTGATGCGCAACGCGCTGGAGAAGACCCTCGGGGTGCCGCTGTTCCAGGAGCAGTTGATGCAGCTCGCGATCGACCTGGCCGGCTTCGACGCCGGTGGCGCCGACGAGCTGCGCCGGGCGATGGGCTCGAAACGCTCGGCCGAACGGATGGCGCAGATCCGGGACCGGCTCTACGCCGGGATGGCCGAGCGGGGCATCACCGGCGAGGTCGCCGACGACGTCTATCTCAAGCTCTCCGCCTTCGCCAGCTTCGGCTTCCCGGAGAGCCACGCGATGAGCTTCGCCTACCTGGTGTACGCCAGCTCCTGGCTCAAGCGCTACCACCCGGCGCCGTTCCTGGCCGCGCTGCTGAACGCCCAGCCGATGGGCTTCTACTCGCCGCAGACCCTGGTCGACGACGCCCGCCGGCACGGCGTCGAGGTACGCCGCCCGGACATCAACGCCAGCGGTGCCAAGGCCACCCTGGAGTCGACCCCGGAAACCCGGTGGGGGAGCGCGCCCGGCGAGCCGCCGCACCGGTGGGGGCTGGGCGGCCCGGCGGTCCGGCTCGGGCTGGCCGGGGTGCGTACCCTCGGCGACGACCTGGCGGAGAAGATCGAGCGGGAGCGGACCGCGCACGGGGCGTACCGGGACATGGCCGACCTGGCCCGCCGGGTCGGGCTGACCGCCGCGCACCTGGAGGCGCTGGCCACCGCGGACGCCTTCGCCTGCTTCGGGCTGACCCGGCGGGCCGCGCTCTGGGCGGCCGGCGCCGCCGCGCAGGACAAGCCGGACCGGCTGCCCGGCACCATCGCCGGGGCGGAGGCGCCGACCCTGCCCGGGATGGACGCGGTGGACCGGCTGGTCGCGGACGTCTGGGCCACCGGGCTCTCCCCGGAGAGCCACCCGGCCCAGTTCGTCCGGGCCCAGCTCGACGCGGTCGGCGCGGTACCGATCGCCAGGTTGGCCCGGCTCGACCCGGGACAGCGGGTCCGGGTCGGCGGCATCGTCACGCACCGGCAGCGTCCGGCCACCGCCGGTGGGGTCACCTTCATCAACCTGGAGGACGAGACCGGCATGCTCAACGTCACCTGCTCGCCGGGGCTGTGGCAGCGCTACCGGAAGGTGGCCCGGACCAGCACCGCACTGGTCGTGCGGGGAATGCTGGAGAAGCACGACGGGGTGACCAACCTGGTCGCCGACCGCCTCGACGCGATCACCCCGCCGGTCACCCCCGCCTCCCGCGACTTCCGCTGAGCCGGGTGGAAGGGCGCGCTACCTGGCCACGGTGCCGCCCCGGCAGCCCCGGCGCAGGTAGCCGGCCGCGCCCAGGACGAAGACCACGGCGGCGGTCAGCCAGGAGGCGGTCACGCTGGACGGCTGTAGCGGCCAGGCCCACACGCCGGTGAATCCGCCGACCTGCCGGGGGGTCGCGGCGTAGACGGCGCAGGCGTACCCGAACGCGGGCAGCCAGGCCAGGCGGGTGCCGAGCAGCACCGCGGCCGCGGCGACCAGTCCGGCGTAACCGAGGGTGTTGCGGACCAGGGCGTACGCGCCGAACACCCCGGGTGCGCGCAGCCCGGTCACCGCCAGCGCCGCGCCGATCGACGCGACCCCGAGCAGGAGGTGGCCGGCTCGCCAGCCGGGCCAGTGCAGCGGGGCGCCGCGCTCCAGTTCCTCGTCGGCCCCGCCCAGCGTCGGCGCGAGCAGCAGTACGGCGAGCAGCGGCGCGAGCGCGACGACCGGTATCCGGGCGGCGGGTCCGTCGAAGTAGGGCCGGCTGGCGAGCCAGTTCCCGGCGATCCAGGCCAGTGGCGTCACGGCAGCGATCCCGAGCACGAATGCCGGGCCGCCCCTGGCCCGGGTGTGCAACAGCAGGAGCCGGCTGTTCACGGCAGTTCCCCCAGCGCGATCAGGCGCGGAACGTCGCAGCGGTGCGCGGCGTCGAGGAACGCGGCGAACCAGGCGCGCTGGTCGTCGAGGGGGAGCGCGTAGAGCCGCCCGACGCGGGTGTCGGGGGCCGGGCGTTCCTCGAACAGCCACGCCCGGGCGGTGTCGAAGGTCGGATAGATCCGTCTGTCGGGTCTGCTGAATTGCCGGTGGCAGTTCAGGGTGACGACCTGGCGCAGGTCGGCGCGGAGCCAGCCGAGGTTGGCCAGGCCGTCGCCGGTCGCGGTGGGTTGGCTCCCCAGATACAGCCAGAGGGTGCCGTCCGCCGGCCCGGTCGGCTCACCGTCGACCTGCAGGGCCGCGTCCGCCGCCCGGGTCGGCGCTCCGGGGATGCCGGCCATCCGGCGCAGCACCGGCTGGACGAGCGGTGTCAGGTCGTCCAGCAGGAAACCGTTGATCCGGGCCACGCATACCGGCGGCCCCTCCGTGGTGCAGGTCGGCTCGACGGCACCCGGGTCGGCGCGGAGGTCGTCGGGGCCGGCTCCGGTGGCGATCGGCACCGCCACGGCGACGGCGAGGAGGCCGGAGAGCAGGGCGGCCCGACGCAGCCGGGCCGCCAGCGCGAGGAGCGTGCCGGTCAACGCCAGCAGCCAACCGGCCTGTAGGGCGTGTGTTCCGGCCGGCAGCAGCCGCTCGGGGCCGGAGCCGGGGTGGACCGGGGACAGCCAACTGACGCCGCTGGCGTCCCAGTAGGTGAGAACAGCGAGCCCGAGGTAGCTGCCGAGGCCGGCGACGGGGGCGACCACCCGCAGCGGGACGAGACGGCCGATCAGTACCCCGAACGCGGCGGCCGTGCAGAGCGCGAGGATGCCCACCGCCAGGGTCCACCACCATTCGCCGCCCGCGTAGGTGGCCACCCGTCCGACCAGCACCGCCGCGCCGAGGAAGGCGGTGAGCAGCCCGGCGGTGCCGGCGAGCGAGACCGCCAGCCAGGCCGCCACCAGCGGTTGCCATTCCGGCCGGGCCGTCGAGCCGAGTAGCTCGTCGATGCCCCGACGCCGCTCCCGACCGGCCTGCCAGGCACCGGCGGCGACCATCAGCGCGCAGAGCACCATCAGCGACGTCCGCAGGTACCCGGCGAGGCCGGCCCACCGGCCGCCCCAGTCCTCCGGGTGTACGGCCAGCAGCCACCCGCCGGCACCGAACATCAGCAGAGCCGCACCCGGTGCCGTACCCCGGCGCAGTTCCACCCGCAGCGGACGTCTCACCGGCGCACCGTCCGGGCACCCCGCAGCACGGCGGTGTAACCGCGCTCGATCGCCGTGTCGCCGCTGCCACCGTCCACCCCGGCGGCGGCCAGTTCCTCGGGCGTGCCGGTGAAGACCAGCCGGCCGCCCTCGACCAGGCTCACCCGGCCGCACGCCGTACCGATGTCCTCGACCAGGTGGGTGCTGACCAGTACGCAGGCGTCGACGCCCAACTCCCGCAGGAGTGTCCGGAAGTCGACCCGCTGCTCCGGGTCCAGGCCGGCGGTCGGCTCGTCCAGCAGGACCACGCGCGGGTCGTTGACGATCGCCTGCGCGATGCCGGCCCGGCGCAGCATTCCGCCGGACAGGTGCTTCATCCGCTCGTCGGCCCGGTCCAGCAGTCCGACGCGTTCCAGCGCCCGCTCGACCGCGAGCGGTACCCGGGTCCGGGGCATCTCCTTCAGCCAGGCGAAGTACTCCACGAACTCCCGGACGGTGAACCGCGGGTAGTAGCCGAACGCCTGCGGCAGGTAGCCCAGTTGCCGGCGTACCTGCCGGAGCGCGGTCCGGTCCGCGATGTCGTGGCCGAGCAGCCGTACCCGGCCACGGTTCGGGCGGGCGACCGTGGCCAGTACCCGCATCAGGGTCGTCTTACCGGCGCCGTTCGGCCCGAGCAGCCCGTGTACGCCCACCGCCAGCTCCAGGTCGAGGTCGTCGAGGACGACCCTTCTGCCGTAGCCGACCCGCAGGCCCTCGATGCTGACCGTCATCGTGCCCCACCTCTCCGACGTGCTTCCCGCCGCCGACGACGCGTCGTCTCCGACGTGCTTCCCGCCGCCGACGCCGCGTCGTCTCCGACGTGCTTCCCGTCGCCGACGCCGCGTCAGGTCGTCGACGACCGCCCCGGGGCCGCCGACACCGCCTCACGGAGCCACCTCGCCGCCCAGCCGACCCTGCCGGGCCAGCAGCAACGCCACGGCCGCCGCGATGACGCCCAGCCAGACCGGTACGGCCGCCGGAGCGACCAGCCATCCGTTGTCGACCGGCGGGACCGGCGACGCGTCTCCCGGTGGCACCAGCACCAGCCCGGCCCACCCGGCCGCCACCGCCAGCCCGGCCCGGGCCGGCTCGATCAGCGAGCCGAGCCCGAGCGTCAGACCGGTCAACCCGAGGCAGGGCAGCAGCCACATCGCCGGCGTACCGATCCGGGATACCGCGCCGGTGAGGAACGCGACCGGAACGGTGACCGCCAGTACCGACAACGTCCGCCACAGGATGATCCGCAGCCCGGCGTACGGGCTGGCGGCGACCAGTTCGTGCAGCGGATCGGTGTGCCGGCCGTAGGAGACGGCAACGCCGAGCACCGGCAGCAGCGGCGCGAGCAGCAGGAGTATCCAGGGCCGGACCGGCAGTGAACCGATCTCGATCGCCACGGCCAGCGCCAGGGTGGTGACGACCGAGCCGAGCCAGCCGACCCGGGCCGCCGGTCCCGCGCCGAGCAGCACCGCGACCTGCCGCCATCGGGTACCCGGGCGGATCCGTCCCTGGCCCGGCAGCCGCGCGGCGAGGGTCGCGCCGACCGCGGCGACGAGCCGTCCGGTCGGCTCGTCCAGCGGCAATCGGGCCCGGCAGGTTTCGCACCGGTCGAGATGTGCCTCGACCGACCACGCGTCGGCGTCGGCGAGCCGGTCCTCGGCGTAGGCCCGCAGCGCGACCTCGGGGATGTGGAACGTACTCACGACAGTGCCGCCCGCAGCTCCCGCCGGGCCCGCATGGCCCGGGTCTTGATCGTTCCCTCCGGCAGCCCCAGCAACAGGGCGGCCTCCCGCACCGTGAAGCCGTCGAGGACGGTCGCCTGCACCACCGCCCGCAACTCGGGCGACAGCCGGTGCAGGGCATGTTCCAGCCTCGCGTCGTAGGTGCCGAGCATGGCCTCCTCCTCTGCCGACGGTGACCAGGCGAGAAGGGTCTCGTCGGCCGGGGCGGCGGTCCGTGGCCGGGCGAGGGCCCGACGGCTCGCGTCGACGAGGCGGTGCGCGGCGATGGTCCAGACCCAGCCCACCACCTCACCGCTGCCGCGATAGGTGCCCGCCGCCCGCCAGACCGCCAGGAAGGTCTCCTGCAACAGATCGGCGACGAGTTCCGGGTCCCGGCAGCGGCGGCGCAGCCGCAGGGCCAGCCAGGGGGCGTGTCGGGCGTAGAACACCTCGAACGCCCGCCGGTCCCCGGTACCGACGAGGTGCAGCAACTCCTCGTCGCCAACCTCCATCACGTGAAGGTAGGACGCGGCCCGGCCGGAAACGGTTCTCCCGGGCCGGACGCTCCGGCGGGACCGACGAACGCGAGCCCGTGGGCCGCTTGCGTGCACCGGGCCGGGGCGGGGTGGGCTCGGGCCACCGTCCGGCGGACCCGGGCCGCCGCTCCGGGTTGCCGATCGGCCGGCGTGGCGGCCGGCGATCAGCTTGGGTCCGGGTGGCTTAGGCTCGTCGGGTGGAGCGAACTCAGAGCCGTCCGTCCGGCCCGGCGACCGGCCCGCGTACCGCCGTGGTCTGGACCGTGCTGCGCCGTGAGCTTGCCCGGCAGCAGGACAGGACGCTCACCGTGCTCGATGTCGGCGGCGGGACCGGCGGATTCGCGGTGCCGCTGGCCGAGGCCGGCCACCGGGTGACGGTGGTCGACGCCAGCCCCGACGCGCTCGCCGCGCTGACCCGGCGGGCCGCCGAGGCCGGGGTCGCTGATCGGGTGCGCGCGGTGCAGGGCGACGGTGACGCCCTCGCCGGGCTGGTCGAGCCGGCCAGTGCCGACCTGGTGCTCTGCCACGCCGTACTGGAGGTGGTCGACGATCCGGCCGGGGTGGTCGGGGCGATCGGCAGCGCACTGCGCCCCGGCGGCGCGGCGAGCGTACTGGTGGCGAACCGGGCCGCCGCCGTGCTGAGCCGGGTCACGAACGGGCACCTGGACGTGGCCGCCGCGCTGCTACGCGACCCGGACGGGCACGCCGGGCCCCGGGACACCCTGCGCCGGCGTTACGACGCCGACGGCGCCGCCGCGCTGCTGGAGGCCGCCGGGCTGGCGGTCGAGCAGACCCACGGGGTACGCGTCTTCGCCGACCTGATCCCGGCGGTGGCCGCCGAGGCGGACCCGCCGGCCCTGCTGGAGTTGGAGTTGGCCGCCTCGGCCCAGCCGCCGTACCGGGACATCGCCGCCCAGTTGCACCTGTTCGCCCGCCGTCTGGCATGACGAGCCCACTCGACCTGGTCCGGCCGCACTACTTCGGCGGCAGCCTCGCCGACGTGCTGCCGAGCGCGCTGTCCGTGCTCGGCGTCGACCGGGCCGACCCGCTCGGGCTGGCCGGTCAACTGGCCGGGGTACGCCGGATCGCGGTGCTGCTGGTCGACGGGCTCGGCTGGTACCAGTTGCCGATCGCCGCCCCGCACGCGCCGGCACTGACCGACCTGACCGGGCGGTTCGGGCGCCCGCTCACCTGCGGTTTCCCCTCCACCACCCCGACCAGCCTGGTCAGCCTCGGCACCGGGGCCGCGCCCGGCGCGCACGGGGTGCTCGGCTTCCGGGTCAACGTGCCCGGCACCGACCGGGTACTCACGCACATCGACTGGCCGAGGTCGCCGGTCGACGGCCCGAACTTCCCCGGTGGCGGCCCGGGCTCGCCGGTGGGCGGCGACCGGGCCAGCGGCTCCTGGTCCTCCGCCGGCACTGCCGAGCTGCCCGGTACGGCCGACCCGCTCGGCAGCGGCGGCCCGTCGCACCCGGCCGGGCCGGCACTCCCCGGCTCTCCGGCCCGGGCACCGGTGCCCACTCCCGCCGCCGGGTCGGGCGACGATCCGGATCCGCGCCGGTGGCAGCCGTTGCCGACCCAGTTGCAGCGGGCCGAGGCGGCCGGGGTAGCGGTGACCGTGGTGAGCCGGCCGGCGCTGGCGAACACCGGGCTGAGCGTGGCCGCCTACCGGAGCGGGGCGCATCGGGGCGCGGAGGACGTCGACGCGCTGGCCACCGAGATGCTCGCGGCGCTCACCGCCGGGGACGGCCCGACCCTGGTCTACGGCTACCACCCGGACGTGGACCGGCACGGGCACCTCAGCGGCATCGACTCCGCCGACTGGCGCTCGGCGGTCGCCGAGGTCGACGCGCTGGTCACCCGGCTGGTCGACGGGCTGCCGCCGGACGCCGCACTGCTGGTCACCGCCGACCACGGCCAGCTCGACATCCCGGCGCAGGGGCGGTACGACCTGGACACCGATCCCCGGCTGCGGGCCGGGATACGGGTGGTGGCCGGCGAGGCCAGGGTCCGCTACCTGCACACCCTGGCCGGGGCGACCGCCGACGTGGTGGCCGCCTGGTCGGAGGTGCTCGGCGAGCAGGCGTGGGTGGCGACCCGGGAGGAGGCGGTCGCGGCCGGCTGGTTCGGCCCGGTACCCGAGGCACACCTGCCACGCATCGGTGACGTGGTGGTCGCCTGCCTGACCCCGACCGTGGTACTCGCCTCGAAGACGCACAACCCGATCGAGACCACGCTGGTGGCGTACCACGGCTCGTGTACGGCGACCGAGATGACCATCCCGCTGCTGGTCGTACGTTCGCTCCGCGCCTGACACCCGCCGCCGCCGAAGAAGATCTAGGCAGGTCTATTGTCCGGCGTGCCATTACCTCGTACGCTTCCGATCACCGCATGTGAGCGTTCATCTCTATCGGGCAGACACCACGGGGGTGGCCGATGGGCGTCGACGGTTTGCTGTTTGTCTCGCTGAATGCCCTGCTAGTGGCGGTTCTCCTGGTAGCCGGTGTCACCAAGACGGTGGTGCCGCAACCGGTCCGCCGTGCGGTCGAAGAACTGTTCGATGGCAGCGCTAACACTGTCTCCACGACCGCGGTCCGGGTGTTCGGGGTCGCGGAGGTCCTGATCGGTCTGGGCTTGCTGATTCCGGCAGCCCGCGCCGCCACCGGATTCGCGGTGGTCGGGCTGGGCGTGCTGTTCGCGCTCGCCGGTGCCGCCGGCCGGTGGCGGCGGAGCGCACTGCCGTGCGGCTGTCTCGGTGGCGGCCCGTACCCGCTCGGGGCCCGCAACGTACTCGTAGGCGCGGCGTTCGTCGCGCTCGGCGTACTCGATGTCGTCGCGGTGCCGAGCGGACCGGCGCCCGAGGCCCGCGCCCCGGCGATCACGGCGGCCGCGACGGTACTGCTCTGCCTGTGGCTGCACCGGCGCCTGGCGTGGCGGTTGCTGCGCCCCTCCACCCGGCCCGACCCGACGTGAGGAGTGTCGATGGAGCTGTTTTTCGGAATCGTGCTGTTGGTGCTCGCCGCCGGCATGGTGGTGCTCTTCGCGATGGTCGGCGAGCTGGCGTCCCGGGTCGGTGACCCGGCGAGCCGGAGCCGGTCGGTCGAGGTGCTGCCGCTGGACCAGGCGAGGGTCGGTCACGTCCCGGCCGGCTGGCCGGACGGGTTGGCGGCGCTGGGTGCGGCCGACGGGGCGGTCCTGCTCGTACTGAGCACCGTCTGCAACACCTGTCGGCAGCTCGCGCCCGAGGTCGCGGCACTCGCCGGTACCGGCGGCGTCGACGGCCGGCCGCTGCTCGGTGTCGTGGTCACCTGCGGCAACGCCGACAGCGGCGCCGAGTTCGTCGCGACGTACGGCCTGGACCGGCTGCCACATCACGTCGACGTGGCCGGTGACTGGGTCCAGGGCGAATTCGACATCCACACCAGCCCCGCCGCTGTGCTTCTCGCCGCCGGCCGGGTCCGGGCGGCGCTGCTGTTCGACGACATCGCCGCGCTGCTGGCCCGCAGTGTCCAGATCCTTGACGAGCAGCAACCCGAGGAGGTCGCGCGATGAGTACAGACGACGATGCCGGCAGCCGGCAGCGCAAGACCGGCCGGCGGCGCCTCTTCGCCGGGATCGGAGCCAGCGGGCTCGCCGCGGCGGTCGCGGTGTTCGGCCGCAGCTCACCGGCGGCGGCCTCCTACGTCTACGCCTGCTGCAACCTGGAGTTCCACCCGTCCATCTCGGTCGCCCAGTGCAAGAGCGGGGCGCACTACGTCTGGCACTGCTGGCACGCCGGATACGTACGCTGCCAGTGCTGCGAGGCCAAGGACTCGTACGGGCACACCGTCGCCTCCGCCTACAGCTGCCAGTAACCGGGGGGATCGGCGTGGCGTCCTGGGCGATCCTGGCGGTCGGGCTGCTGGGCGCGGTCCTCCAGGCGTTCAGCCCATGAGGACTCTCCATGGCTGGGGTCGCCAGCCCGATGCTACGGCGCTCCCGGGCGGACGGGATCCGTTTCCTGGCCGGCCTGATCGCGGGTGCGGCGGCGGGTGCGGTGGTGGTGGCCGTGCCGGTGTACCTGCTGGGTCGGCTGCTGGAGCCGCTGCCGGACCCGGTCGCTCTCGGGGTGCTCGCCGGGGTCTGCGTGCTGCTCGGGCTGGCGGACCTGGCGCAGCGCACACCGCACGTGTGGCGCCAGGTGCCGCAGGCGCTGTGGCACCGGCTGCCGCCGGGGGCGCTCGGCGTTGCCTGGGGGTTCGACCTGGGACTGCTGTTCACCACCCAGAAGACCACCTCGCTGATCTGGGTGGCCGTGGCGGCGGTGGCCCTGGTACGGCCGGCGCTGGCCGTCACGGCGCTGACCGCCATCGCGGTGGGCTCGATGGTGGTGGTCGTGGTCACCACGCTGGCGGCCGGAGCCGACCGGCGTACCGAGGCGGGATGGAGCGGATCATGGGTGACGTGGGCGAGACGCGGCTCGGGGCTGCTGATCCTGTCGACGGCGGCGGCGACGGTCGCGGGGCTGCTGACCTGACCCCGCTGTTCGAGTTGGAACCCGGCGGTGGCCAGGTCGTGGTGACCCGGTTCGAGTGCGGCAGCCTCGCCCGCCTGCTGGTGCTGCTCGTGCTGCACCACCGGGTCAAGCGGGACGTCGCGAGGCTCGGCGAGGGGCTGATCGGCAGCCGGGTGGTGGTCGACTGGCGGCGTCGGGTCGCGCTCAGCGTCTCGCTCTGGCCCGACATCGGCAGCGTGTACTCGATGGGCGGCGTGCCGCGGCACGTGGCGGCGGCCCGGCTGCCCGGCCGGTTGGGCATCCGTACGACATGCGGGGTGTTCTGCTTCGCCGGCGACTGGCGGCGGGTGATGTTCCACAGTCCGGTGCCGGCCCGGAGCCCGTTCGAGCCGGTCGTCCCCTGAAACGTCCGGGAAGATTCTCCGCAGGTGACGCCTCCTGGTTCCTGCGGTACGAGCAGAGAGGATCCGCTCATGCCTCCGACGGATCGCGGCATCGTCGCCGTCCGGCGCAACGCCGACGGCACCACCACCATCGACGTGTGTGCCGAGGTGCGCCACGGCGTGCCGGTCGGTACGTTCGCCCGGCACGTGCGCATTCCCACCGAGCTGGTGCGGATCGAGGTGGCGATGGAGCAGGCCGGCGACCTCCGGTTCACCGGCGGGGTGGTCGAGGTCGTGCCCGACGGCAGCGGCAACGTGCACATCCGCCCGCTGTCCGGCGGCGGCGAGCTGTCGTGACGCCGCATCGGGCACCTGTCATCGGCCGGGACCCACCCGTCACGACCCTTCCGGGGCGGCGCGGAACACGATCGTCAGACTGAACGTGGTCCCGTCGACCTGGTAGGCGTAGCAACCCGGGCCGCCGACCGTCGTCGTCCCGGGCAGGTCGCTGTCCGGGTTGGTCAGCACGGCGTAGTGCCCGCCGTCGCGGGGGCCACCGGTGTACGCGAACGAGGCGGCGGCGCTGCCCGGTGCGTCGATCCGCGCCACCCGCAGCAGTACCGGGCCGGTGTAGCCGGTGGCGATCCACCGGACCTTCTTCCGGTACGTGCCGTCCGGTTGCCGGTCGTCCTCGCGCAGCCGCAGCACCGCGCCGTCCCGGAAGTAGTCCGCGACCGGGTACACCGGACCGGGGCCGAGCACCTGGGTCGCCTGACCCGGCCCGGACCAGGGTTGCGGTGCGGTGGTCGGGCACCTGTCCCCGGGCGCCCCGCTGGGCAGCCGGAGCGGGCCGGCGGACAACTCGGCGGGCGATGCCGGGGTGGCGGCCGGCGGGGCGGCCTCGGGGGCCGGACCGTCACAGGCCACCGACGCCAGCAGGAGCGCGACAGTGGCCGCTGCCCGGAGAATTCTCGGCACACCCGCAGTATCGACCATCACCGAAGTGATCTGCGACCCCCGTCGCCCCGGATCAGGCCCCGGCGGCGGCGAGCCGGGCGAGCTGCCCGCCGCTGAGGGTGAGGTCGAGCGCAGGCAGTGCGGCAGCGTACTGCTCGGGCGTGCGCGGGCCGAACAGCGTGACGAACTCCGGGTCCCGCTGGTGCAGCAGCCAGGCCAGGACGAGCTGGTTGCCGGTGACCCCGAGTTCGGCGGCCAGTTCGGCGACGGCGGCGAACCGGGCCTCGGCGTCCGGCCCGCGGTACGACTCCATCACGTGGTGATCGCGCCGTTTCGCCAGGTCGTCGTAGCTGCCCTTGAGGATCGGCGAGTATGCCACCAGGGTCACCTCGTCGTTGGCCCGCAGGTAGTCGAGCTGTTCGTCGTCCACGATCGAGAGGGTGTCGGCACCCGGCCGGGGGCGCAGGTAGGAGTGTTGCTGTTGCAGGGCGACCGGGGCCGGCCAGCCGTACCGGTCGGCGAGCTGCCGGATCCGCTCCAGCCGCCAGGTCCGGACGTTGGACCAGCCGACGTACCGGATCTTGCCGGCCGAGACCAGCCCGGCCAGGGCCTCCAGGGTCTCCTCCAGCGGGGTGTTCCGGTCGTCGACGTGCACGTAGTAGAGGTCCACGTGGTCGGTGCGCAGCCGGCGCAGGCTGTCGTCGAGCGCCCGGCGCAGGGTGTCCCCACCGGCCCCCTCGTACTGCCGGCTCGCCGCCTGCGGGTCGTGCGGGTTGTTCCGCACCGCGGCCACGTCGCGGATCCAGGCGCTGCCCTTGGTGGCCAGGAACACCTCGTCACGCCGCCCGCTGCGGTGCAACCAGCGGCCGAGCAGGCTCTCGCTCTCGCCGCCGGCGAAGGGTGGGCCGGGCCACCAGGCGTAGCAGTTCGCGGTGTCCAGAAACGTGCCGCCGCCGTCGAGGTAGCGGTCGAGGATCGCGTACGACGACTCGTCGTCGGTGAGCGTGCCCATCAGCATGCAGCCGAGGGCGAACTGGCTGACCCGCTCGCCGGTCTGCCCGAGTGGCACCGTCTTCATCGATTCCTCCCCCGGGTCCGGTGCTGCGCCGGACCGCAATGGTAAAGAGCCGGACCCGTGCGGTGCCAACCGGGATTGTCGGCGCGGTTGCGTCGTACCCCCGGGCTAACCTGCCGCTATGGGTCGCAGCCAGTCCGTGCCACGCGGCAGTGATCCGCGCTTCGGTGCGGACGCCGACGACTCCGGCTCACCGATCCTGCACGTCGACATGGACGCGTTCTTCGTCGCGGTCGAGGTCCGCCGCCGGCCCGACCTGCGGGGTCGGCCCGTCGTGGTCGGCGGGGTCGGCCCGCGCGGCGTGGTCAGCTCGGCCAGCTACGAGGCCCGGACATACGGCGTGCACAGCGCGATGCCGACGATGCGGGCCCGGGCGCTCTGCCCGTCGGCGGTCTTCCTGCCACCCGACTTCGCGCAGTACACGGCCGCCTCCCGCGCGGTGATGGAGATCTTCCGCGACGTGACTCCACTGGTCGAGCCGCTCTCGCTGGACGAGGCGTTCCTCGACGTCGCCGGGGCGCGCAAGCTGTTCGGCCGGCCGGCCGAGATCGCCCGGCTGATTCGGGCCCGGGTCGCCGAGCAGGAGCGGTTGACCTGCTCGGTCGGGGTGGCGCCGACCAAGTTCGTGGCCAAGCTCGGCTCCACCCGGGCCAAGCCGGACGGGCTGATCGTGGTGCCGGCCGACCAGGTGCTGGACTTCCTGCATCCGCTGCCGGTCGAGGCGCTCTGGGGGGTGGGGGAGCGGGCGGCGGAGACGCTGCGCCGGCTCGGGCTGCGGACGGTCCGGGACATCGCCGAGGCGCCGGTCGGGATGCTCCGGGGCAGCCTGGGCGACGCGGCCGCGACCCACCTGCACGAGCTGGCCTGGGGGCGGGATCCCCGCGGGGTCAGCCCGGAGCACGCGGAGAAGTCGATCGGGGCCGAGGTCACCTTCGACACCGACCTGGCCGAGCCGGAGACGATCCGGCGGGCTCTGCTGGCCCTCGCCGAGAAGGTCGGCGTCCGGCTGCGCCGGGCCGGGCAGGTCGGTCGGACGGTCTCGATCAAGGTGCGGTTCGCCGATTTCCGGACGGTCAACCGGTCCCGCACGCTCGGCGGGCCGACCGACGTGACCCGAGAGGTGTTCGACACCGCCTGGGCGTTGTTCGACGCTCTCGGCCCGGGTGACCGGATCCGGCTGATCGGCGTCCGGGTCGAGGGGCTCAGCGACGGCGACCAGACTCCCCGACAGCTCGCACTGGGCGCGCCCGAGCACGGCTGGCGGGAGGCGGAGGCCGCAGCGGACGCCGCAGCTGCCCGATTCGGGCGTTCCATGGTGCGCCCAGCGAGTCTGTTGGGGCACGGCGACCTGCGGCGGACGGAAAATCCGGCGCGGCCATAGGTCGTCCCGCTTTCCGACCCGCGACCCCCCTCGTAGACTGGCGGGTAAGCAGCCGGTTGGCTGCCACGGTCTGTCGGTCCGAGCGGACCGGCCAACGTGACCGGGGAGGAGTGCCGTGCCGCTCTCGGAGCACGAGCAGCGGCTGTTCGAGCAGATCGAGCAGTCGCTTGCCGAGGACCCTAAGTTCGCCTCGGCTGTGCGCGCCAGCGATCCGCGTTTCCACGCGCGGCGTCGCCTGCTCGTCGCGGTCAGCGTGATCATCGCTGGCCTAGCATTGGTCGTCTACGGCACGGTGAGCAAAACTCCGCTGCTCGGAGTGGCGGGCTTCGTGGTGATGCTCGGTGCGGCCGCGTTCGCGATGCTGTCGCAGCGTAAGGCGCAGTCACCGGACCTGCACGTGGTTGGCGGCACCACCAGCCGCCGCGTCCGCAGCGGGCGACGCTTGTCGTTGATCGACCGACTCGAGGAGAGGTGGCGTCAGCGGCCGGAAGGCCACCGCTGACCGTCTCCCGTCCGTGGGGCACGCCCCGCTGACGGTACCGCCGGGTTCCGTCCCGGCGACCAGTGGCGTTTCTCCATGCCTACACACTGCTGCCGGCGCCGTCTCCGCCGGCCGTTCGCGTCCCCGGCGCGGGTGCCCGGCTCGCCGTGATCCGCCTCACGACCTCGCTGGGTGACGTCGCACCGATCTGATCTCCCGGCGCATCCGCCGGACTATCCCGGCGGATCCACCCACCAGGCGCTTCCGGCGGATCCACCAGACGCTCTGCCGGCGCATCCGGCAGACCGCAGGGCCCACCCCGCGACTCGCGGGATGGGCCCGGCGACGCCTCCGGTCGGTCGGGGCCGACCGGTACGGCTCGGATCAGCGGGACGTGCGTCCGGCGAGCACCCGTCGAGGGCTCCAGCGCAGCAGCCGGTCCCGGAGCCGGCCGGTCAGCGCGACGAACCCGGCCGACAGATCCATGATCGCCAATCGCCAGCGGAACAGCACCGACGGTGGCAGGGTGGCCGCCACCAGCCGGGTACGCCGGTCGGCTCCGGCGCTCAGCGCCCGGCGTACCGAGCGGAGGGCGTCACCCAGCGGACCGTGCCGCAGCGGCTCCCGGGCGTACCTGGCGCGCTCCTCGGCGTGCCCGAGCAGGCGGATCGCCTCGTCGGCGCTGCCGGCGGTCAGCCCCTCCCGGATCAGCCGGTCGGCCGTGGCCCGGGGCGTCTCCGCCGGATCCACCCGGACCCGGAAGTCGACCAGGGTGTCGACCAGCTCGTCCCAGGCGGCGTGCGCGTCGGCCCGGGCCCGGGCCAGCTCGGAGTCGCTGAGCACCACCCGGGCGACGCCGGGGGCCGCGTTCCCGTCCGCCGCCACCGAGGCGAGGGTGCTGGCTGCGGCAGCGGCCCGGGTCTGGCGGCGCCGCCGGAGCAACACCCGCCGCAGCGCCGGCACGGTGAGCAGCAGGACCAGCAGCACCGCCCCGGCCAGTACCCAGAGCGGCCAGTTGGGCCCGCTGTCCGGGGCGACCCCGGCGGTGCCGTCGAATGCCTCGTCGAGCGGGCGGTCCGACCCGTCCGTCGCCTGTGGGCCGGCCGACGGGTCGGTGGTCGGGCCGACCGGGGTGTCCGGAGTGGTCGAGGTCTGCTCGGGCGCGTCCGGGTCCGGCGCCCACTGGGAACGCCACGAGCCGGTGATGCTGGCCGCCGGCGTCGCGTCGAACGGGACCCAGCCGATGCCGGTGAAATAGACCTCGGTCCAGGCGTGCAGGTTGTTGTTGGTCAGGGTGTAGGTGTTGCCCGACCGGTTGGCGCTGGTGAAGCCGAAGGCCACCCGGGCCGGGATGCCGGCCTCGCGGACCAGCCAGGTCATCGCGGCGGCGTACTGCTGGCAGAAGCCCACCTTGTTGGTGAGGAAGTTGACGATGTCCTGCCCGCTGGTGCCGCCCTCGGTGTTCAGGGCGTAGCTGAACCCGTTCTTCCGGGAGAAGTGGTCGTAGATCGCCCGGACCCGCTCGTAGTCGTTCCGCTTGCCGGTGGTCAGCCGGTCGACGAGTTCCTCGACCTCCCGTACCGGCTCCACCGTGGTGTAGAGCTTCCGGAACGCGTGCTCCGGTGCCAGCGTCGGTGCCGCCGCCAGCGCGGCCGGGGTGTATTCCGAACGGACGAAGTCGAAGGAGTACTTCCGGTTCCGCGACGACGCCCGTTCCGAGTAGATCACCTGCATGGTCGCGTCGTAGCGCCAGTTCGCGTCGATCTGGCGGGTACTCACCGGAGCGGTGTAGACCGGCAGGAACGGCATGGCGAAGTCGAGGATCTCGACGTCCGCGTTGTACTGGTCGCGGGTGATGCCCGGAGCCTCCCTGGTCACCTCGCGCGGATCCGGCAGGCCCTGGGTCACCGGAGTCCCCTCTGGGGAGCGCGGCCCGAACCCGGTCCGTTCGAAGTCGTCGGCGACCGCGAAACGCAGGTAGAACGGATCGGGGTCGTTGGTGGTCACCCGCACCATGTCGCGCTGCTCAGAGCGGTTCAGTTCACCGCTGAGCTGGGCGAAGAGGTTCACCCGGCCCGGTGATCCGCCCGGCCCGGCCCGGCCGCCGCCATCGCCGCCGCCACCGGAGTTGAACTGGCTGAGCAGCCCCGAGGTCATCCCCGGTACGGCCAGCGGCAGCAGTACGGCCACCGCGACACCGATCACCGCCAGGCGGCGGCCGGCGGCGGCCAGCGGCGACGGCTCCCAGACGTCCACGTCCCGGCCGTCCCCGGTGAACCGGCGTCCGAAGTGGCGTACCCGGTCCACGTTGTCAGCGGCGAGCAGCCACAGGAAGCCGACCGCCCCGATCACGAACGGCACCGCCGAGACGCTGTCGACGTGCACCGCCACCGGCACCGAGTAGATCGCCAGCATCGGCAGCCCGGCCAGGGCGGGACGGCGCATCCCGACGGTGAGCAGGTCCACCACGATCGCCACCCCGCCGACGCCGAGCGCCGTCAGGAAGAGCAGCGAGTCGAGGTCCTGGACCGGTACGCCGTACGAGCGCATGTCCTCGCCGGAGCTGGCCAGCAGCGAGCCGAAGTGGGTCAGGGTGCCGGGGGTGGGCAGCAGGGAGATCATCTCCTGGCCGCTCGGGAAGATCCAGGTCAACCCGAACAGCAGTGCCGCCACCATGCCCAGTCCCTGGGCCCAGACCGGTGCCCGCCACCAGCGGGCCAGGGTGGCCGTACCGGCGATCAGCGCGACGATGACCGCGCACTGGATCAGCCAGGTCCACCGCTCGTAGATGGTCGACATCGGCGCGGCGGCGAGCAGGGTGGCCGCGGCCGCCACGAACCCCAGGTGTCGGCGTCCCCTCATCACATCGTCCCGTCCGTGCCGGTGCTGCCGTTCCGGTTCATCGCGTCGCCCTCATCCGCCTCGTCGATCCCGTCTCCGGCGACCGGTCACCGCACTCCGCCGGCGACCGTCTCGGCCAGCACGGCCCGCCAGGCGAAGCCCTGCGAGCCCCGGGCCGCCTGCGGCCAGAGCGCCGGCAGCTTGCTGCCGTGTTCGACCCCGACCACCCGCCAACCGCTCTGCATCAGCGCGAGCGCGGCGGCGCCGTGCGCGTGGTTGGCCTCCTCGCGCGCCTGCGGGGTCAGGTTGAGCCAGGTCGAACTGTCCACCAGGAACGCGATGCAGGTCGCGCCGTTGCCGCGCAGCCCGGCCAGCAGGTCCGCCTCGGCGGTGGTCAGCGTGCCGAGCAGTGCGATGACCAGCCCGCCGTCGGAGCGCTGCCGGACCCGTTCGACCAGCGTCGCCACGTCGCCGCGCTGGCTGAGCCGGACGTCGGCGAGGTAGTCCAGCAGCAGCCCCTCGCCGCCGGCGTCGTTCGCGCTGGCGTCGATCCCCGAGTCGCTGACCAGCCGGAGCTTGTAGCCGGCCTGCCGTAGGTGCACGGCGATGCTGGCCGACGCCGACACCGCCCACTCGAAGCTGGCGGTCGGTCCCTCGCCCCGGTGCGCGAACGCCCGGGTGTCCAGCACCACCGTCGCCCGGCTCTCCCAGGGCTGCTCCTCCCGGCGCACCATCAGCTCACCGGTGCGCGCGGTGGACTTCCAGTGCACCCGGCGCAGGTCGTCGCCGCGCCGGTACTCCCGGGTCGCCGCGTCGTCCTCGCCGTGCACCGCCACCGAGCGGGCCCGGCTCTCGCCGGTGCCCGCGTACTCGCCGGCCAGCCGGACGGAGGGGAGCGGGGTGACCTGCGGGATGACGGTGAGCGGGTCGACGCTGGGGAACGCCCGGGTCAGCTCGCAGAGCCCGAACGGGTCGGTCAGCCGGATCACCAGCGGGCCCACCTCGTAGCGACCGCGTACGTCGGCCCGAACCGTGTACGCCACCGAACTCGCCTGGTGCGCGCCGAGGCGTTCCAGCACCACCCGGGGACGGCTGCCGAGCGCGTACGGCAGGCGGTCCTCCAGCAGCAGCGTCCCGGTCGGCAGCCGGGACATGTTCTGCAACCGGAGCACCACCCGGGAGCTGGCGCCGACCGGCACCCGGTGCGGCTCCAGCGAGCGGCTGCAGGCGAGCTTGTAGCGGCTGCGCCCGACGTAGAGCGCGGCGAGCAGCGGCAGTACGCCGAGCAGGACGGCGACCCGGAGCAGGTCCTTCTCGCCGAGGATCAGCGCGGAGATCGCCGCTGCCACGGCGGCGGCCAGGAAGGACCGCCCCCGGGTGGTGAGGCCACGCAGTGCCTCGCGCACCGTCACCGCCTCCGCGGCTCGTACTGGGAGCGCCCGGTGCCGTCCTCGGACGACGGTCGGGTGTCGTACGGCGAGCGCTGCCGCTCGTGCGGCAACGGCAGCCGGTGCACCAGGTCGGAGACGATCGCGTCGGTGGTACGCCGGGCGAGCTGCGCGTCCGCGGTGGAGATGACCCGGTGCGCGAGCACCGGCACGGCCAGCGCCTGGAGGTCGTCGGGGAGGACGTAGTCGCGCCCTTCCAGTGCGGCGACCGCCCGGGCGGTGCGCAGCAGTTGCAGGGTGGCCCGGGGGGAGGCGCCGAGCCGTAGGTCGGGGGATTCCCGGGTGGCGGTGACCAGGTCGACGGCGTACTGCTTGACGGCGTCGGCGACGTGCACGTCACGGACCGTCGCGATCAGCTTCCGGACGGTGGCGGCGTCGGAGACCGGTCGCAGCTCGTGGATCGGGTCCCGGCCGCCGTGCACGTCCAGCATGGCCAGCTCGGCACCGGGGTCGGGGTAGCCCATCGCGATCCGGGCGGTGAACCGGTCACGCTGCGCCTCCGGCAGCGGATAGGTCCCCTCCATCTCGATCGGGTTCTGGGTGGCGATCACCATGAACGGCGTCTGGAGTTCGTAGGTGACACCGTCGACGGTGACCTGCCGCTCCTCCATGCTCTCCAGCAGCGCGGACTGGGTCTTCGGCGAGGCCCGGTTGATCTCGTCGCCGACCACCAGGTTGGCGAAGACCGCGCCCGGCTTGAACTCGAAGTCGTGCGTCTCCTGGTTGTAGACGCTGACCCCGGTGACGTCGCTGGGCAGCAGGTCGGGGGTGAACTGGATGCGCCGGACCGAGCAGTCGATCGACCGGGCGAGCGCCTTGGCCAGCTTGGTCTTGCCGACGCCCGGTACGTCCTCGATCAGGAGATGGCCCTCGGCCAGCAGGACGGCGAGCGCGAGCCGGACCGTCGCGGTCTTGCCCTCGATGACCTCTTCGATGTTGGCCACGATCGCGTCGCTGGCGGCACGGAACTGGTCGCTCGGCAGCGTGCCACCCAGTTCGTCCCAGGTCTGTTGAGTCACGGGCCTCCTCCTCGTCGGTCACGGCCGCCGCCTAGTAAGAGTCCCTGGGCCGGCCGTATGGTTCGCGGGAGAATACGTCTGTCCGGAGTAACCGGATCACCCGCATCACTCAGGCTAACCGCATTCGGCGGGAGAGCCGAGCACACCGGGAGAGCCCGGGTCGGATCTCCGGGCCGGTATCGGGTGCGACAGCGCTGCCGGGGGCGCGGTACGATGGCCGCATGTCCAGGGTCTACCTGCTCCTTAGCGAGCCGTGCTGACGCGACAGAGAGCGACAGCACGGCCACCCCTCCTGCGTGAGGGGCTTTTTTATGCCCGGAGAACGGACCCGGCCCACAAACCTGAATCTGATGCTCAGCCAGCCCCGGTCGACGAGGGCGGAGCGACGGCGGACGTAGCGAGGAGACGACATGACGACCGAGGCAGCCGAGCCGACGGCGGACATCCCGCCGTTCCGGTACACGGCCGAGCTGGCCGGCCAGATCGAGATCCGCTGGCAGGACCGGTGGGCCGAGCGGGGTACCTTCCGGGCGCCCAATCCGGTCGGGCCGCTGGCCGATCCCGGCCATCCCCGGGCGGACGCGGAGAAGCTGTTCGTGCTGGACATGTTCCCGTACCCGTCGGGGGCGGGGCTGCACGTCGGGCACCCGCTGGGCTACATCGGCACCGACTGCTACGCCCGCTACCAGCGGATGGCCGGCCGGAACGTACTGCACACGATGGGCTTCGACGCCTTCGGGCTGCCGGCCGAGCAGTACGCGGTGCAGACCGGCACCCACCCCCGGACCACCACCGAGGCGAACATCGGCTACTACCGGTCGCAGCTACGCCGGCTGGGGCTGGGGCACGACGACCGGCGCTCGGTGGCGACCATCGACACCGACTACTACCGCTGGACGCAGTGGATCTTCCTGCAGATCTACAACTCCTGGTACGACACGGCCGCCGGTAAGGCCCGGCCGGTCGCCGAGCTGGTGGCGGAGTTCGAGGCGGGCACCCGGGCCACCCCGGACGGCCGGCCATGGGCCGAGCTGTCGCCAGCGCAGCGGCGGCGGATCGTCGACGACCACCGGCTGGCATACGTCTCCGAGGCGCCGGTCAACTGGTGCCCGGGGCTGGGCACGGTGCTGGCCAACGAGGAGGTGACCCCGGACGGCCGGTCGGACCGGGGCAACTTCCCGGTCTTCAAGCGCAACCTGAAGCAGTGGATGATGCGGATCACCGCGTACGGTGACCGGCTGATCGAGGACCTGGACGCGCTGGACTGGCCCGAGCCGATCAAGCTGCAACAGCGGAACTGGATCGGCCGGTCGACCGGCGCGCACATCGAGTTCCCGACCGCCGATGCGCCGATCCGGGTCTTCACCACCCGGCCGGACACCGTCTTCGGGGCCACCTACATGGTGCTGGCCCCGGAGCACCCGCTGGTCGAGTCGCTGGCCGCCGACGCCTGGCCGGAGGGGACGAAGGACGCCTGGACCGGCGGGCAGGCCACCCCGCGGGCCGCCGTGGACGCCTACCGGAAGGCGGCCGGCGCCAAGACCGACATCGAGCGGCAGGCCGAGAACCGGGAGAAGACCGGCGTCTTCATCGGGGCGTACGCCACCAACCCGGTCAACGGCGCGCAGATCCCGATCTTCATCGCCGACTACGTACTGGCCGGCTACGGCACCGGCGCGATCATGGCGGTGCCCGGGCAGGACGAGCGGGACTGGGAGTTCGCCGAGGTCTTCGAGCTGCCGATCGTGCGTACCGTGCAGCCGCCGGAGAACTTCGACGGCAAGGCGTACACCGGGGAGGGCCCGGCGATCAACAGCGCCGCGCCGGACGGCGGCCTGGACCTGAACGGGCTGTTCGTCACCGACGCCAAGGCGAAGATCATCGAGTGGCTGGAGGCGAACGGGCACGGCGCCGGGGCGGTCACCTACCGGCTGCGGGACTGGCTGTTCAGCCGGCAGCGCTACTGGGGCGAGCCGTTCCCGATCGTCTACGACGAGCAGGGCAACCCGGTGGCGCTGCCCGAGTCGATGCTGCCGGTCGAGCTGCCCGAGGTGGACGACTTCGCGCCCCGCACCTTCGACCCGGACGACGCCGACTCCGACCCGGAGACCCCGCTGTCCCGGCGCAAGGACTGGGTCGAGGTCGAGCTGGACCTGGGCGACGGGCCGAAGCGGTACACCCGGGAGACCAACGTGATGCCGCAGTGGGCCGGCTCCTGCTGGTACGAGCTGCGCTACCTGGACCCGACCAACTCGCAAGCCTTCGTCGACCCGGCCAACGAGCGGTACTGGATGGGCCCGCAGTCGCCCGGCGACCCGGGCGGCACCGACCTGTACGTCGGCGGCCAGGAGCACGCCGTGCTGCACCTGCTGTACGCCCGCTTCTGGCACAAGGTGCTGTACGACCTGGGCCACGTCTCGTCGTTCGAGCCGTACCGCCGGCTGTACAACCAGGGCATGATCCAGGCGTACGCCTTCCAGAACGACCGGGGCAGCTACGTCGAGGCCGCCGAGGTGGAGGAGGTCGACGGCAGGTACTACTTCGGCGACCAGCAGGTCACCCGGGTCTACGGCAAGATGGGCAAGTCGCTGCGGAACGTGGTGACCCCGGACGAGATGTGCGAGGCGTACGGCGCCGACACCTTCCGGGTCTACGAGATGTCGATGGGCCCGCTGGACGTCTCCCGGCCCTGGGAGACCCGGGCGGTGATCGGGGCCTACCGGTTCCTGCAACGGGTCTGGCGGACCATCGTCGACGAGCACACCGGCGAGCTGCGGGTCACCGACGCCCCGGCCGACGAGCAGACCCGGCGACTGCTGCACCGGATCATCGACGGGGTCCGGGGCGACCTGGACGGCATCCGGATGAACACCGCGATCGCCAAGCTGATCGAGCTGACCAACGGTCTGACCAGGCTGGAGGCGACGCCCCGGGAAGTGGCCGAGCCGCTGCTGCTGATGCTGTCGCCGTTCGCCCCGCACATCGCCGAGGAGCTGTGGCACCGGCTGGGGCACGCCGAGTCGCTGGCGTACGAGCCGTTCCCGGTGGCCGACCCGAGCCTGCTGGTCGCCGAGACGGTGACGTACCCGGTGCAGGTCAACGGCAAGGTCCGGGGCCGGGTCGAGGTGCCGGCGGAGGCAACCGAGGAGGCGATCCGGTCCGCCGCGCTGGCGGCGGTCGCCGACCAGTTGGCCGGTCGCGAGCCGCGCAAGGTGATCGTGGTGCCAGGCCGGATGGTCAGCGTCGTCGCCTGACCCCCCGTCGGCAACCCGCCGTCCAGGTGAGCGGTCCGGGCGAGTGGTTGCCGGCGATGCCGGCGGCGGCCGGAGTTGCCCGCTGCGGCTAGGGTGCGTTCCGGCGCCGCCGGTGCGGCGGCACCGTGGGCCGGAGCAGCCGGGGAAGGGGAGCGGGCGGGTATGGCCGATCGGGACCTGGACGAACACCGGGCGGACCTCGCCGAACTGGCGGCGGAGTCGTCGCCCGACCGGCTTCCGGCGGTACGCCGGCTGCTGGCCCGCGCCGACGGCCGCCCCGAACTCCGGCAGCCGGTGGTGGACGCGATCTGCGAACACCTGCGGGCCACCGGTCCGGCGGATCGTCCGGCGGGGCGGGCGGGCTCCACCGACGGCGCGGAGACCGACCCACGGCGGGCCGCCCTCACCCTGCTCGCCGACCGGCTCCGCCCCGGCGACTCGGGGCCGTGGCCGGAGATCAGCCTCGACCTGTCCGGGACGACCCTGGTCGGCGTCGACCTGCGCGGCTGTGAGCTGGCCGAGGCGCGGTTCGCGGACACCCGGTTCGTCGGCACGGCGTCGTTCGAGGGGGCCAGGTTCGACGGCGAGGCGCTCTTCCCGCGTACGGTCTTCGACGGCGACGCCCGGTTCGACGGCGTCCGCTTCGGCGACGAGGCGGTCTTCGGCCGGGCCCGGTTCCGGGGCGCGGCCGGGTTCGCCGGGGCGGAGTTCGGCGACATCGCCTGGTTCGGGCGGGGCGCAGACACCCTCTGGGAGGACGACCCGGCCTGGGAGACGATCGAGGAACTCGCCCCGCTGCCCTGGGACGAGCCGAACGAGACCGATCCGCAGTGGCCGGTCGCCGTACTGATCGAGGACTACCAGGACTGGGAGGAGGGCGGCGACGGGGCGCGCTTCGCCGGTCCGGTCTCGTTCCGGGGTGCCCGCTTCGCCGGCCCGGCCTGGTTCTACATGGCCCGGTTCGGCGCTGCGGCGGACTTCCGGGAGGCCGAGTTCGCCGCTCGGGTGCACCTGGACCAGCCCACCGTGGAGCTGACCGGCGCCCACTGGTCCAACGAGAACGACGACGGATACGGCGAGACGTACTGGCCGCTGGGCTGGGCGGCGGAGCCTGGCAGCGGCCGGCTGGTGCCGGACGACGGTGTCCACCCGTACGCCCGGCAGCTCGCCGGCCCGGACCCCGGCACCCGGCGTGCCGGCCTGCGACTGCTGGCCGAACTCGGCGACACCCGTCCGGAGCTGCGAGAACGTGTCGTCGACGCGCTCTGCGCCTATCTGCGTACGCCGCTGCCGTTCCTGGTCAGCGGTGACCTGGATCCGGCCCAGGCCGAGGAGCTGCGGCTGCGCCGGGAGGTCCAGCAGGTGCTCGCCGAGCGGCTGCGCCCGGCCGCCGAGCCGTACTGGCCGGAGACCAACCTCTGGCTCTGCGGCGCCACCCTGGTCGATCTCGACCTCAGCGGCGGCGAGGGCGGATACGCCGAGTTCGTCGGGGCCCAGTTCCACGGCACCACCAGCTTCGCCGGCTGCCGCTTCGAGCGGGCCGCCTTCGACCTCGGCGACGGCAGCGGAGTCGCCACCTTCCACGGTCCGGTCGACGCCACCGGGGCCCGCCTCGGCACCCAACCGCCCCTCGGCGACGAGGTTCTGTCTCGCGGATCATGAGGGTCGCTCGTTAGACCCTTCGTGGCACGAGGCGATCTGACGAATCACGAGTGGGCGGTGCTGGCACCGTTGCTGCCGGCGCTGCCCGTGCGTGGTAGCCAGTGGCGGGACCATCGGCAGGTCATCAGCGCGATCTGCTGGGTGAAACGGACCGGCTCACCCTGGCGTGACCTGCCCGAACGGTACGGGGGGCCGTGGAAGACCGCCTACCAGCGGGTTCCGTCGATGGGCGGCCGATGGCACCTGGCGTTGCGGCCGACCCTGAAATCGCTGAAGAGGGCGACCACGGCGGAAGGAAGAAGATCGTGCTCTGCCGCGGTCGCCGCTCGTCTGACCCGAAGCTGGTGTTCAGCGCATCACGGGTTCATCGGGTGGTAGCGACCGCACCTCGGGCTTGTGGCGACGGGCGAGGTGATGGATGCCAGTCATGGTGGCAGCGATCGCCGTGACGAGGATTGCCAGTGGTAGCGGCTGACGGTC
>NZ_JBDJAV010000079.1:0-24422 GCF_039649625.1 Plantactinospora sp. ZYX-F-223 | reverse complement strand
CCTGACCGGCATCACCGCCGCCGTCGTCGGCGTCATCGCCAACCTCGGCCTCTACTTCACCGTCCACACCCTGTTCGCCGACAGCCGCACGGTCACCGGCGGGCCGCTGCGCCTGGAACTGCCGGAGCTGGCCACGGTGCGGTGGATACCTCTGGGCATCGCCGTCATCGCCGGTGTGCTGATCTTCCGGTTCAAGTGGTCCGTCCTGCGTGTACTCGGGGTCAGCGCCCTCCTGGGTCTCGCCGCCGGGCTGGCCGGCCTACCCGTCACCTGACCAGCAGGGCAGCACGAAAACAGGTATGGCTGATCGCGTCCCACGCGGCGCTTGTCGCGACGGGTGACAGGCGCGCCAGTGGGCCGACGGTGATGCGAGGCGTATCAGCACCGCTGGAGCGGCGCGGGCGATCCCGCCTGGCACGCCTGCCAGTGGCCGGCCGAGGCCGGATGGTGCGGGAGCCTCGGTCGGCTGCGGCGTGCGCGGGCGGGAAGTGGTGAACAGGGATGCCGAACGTTGATGTTGATCTTTTCGAGCTGGATGCGGTCACGATCCGCAGAGGCGGCAGGCTGATCCTCGCGGACTTGTCCATGCGGATCGGGGCCGGCCGGTGCACGGCGATCGTCGGGCCGAGCGGCGCGGGTAAGAGCACTCTGCTGCGTACGCTGATCCGCCTGGAAGAGCCCGACATCGGCAACATCCGCCTCCGCGGCGTACCGCTGCGAGAGGTCGACGTGCTGTCGTTGCGCCGACGAGTCCAACTGGTGTCGCAGCAGCCCGTGGTGCTCACCACGACCGTGCTCGACGAACTGCGCGCGGGCGTGCCCGCCCTGCCGGAGGCAGCCGCCAGGCGCCTGCTGGACCAGGTCGCACTGCCAGCCGAGGTCTACCTGCGGCGGGCGACCAGCGGCCTGTCCGGTGGCGAAGCCCAGCGGCTGTGTCTTGCCCGCGCCCTCGCGCTGGAGCCGCAGGCGCTGCTGCTGGACGAGCCGACCTCCGCACTCGACGCCACCGCGACCGCCGCCATCGTCCGGGCAGTTCACGGCGTCGTCGCAGCGGGCCACACCGTCGTGCTGGTCAGCCACGACCAGGCCGTCCGCGACGCCCTGGCCAGCTCCCAGATCCCGCTGGAACCAAGGGCCGCGACCGGCGTCGCTGCCGCTGTCCCCGAGATGATCGGCGACCTGCCGTGACGGAGACGATGGTGCCGAGTTGGGGCGCGGTCGCCGGCTCACTGGTCCTGGTCGCCCTAGTGGTCGTGCTCGCCCAGCGGGAGAAGCTGCGACTGTCCCGCGACCTCCTGGTCGCCTCGCTGCGCGCCGGGGTGCAACTCGTCGCGGTCGGCGCGGTCCTGCTGCTGGTGTTCGCCCACACCGGGTTACCCGGAGCGGTGGGTTGGATCGCCCTGATGGTGCTGCTCGCCGGTCAGGTGGCGGGACGCCGAGCCGCCGGTGTGCCCCGTTCCCGCTGGTACGCCACCACCGCCATCGCCGCCGCCAGCGGGATCACCCTCGGCGCGCTCATCGCCCTGCGCGCCATCCCGACCCAGCCACATGTCCTCGTCCCGATCGGCGGCATGATCGTCTCCGGCGCCATGCAAGCCGCCGGTGTCACGCTGCACCGGCTCGTCGGCGAGGCGGAAACCGGCCGTCCGCAGATCGAGACGCGGCTATCGCTGGGACAGCCCGCACGCCAGGCGTTCCTGCCTCACCTGCGCTCGTCGGTACGCACCGCGCTGCTACCCGCCATCGACTCGACCAAGGTCGTCGGGTTGATCAGCCTGCCCGGCGCGATGACCGGGCTCATCCTCGCCGGCGTCAGTCCGCTGACCGCGATCCGCTACCAGATCATCGTCATGTACATGCTGCTGGCCGCCACCACCCTCGCCGCGCTCATCGTGGCCCGGCTCGCCGAACGCGGCCTCTTCGACCGGGCCCACCGCCTCGTCACACCCCCGACGCCCGTTCCTCGACGACGGCACCCACTGACGACCTACCTGCGAGCTGGGACCAAACGACGGTGAGCACGCCCAGACGGATCACACCACCGGCAGCAGCCGGGCGGCATCGTGACCGGTGGAGCTGGCTGCACTGTCCTCCGGCCGAGGGATGTCACCGCAGAAAGCGGCGATCGTCGGGAACTAAGACAGCGGTGGAAGCGACTATTCCCGTACCCGCAGGGTGTGCAGCGGGCCGATCCGCCGCCACGGTGGGCACTACAGGAGAGGATCACAGATGGCGGCTGGAGTTCGTCGCGGCATCCTGATCAGCGCGACAGCCGGCACGCTGCTGCTCGCCGCGCCCGGCGCCGCGTTCGCGCACGGCATCGGCGGCAGCAGCGAGAGCGTTCCCGGGTTCGTCTGGCTCGGATTCACGCACATGCTGCTCGGCTGGGACCACCTGCTGTTCGTCGGCGGCATCCTCCTACTCGCCGGACAGGTACGGCGGGCGGCGAAGCTGATCTCCCTGTTCGCCCTCGGCCACTCGATCACCCTGTTCACCGCCACCGTCGCCGCCTGGCACGTCAACCCGACCCTGGTCGACGTCATCGTCGCGCTCAGCCTGGTGTTCGTCGGCGTCGTCGGGCTGATCGGCCGACCCAGCAACTGGACCTGGTTCGGGGCGAGCGTGTTCGGGTTCGGCCTCATCCACGGCCTCGGCCTGGCCACCCGCCTGCAAGACCTCGGGCTGCCCTCCGACGGGCTGATCCCCCGGGTACTGGCGTTCAACCTCGGCGTCGAACTCGGCCAACTCCTCGCCGTAGTGGCCATGTTCATGATCGGTGACGTGCTCCGGCACTACATCCCGAAACTGCGCCAGACCCGCCTGTCCCACGGCGCCCTGATCGCCGCCGGACTCATCGCCGCCCCGATCCTCCTGATCACCGCTGGCGGAGAGCCGCCGGCGCAGGCGGTGGGAAGCTGCCAGGTCCGCGAACGCACCGAGACCTACCCATTCGGCGAAGGACACCCGGACAAGGACTTCTTCGAACCCGGCGAACAGGTCCCCGGCAAGGCGTTCGGCCACGTCATCGGCGACGGCTACGTCATCGTCCACTACCAGCCCGACCTACCCGCCGACCAGCTCGCCCAGGTACGCGCGTTCGTCACCGACAGCACCAACGGCAAGGTCGTCGGCGGCCCGGCAACCGGACAGGCGGAGATGCTGAAAGCGGTCCACGCCTACAACACCATCACCTGCACCAGCCTCGACCTGCCGGCGTTGAAGCAGTTCACCACCGGCTGGTTCGCCGACCCCCGCTCCAAGCCGCCCTCCGACTGACTATTGACTCGCCGCCCTCGGCAGGAGCCGAGGGGGGACCACGGGGGCGGTGGCGTCAACCGCCGGTGCCCTCGGGTGCGCCGTCCGAGGTGAACGCCCCACTGCCCTGTTCAGTGCGTAGGTAGACGTGCTGGTGCCCGAGGCCGGCATCGACGTTGATCTGGTCGAGTTGGGTAGCGGCCACCGACCAGGTTGTCGCCGCGTCGGTGCGGACCCTGTCGGCCGTGGCTGTCAACGACAGTCGTTGCTCCGCCGGCAGCTGCTGCGCGGTCGCGAGGAGGTCGACCGCGACGTTGAACCCGTGCAGGGCACTGCGGAAAGCGCCGCGGGCGACATTGGTCGCGGTGGTGCCCGACGGGCTTTCGGCGTGCCGGTCGACCAGCTGCCGCACGGTCGTCCGCCACCGCTCGACCGTGGCCGCCTCCACAGGCTTCCGCTCATCAATCGTGGTGTCGAAGTCGGCGAGCAGCGGATCCAGAACCGCCTGCGACTGGCGGGCCAGCGCGGTCAGGTCGCCGATCTGCTGCAGGTCACGCCGTGCCTCTTCGGCGCGAAGGCCCTCGATCGCCCGGGTGGTGGCGTCGGGCCGGCCGACCAGGTAGCCGACCAGGCCACCGACCAACGCCGCCGCCAGGACACAGGCAACCATCACCAGGAGACGGTTGCGGCGCTCGCGGGACCGCTCAGCTTCACGAAGGTACGACGGCCTACCGGTCGTGCGCGACATCACCACTCCTCAACAGGTGGGATGATGGCACCGCCGATAGCCATCGATGCTGATGGCCGACGCTAGCGCGGAGGCGGCGCGGAAGGCAAGCACCATAGCCTGGTAGGCGTCCTTCAGCGGGGCAGGGTCACTGCCCGATCGGCTATGGAGACGCGCGGATGTGATTGCCTGGCCGCCCGGGTCGGTATCGCCATCCGGACAGCCGTACCGGGTCCCGTGACTCCGGCCGGTCCGGGCGGGCGAGCCGGTCAGACCGTTGCCGCTGGCTGTCCGGTGTGACCCGGCGAGTGCCGTCAGGACTTTCCGCGTTCGGCCCGGAGGTAGTGCAGCAGGGGGCGGCGGTCGCCGGTGTCCATGACCTGGAATCCCGACTGAGCGATGAGGTCGGCCAGTTGGTGAACAGGGTTGTGCTGCATGGCGTGGCCACCCAGCGCGCCGACGAGGTGACCGGCCACCCGGTTGCGGGGCGGACGGAAGTCGGCGATGAACAGTCGCCCATCGGGTCGCAGTACGCGGCGCATCTCGCGCAGGGCGGTGCCGCGAAGCTCAGGTCGCAGGTGGTGCATGGCAAAGCTGGAGATCACGAGGTCGACCGACGCTTCCGGCAGCGGAAGATTCTCGGCGGAAGCGAGGAGGAACGTGCAGCCCGGCGGTGCGGTGCGGTTGGCGTAGTCGATAACGGTCGCCGAGGCATCAATGCCGGTCGCCTGCCCGTCGGGCAGGATGGCCGGCACGACGCGGCGGGTGAAGTAGCCCGTGCCGCATCCGACGTCGAGGACCTGGTCGCCGGGCTTGGCGCCGCTGAGCCGGACGAGGCCGTCGAAGACCCGGCGGCGGCGTCCGGCGAACGCGATCGCGGCCGACACCTCGTAAAGACGCGCCCGACGGATCAGACCGCCGCTGCTGTCGTCGGCGTGCCCATTCCGGTCGCCGAGGATCCTGCTACCAATCCCATCATGCTCTCCTTCCCTCCCAGGATCTGAGAAACGCCATGGGCAACTGTCCAAGTCGTCGCCAGCGGGGGCGCTGATGACGGCGTTTACCGCAGGCCGGCCCTGCTGCGTTCGGGAAGCCGGCCTACGAGCAGATCCTTCAAGGCGGTGAGCCGGCTTGGTAGCTCGCCCGCCGAGTGCCAGTTGGTGCGTTCGAGAATGAAGCCGTGCGCGGCCATCGTGTCGGCGAGTACGGGCAGCGTCTCGATATCCCACACCAGTACAAGATCCTGGGCGGATTGTTCTACGGCTTGCAGGGCCGGCCGGATGCGATATGACAGAACGGTCCGCGCTGTGCCGGCCTGGCGTCGGGGCCGGGTCCTTCCGCTGGCCGCCGCCCGCATTCGCCGCGCCATCCAAAGCCGGTATCTGACCGGACCTTGAGGATCGCCCGAGGGCCAATCCAACCAGACGCAGCTGGCGTCCGCGCGGGCACGAATCGCGCCGATATCGTCATGGCGGATGACGTCAACCGCCCTCACCTCGTGGATCTGCCAGTCGTCGTGCGGGCGCAGACCTTCACGTCGGTGCACCCAGCCCAGAACGGCCGCACGGCGCATCTGTAAGATCTCCGTCCGCTCCAGCCGTTCCAGCACATCTGCCTCCGCCTGATCCCACCGGGCAGCATCTGGACGGAAGCTAAAAACCTCGAAATGTACGACCGACCCGCCTTCCTGCATCTGTCGAATGTCTCTGTGCAGGCCCTCGTAATAGCGGGCCTCGGCGACAGGGCTCACGCCGACCAGGGCGACCGACCGGCCAACTTCGGGACGCTTGTAGTGCAGCACCGCCGTCTGCATGTGCCGCGGGCGTTGAATCCGCAGGTACTCCACGTACCTCCTCCTAGGCTGCGTCGACACGTCCGCGAGCAGACTCGTGGGAAAGAGATTCGACTATCCCGAGGGTACGCGGGATCCGACCACGCAGCCGTGGTCCGACAGCCACGCGAGGCGACAGTATGCGCGACACCTGTTGGGAAGATCAGGGACGGGCACGAACAGAGAAGGGGGCTACCGAAGGCAGCCGCAGCGTCGACCAGCGCTCATCGCGCAGGCGCCGGGGGGCTCGCGAAGAGGGTGCTTGCGCCCATAACCGTTGTGGACGGACCGGGCATCGCCACGGTAGCGGCTCCTGGCGTAGACCTGCGCTGCGGATTGCGCGGGCGTCGCCTTTGATCCGTTGGTTGTCGGCAGTCAGCGCGGCGTCGTCGTCAGGGTCCGCGTGATGCCGCCGACGGCCCGCGATCGGTCCGCAGCGCCAAGAACCGGTAGTCGCGCCGGCCGGGCCGAAGGTCCCCCAAGCATGCGTTCTCGACGATCCGTTTGTGGCGTCCAGGGGTGGATCGCAGGCCGACACAATGAGCCCTCGTTCAGTCGTGCTCGGGTTCGCCGGTGCCCCTGTGCGCGGCAGCGTGCATGACCTCGGTCACCAATCGTCGTACGTGGCCGCCGCGGGCGGTGTAGAGGGCGCGGCGGCCGTCGCGGCGGATGGTGACCAGCCCGGCCAGGCGCAGCTTTGCCAGGTGCTGCGACACTGCCGGCCGAGCCGCCCCCACCGCCACGACCAGCGACGTCACGTCGTGCTCACCGTCGCTCAGCAGGCACATCAGCCGCAGCCGGGTGCCGTCGGCGAGCATTCGCAGCATGTCGGTGGCGGCCCCCACCTCGGTGTCGCCGGGTAGGCGTTGTTGCAGCTCACTGGCACCTACAACGTTGTCGCGTGCATACATGAGCACATATTATCCGGGAGTGGATCCGGCGGGAACGCCCGTGCCGTGCCGTGCCGTGCCGTACCTGAGGGAGCCTGAGCCTGTGCGCGACCAGCAGCACGACCACAGCCACGACCATGACGATCCGCGTCATGACGGCAAGACCGGTCACGGCCACGACGGGGCGCACGACCATGAGCACGAGCACGGCCATGACCATGACCATGGGCAGGGTCGCGGCTCGTGGTGGCACCGGCTCCGGCACCTGCTCGTACCGCACTCGCACGACTCCCAAGCGAAGGTCGATCCGGCGCTGGAGTCGTCCCGCGAGGGGCTGCGGGCGCTGTGGATCTCCCTGGTGGGCCTCGGCATCACCGCCGCCGCGCAGGCCGTCATCGTCGTGTTGTCCGGGTCGGTGGCCCTGCTCGGGGACACGCTGCACAACGTCGCCGACGCGCTGACCGCGGTACCGCTGGGGATCGCGTTCCTGCTCGGCCGCCGAGCGGCGACCCGCGCCTACACCTACGGGTTCGGCCGGGCCGAGGACCTCGCCGGCATCGTCATCGTCGTGGTGATCGCCGGTTCGGCGGTCGCCGCCGGCTGGACCGCGGTCACCCGGCTGCTGAATCCGGTCGAGATCACCCACCTGCCGTGGGTGTTCGCCGCCGGGGTCGTCGGCTTCGCCGGCAACGAACTCGTCGCTCGGTACCGCATCCGGGTCGGGCGGCGGATCGGCTCGGCCGCGCTGGTCGCCGACGGCCTGCACGCCCGCACCGACGGCTACACCTCTCTCGCGGTCGTCGCCGCAGCCGCCGGAGCGTGGGCCGGGTGGGGATGGGCGGACCCGGTGGTCGGTCTGGCCATCGCCATCGCGATCACGTTCGTGCTCAAGGACGCCGCGCGGGAGGTGTACCGGCGGTTGATGGACGCGGTCGACCCGGCCATCGTCGACCAGGCCGAGGCCGCGCTACGCGCCGTCGACGGTGTGCGGGACGTGACCGCGGTACGGCTGCGGTGGATCGGGCACCGGTTACACGCCGAGGCCGACCTCGTCGTCGACGCCGGGCTGAGCCTCGTCGCGGCCCACGAGATCACCGCCGACGCCGAGCACCAACTCACCCACGCCGTCCCCCGGCTGACCGCCGCCACCGTCCACGCCGACCCGGACACCCACCCGGGCGCGCACCACCACCCCGACCTGTCGCACCAGCGCCGCAACCGTCAGGAGCCACTTGGCGGCTAACCTGCGGTGACGGAACTGCCGGAAAGTGGTGATACGGCAATGGGTGCGCTGCACACCGACGGGCCGGCGCAGCCGCCGACACCCCGACGGGTACTCCGGACCGTGGCTGCGGTGATCGTTCCGATGCTGGTGGCGACCCTGGTGGCGCTGGTGGTGCTCTGGCCGAGGCAGCCCACCCCGACCGACCAGATCGGGGCCAACGACCGCCGGACGGGCACCGTCATGGCCGTGCAGCTACGTGGATGTGCGCCGGAAGAGATCATCGAGACCCCGACGCCTTGGTGCCGGGCCACAGCGTCGAGGTAGGCCTGTACCTCCGTTGCGCTGAACAGGTGCTCGTTCTCGCTGGTGACCGTGTAGCCGACCTCGCGCCGGGCATGGATGAATGCCGGATCCACCCCTGCGGCCTCGGCGACGGCGATCATCGCGGTCTTGCCCTCGTCCCAGTGCCGCTTGTCCCTCGGGGTCGGCTCGTCCGCGTCCGTGTCGAAAAACACCGGATCTTCCGGTCCCGGGTTCCGGCCGAACTTGACACTGACACCTTTGGCTATCCGTCCTGTAGGGGATCACGGCCGGGTTGCGGTGACCACGAACAGCAGCGGTCGCTGCCGGCCGGTGGTGACGTCGCGGAACCCGGCGGCTGCGACGGCGGCGCGGATCTCGTCGCTGCCGTCGTAGCGCATGGCGGGGCTGGTCACCGCGCCGAGCAGGTGCCTGGCCGGCCAGGCGCGCGGCGGCCGGAAGTCCGCTACCAGCAGCCGTCCGCCGGGGCGCAGCACGCGGTGCATCTCCCGGACGGCGTCGGCGCGCAGCTCGGGCGGGATGTGGTGGAAGGCCAGGCAGGACACGACCCGGTCGGCGGTGCTGTCGGCGACCGGCAGGCGTTCGCCGCCGGCCTCGGTGAACGTGCACGTCGGCGGGGCGAGGCGGCGGGCCACGGCGAGCATCTGCGGGGACGGGTCGACGCCGGTGACCGTACCTGTGGGCGTGACGGCGACGGCCGCCCGGCGGGTCAGGTAGCCGGTGCCGCAGCCTACGTCGATGACCCGGTCGCCCGGCTCGGCGCCGGACGCGCGGACCAGGGCGTCGTAGGTGTGGCGGCGGAACCCGCCGAAGGCCAGCATCGACACGATCTCGTAGCCACGGGCGTGGCGGATGACGCCGCCGTGGGCGCGGTGGCGGTCGGAGGAGTGTGGCATCAGGGGCCTCCTTCGGTGTGCGGTGTCCGGTCAGGTGATGTCGCGCCGCACGGTGGTGGCGACGCCGGCGACGACGAACGCCACGGCGTAGCCGGCGAGGGCGAGCCCGGCCTGCCACTGCGCCGGGCCGTCGGTCGCGGTGGGCAGCCGGTTCAACGCCGACCCGAGAGCGAACGGCAGCCACTGCTGCGCGTCGCCGACGAGCCGCGCCACCAGCCCTTCGACCAGGGCCAGCCACGCCAGGGAGGCGGCGATCGCACCGATCTGGTTGGTGATGAGCGCGCCGACGCCGACGCCGATCGCCGCGAACGCCGCGTTCCACGCCACCCCGCCGGCCACCGTCAACCACAGGTCGGCCGATCCGACGTCCAGCGACGAGCCGCGCCCGGTCAGCCAGATCGCCGCCACGGCGACGGCGACGAGCGCGGTGACGACGCCGAAGACCAGCCCCGCCACCGTGTGCACGACAAGCTTGGCACCGACTACCGGGGTACGCCGGGGCACGGTGAGGTAGGTGTCGGTGATCGTGCGGTGCCGGTACTCGCCGGCCATGGCCATGATGCCCAGCACCAGCGTGACCAGCGAGATCAGGCCGACGTGCGCGATCGCGGCCTGCTGCACCCCGGGTGAGCCGACGTCGTCGCGGGAGCGCATCACCCCGCTGACCCCGACCACGACGAGCAGCTGCGCGGCGGCCAGCAGCAGCCACACGCTGCGCGTGCTGCGCAGCCGCAGCAGTTCCGCACCGAGGAGCGCGGTCACGGTCGGCTCCCTTCGAGACGAGGCTCGGACGTCAGCCGCAGGAACGCGCTCTCCAGCCCGCCCGTTCCGGGCCCGGTCAACTCGTCCAGGGTGCCGGCGAACCGGACGGTCCCGGCGTGCAGCACGACCACCCGGTCCACGGTCTGCGCCACCTCGGCCAGCACGTGACTGGAGACGATCACCGTCCGGCCCTGGTCCGCCAGGTCCCGCAGCAGCCCCCGCAACCACGCCATCCCGGCCGGGTCCAGCCCGTTGGCCGGCTCGTCGAGGATCAGGACCTGCGGGTCGCCGAGCAGCGCCGCGGCCAGCCCCAGCCGCTGGCGCATGCCGAGCGAGTAGCCGCCGACCCGGCGGTGCGCGTCGGCGGCCAGACCGACGTCGTCGAGGACCTGGCCCACCCGCGCGACCGGAAGCGCGGCGAGCCGCGCCGTGATCGTCAGGTGGTCGCGGGCGGTGCGGCCGGGGTGGAACCCGGTCGCTTCGAGCAGCGCGCCGACCACCCGCCGGGGATGCCGCAGGTCGGCATAGCGGACGCCGTTGATCAGCGCTTCGCCGGCGGTCGGGCGCACCAGTCCCAGCAGGATGCGTAGGACTGTGGTCTTGCCGGCGCCGTTCGGCCCCAGGAACCCGGTCACGCCGGGCGAGGCGGTGAAGCCGGCGTCGCGTACCGCGGTCACCGGGCCGAACCGTTTCGTCAGGCCGGTGATGGACAGGTCGGTCATCGTCCCCGCTCCCGTTCGGATTGAGGACCCCACTCTCACCTGCGCCGGCCCGGGATGTCGTCGCCCTGCCGCGGCATCCTCGGCGTACCGCGTCCGCGGTATCCGCAGAATTCGCCGCGGGGACGACGCGGCCACCCGGCGCGGCTCGTACGGTGGTCGACGTGCACGTCATCGGCCACCTGCGGTACGCCGTCCGGGAGTACCGGCATGTCGCGGACCTCACGATCGGGCTGGTGATCCTCGCCGTAACCCTGGTCACCACGAGCGTTCCCGGACCGCTTCCCGACGGTGTCTCCCTGCTGGCGGCCGTACTCGCCTGCGGTGCACTGGTGCTGCGGCGCCGGTGGCCGTACGCCGTCCTCGGGGTCGCGACGATCACCGCCGAGGTGTACTTCGCCCACAACCACGGCCTCGGTGGCACCCTGCTGCTGGCCGCGCCGCTGTTCGCCCTCTACACCGTCGCTGAGCATTCCGACCGGCGCCGTGCACTGCTGGTCAGCGGCCTGGTCGTCGTCGCGGTCGGTGTCGCGCACACCTTCGGCGGACCGTCGCGCCGGCTCGGTCCGGAGAACCTGGCGCTGGCCGCGCTCGGCGCGGTCGCCGTGGCCGCCGGCACGGCCGCCCGGCACCGTCGGGCATACCTCGCGGAGGTGCTCCGCCGAGCGGAGGACGCCGAGCGCGACCGGGACGCCGAGACCCGGCGCCGCCTCACCGAGGAGCGCCTGCGGATCGCCCGCGACCTGCACGACAGCGTCGGGCACCACCTCGCCCTGATCAACGTCCAGGCGGGCGTCACCGGCCACCTCCTGACCGGCGAGTCCGTCCAGGTCCGTGACACGCTCGCCCAGATCCGGCGGAGCAGTCGTGCCGCCCTGGACGAACTCCGCGACTCCGTCGGTCTGCTCCGGCAGCCCGATGACGAGACCGCGCCCCGGGAGCCGACCGTCGGCCTCGCCGCCCTCGACGACCTGCTGGCGGCTTACCGCCGCAACGGCCTGCGCATCACCGCCCACGTCGACGAACCACCCGCGGCGCTCGCCTGGGCCGCCGACCACACCGCCTACCGCGTCGTCCAGGAGGCACTCACCAACGTGTGCAAGCACGCCGGGCCGGTCGACGTCGCCCTGACCGTGCGCCACGAGACGGACGCCGTCACCGTCACGGTCGACAACGACGGGCCACCCGCCGAATCGGTCGCCGCCGAACCGGCGCACGGCATCGTCGGCATGCGCGAACGCGTCACCGCCGTCGGCGGCTCCCTGCGCGCCGGGCCACGCCCGAACGGCGGATGGCGGGTCACCGCCGTCATCCCGGTGACGCCATGACCGGCACCGGACCGATCCGCGTGCTCGTCGCCGACGACCAGCCGCTGCTGCGGGCCAGCTTCGCCAGCCTCATCAACTCCGCACCCGACCTGCACGTCGTCGGCGAGGCGGCCAACGGGCACGACGCCGTCGACAACGCTCGCAGCACCGGCGCCGACGTCGTACTCATGGACATCCGCATGCCCGGCCTCGACGGTCTCGCCGCCACCCGCCGCATCACCACCGATGTCGACCTCACGCACGTGCGGATCCTCATCCTCACCACGTTCGAGATCGACGAGTACGTCTTCGAAGCGCTGCGCAGCGGCGCCAGCGGCTTCCTCGGCAAGAGCGCCGAACCCGCCACGCTGCTCGACGCGATCCGTGTCGTGCACGGCGGCGACGCCCTGCTCACCCCCGCCGCCACCCGTAGTCTCATCAGCCGCTACCTGGCCCGCCCCGACCACGGACTCGACGCGACACCGGCCCGGCTCGGCTGCCTCACCGACCGGGAACGCGACATCCTCGCACTCGTCGCCACCGGACTGTCCAACGACGACATCGCCGGGCACCTCACGCTCAGCCCGCACACCGTCAAGACCCACATCAACCGCACCATGACGAAACTGGGCGCACACGACCGCGCCCAGCTCGTCGTCATCGCCTACGAGACCGGCCTGGTCCGCCCGCCGCCCACCTGACCACCGGCGGCGTCACAGCCCCGTGTACCAGCGCAGGCCCCGCCGAGGATGTCCACCGCAACCAACCCTGATTGGCATTGAGGTCCAGCCGGCAGGAGAGCCGAGTGGAGCTACCAGCGACGCGACTCCGGGTGGGCCAGCCGGGGTCGGGGTGACGGGCGCGGCGCGGCGGCGACGACCATGGCGGCCTCGTCCTCGGCCCGAATCTCCACCAGCAACTCCACCTCGGCCGTTATCCGGGCGGTGAGCCGGCAAGCCGGGCGGCGCCCGACACCGACCATGATCTGGCCGCATCTTTGTAGACCTTAAGCGCCTCGCGAGCCCAGATCGGCTAGCTTGTCGACAGGTTACGAACGTCTTGTCACTGGGATCGGGGGTCGTTGAACCAGCCGGTGGAGAACTGCCGCAGGGCGGCCAGATCGAACGTCGTACAGGTCAGCGTCTCGAAGGCGTGGACCGCTTTGAGCTGCTGCTCTTGTGCCGGCGCGGGCCCGCCGACGATGCGGGTGCCCTCCGGGCTGGTGACGTACGTCCGCAGTTGGTCGAGCTGCCCGGCCGGCAGCGACGGCGGATACTACACGATGACGTAGCCGTCACCGAGGATGTGCCCGAAGTCGTCCTCCGGGGTGGCTTCGCCAGGCTCGAAGAAGTCCTTGTCCGGATGGCCTCCCCCGGTGCCGGTGAACCGCTCGGTACGCGGACCGACGGTGCACGTACCGACCGCCGTGGTGGCGGGGGCGTTCATGCCGGTCACCTCCAGCACTGCCAGCACCCCGGTCGCGAGCACACCGACGACCGCCAGCGCGGCGAAGGCGTGCCGCCGCGCGGCCGGCCACGTCACCAACCGCGTGAACGCCTTGCCGATGAGCACCATGACAACGATGCCGAGCAGCTGCCCGATCTCGATGCCGACATTGAACGCGATGACCCGGGCGAGCAGCCCGTCCTCGGGCAGGCCGAGGTCCTCCAGGCGGGTGGACAGGCCGACACCGGGGATCAGGCCGAATGCCAGGACGCCGAGCCCGAACAACCGCCACTTGTCGCGGTGACCGAACCAGCCCACCGCGCCGACGAACACCAACCTGGCTCGACAGCAGCTACGTGTTCATCCGCCCCGACGGCAGACCAATGCACCCCGGCTACGCCACACTGCACTTCACCCGCCTGGTCAAGCGAGCCGACGTCCCGCCGATCCGGCTGCACGACCTCCGCCACGGCGCCGCCTCGCTCGCCCACGAAGCCGGTGCCGATCTGAAGACCGTGCAAGATCTACTCGGTCACGCCAGCATCATCACCACCGCCGACACCTACGTCAGCGTCCTACCGTTCGCCCAGCGTAGATGCGCTGACGCCACCGCCCGACTCGTCCTCGCCGCAGCCCGACGTACCCGCGACAAGATCAGGAAGCGGGCCCGACGCAACCGGCCCCAACAACGCCCAAACAACAAGCGACACCCCGCCAAGAAGCGGTAGCCCCACCACAAAACAGCAGTTCAGCCTGCATACGCTCGAAAGATGATTACAGAGAGTGATGGCACCCACATGACACCCAGACGACACCCACCGACGACTTGGGACGATCAACAAAAACGCCTGGCCGCGTTTCCGCAGGCCAGACGCCTTTTGATCTTGCGCGCCCGAAGGGATTCGAACCCCTAACCTTCTGATCCGTAGTCAGATGCTCTATCCGTTGAGCTACGGGCGCAGTTGCCGGGCCAGTCTACACACCAACCTCAGCGCGGAGACTCCGGGATTCGAACCCGGGAGGGGCTTTAAGACCCCAACCGCATTAGCAGTGCGGCGCCATAGACCAGACTAGGCGAAGTCTCCCTGTGGTCCCACCAGACCACGTCGGTCGAGGATACAGGGCAGCGACCCGGCGGGGCAAAGCGACTTCCCGGGCAGACCCTGACCCGCCCGGGCCAGCCCCGCCAGGCCGCGCGCGGCCGGCGGCACGACCTCCGCCGATTCCTGTTCGGTGCCGATCCGCCACCGAGACTAGGCTCACGTGATATGGAGGAGCAGTCGCCCACCGAGCCGCCCCGCCGCCGCCCGGAGCCGAAGTCGACGCGCCGCTCCGGCCCGACCAAGGCCGCCTTCGCCTCCGCCCCGGACCCTGAGACGGAGACGGCCGACCAGTCCCCGGCTCCGCCCCGCCCGCGCGCCCGTAAGACCCCTCCGACGGTGCTCTTCCAGCCACCGGCCGAACCGGAGCCACTGCCACCCGGGCGGCCTCCCGCCCGCACCGCGCAGTCGTCCGGAGCAGTCACCCGACCGGATCCCGCCACGCCACCGTCGGCCACGGGGCGGGCCGACCGGGTTCCGCCGACCGTGGCGACGCCGACCCGCCCACAGACCGCCGACACCGCCCCCTCGGCCGACGCTCCGGCTCCGGCTCCGGCTCCGGCTCCGGCTCCGGCTCCGGCTCCGGCTCCGGCTCCGGCTCCGGCTCCGGCTCCGGCTCCGGCTCCGGCAGGAGGATCCGACGAGGTGACCACAGATGGAACGGCCGTCCCGGCAATCGATCCGGCCAGCCCCACTGGCAGGGAGCCGGGCGCCGACACCGCCACGCAGAGCGTGACCGGGAAGGGGGCCGGGTCCAAGGTCACCGCCAAGAAGGCCGGACCGGCGAAGAAGACGGCCGCCGCCAGGAAAGCGACCACCGCCAAGAAAGCGACCACCGCGAAGAAGACCACCGCCAAGAAAACCACCACCGCGAAGAAGACCACCGCCACCGAGAAGGCCACCGCCAAGAGGAGCACCGCGAAGAAGGTGGCTGGGGCTACGGCGGCCGAGTCGGCCAGGACGGACTCCGGCGAAGAGACGGCGGTACCGTCCGCCGCCGCCGGCGCTCGGGAAGCCGGAGCCGATGCTGCGGCGAGCGGCACGCCGAGCGGACCCACCGGCATCGGTACGCCGTACCCGGTCGGCACGCCCAACGGCAGTGGCTCGGCGGATCGAGCGGCTTCGGGGCGTACTCCTGGGCCGCAGGCGCAACTATCGACGGTCCGGCAGATTCTCGACCACCCCGGCTACACACCCGAACTGCTCGCCCTGGCTGCGGTACGCGGGCTCGGCCCGGAGGCTGGAGCCTGGGCGGCCTGGGTCCGGGCCGCCTACCCCGGTGCCAGCGCCGAGGGTCTGGTCCGGTTGGCCACCCGGCGGTACGTCCGGCTCGCCGCTGCCGGTGGGGCCCTGTCCACGGCGACCGGGATGCTCGCCCCGCTCACCGAGTTCGCCGCCGTCGCCTGGGCGCAGGCCGGCCTGGTGCTGCACCTGGCGGCCGCGTACGACCATGATCCGACCCGGCCGGAGCGGGCCGCCGACCTGCTGGTGCTGACCCGGGTCCACCCGGACGTGGCAAGTGCCCGGGCCGCGCTGGCCGCCGCCGAGGCGGCGATCGCCGGCCGGCGGGGAGACCCGGGACCGGCCGCCGACGACGGTTCGACGGAGGACGTCGACGCGGAACCGGGCCGGCTGGCCGAGGCGGGCTGGCGGCTGGGTGCGCCGATCGTCGCCCGGACCGCGAACTGGCTGGCCCTGCGGCTGGCCGTACGGCGACTGCCTGGCGCGATGACGCTGGCCGCCGCGATGCTGAGTTCCGCCAACACCGAACGGCTCGCCGCCCGGACGGTGGAGTACTACCGCTCGGGAGCCGGCTGGCCGAACACTGCCGGACGTCCGGCGGTGACCGTCCCCGGCGAGTCACCCGGCTACAACCAGTCGAACCATTCCGGGGGCAGCAGCGCGTAGCCGACGAAGGCGACCACGTCCAGCAGGGTGTGCGCCACCACCAGCGGCAGCACCCGCCTGGTACGCAGGAAGAACAGCGCGAACACCACGCCCATGACCGCGTTGCCGACGAACGCGCCGAAACCCTGGTAGAGGTGGTACGAGCCGCGCAGCAGGGCACTGGCGGCGATGACGGCGCCAATCCGCCACCCCAGCTCCCGCAGCCGGGTCATCAGGTAGCCGACCACGACGACCTCTTCGAGGATCGCGTTCTGGGCGGCCGAGAGGACCAGCACCGGGACCGCCCACCACAGGTCGGGCAGGCTCGCCGGGACGACGTTGGCGTTGATGCCGAGGTGCGCGGCGATCCAGAAGAGGCCGAGCCCGGGCAGACCGATCGCGGCGGCCAGCGCCGCGCCCCAGGCCAGGTCCCGGCCGGGCCGCCGGCCGTCCAGGCCGAGCACCTCCCGGGCACCGCCCCGACCCTGGTCGGGCAGGGCGTCCCGGGCGAGCAGCCCGTCGCGGTCCAGGGTCCGGTCCCGGTTCATCAGGTGTACGGCGAGCAGCACCGGCACGAGGGCGAAGAAGATCCCGAGGAGTTGGTACGTGAGGTCGAGCCAGGGCCGCGCCGACTGTGAGGCGTTCAGCGTGGCGGTCTGCTGGGACAGCGGCCGATCGGCGGTGAGCCGGGCGATGATGGTGACCGCCGAGTAGACCGCGGACTGTCCCAGGGACAACCCGAGTACCAGGAGCACCTCGGTGCCCAACACACGGCGGGACAGCGGGCGGGCGAGATCAACCGTCACCCGACAACTGTGCCCGATCGCGCCGCCCGGCGGGGGCGTCCACACGGTGTCCCTGACCCGACCGCCCGGCGGAGTCGAGCGCCCCGCCCGTGTCGCCCCGCCCGCGTCGCGGCGGCCGGCACCTCGCCACCGCCCTCGTCCCGGCCGTACGCATCCGGGCGGCAGCACACTTCGGGCCGGTGCGCAGCCGTTCCGGCTCCGGCGGAAGTCGGTTCTCCGACAAGGGGCGATTGACCTTCAATCGCACATTCTGTGCGACCAAGACTGACTCACGGTATTCATTCTTATCCGCGCAGTGGCCCCGACCGAGAAGGTGTCATGGACAACCTCGCACAGCTGTTGAAGGAGAGCTGGACCCTCGTCGAAGATCGGCGGGACAAGGTCGCGGGATACTTCTACGCCCGGATGTTCCTGTCCGATCCCGCACTGCGCACATTGTTTCCGGTGCAGATGGACAGCCAGCGGGACCGGCTGCTGGAGGCGATCGTGACCGCCGTCCAGACCATCGACGACCCCGAGAACTTCGACGAGTACCTCCGCTCGCTCGGCCGCGACCACCGAAAATACCACGTCAGGCCGGAGCACTACGACCTCATGGGCACCGCGCTGCTGGCCGCGCTGCCCGAGGTCGCGGGCGAGCACTGGACCCTCGAGTACGACCAGGCGTGGCGGGACGCGTACCGGGTGATCGCCGAGCGCATGCAGGCCGGCGCGGCCGACGATCCGAACCCGCCGTTCTGGCACGCGGAGGTGATCGGCCACGAACGCCGGGGCAGCGACATCGCCGTACTGACCTGCCGTCCCCTCCAGCACCACCTGCCCTACCGGGCCGGCCAGTACGTCAGCGTCGAGGTGCCGCGCTACCAGCCCCGCCTCTGGCGGACGTACTCGATCGCCAACGCCCCGCGTGCGGACAACACGCTCGACTTCCACGTCCGGGCGGTCGGTGCCGGATGGGTCTCCAGCGCCCTCGTCCGCCGGGTCAAGGTCGGTGACCTGCTGCGGGTGGCCGCCCCGATGGGCGCGATGACGCTGGACCGGTCCTCCACCCGGGACGTGCTCTGCGTGGCCGGCGGCGTCGGGCTCGCCCCGATCAAGGCGCTCGCCGAGGAACTGGCCGGATACAACCGCACCCGCTGGATGCACGTCTTCGCCGGCGCGGCCGGGCGCGACGACCTGTACGGGCTGACCGAGCTCCAGGCCCTCGCCGGCCGGCACCCGTGGCTGTCGGTCATCCCGGTGTGCAGCGCGGATCCCGGCTTCGACGGCGAGCGTGGCGAGATCACCGACGTCTTCGCCCGGTACGGCCCGTGGACCACCCACGACTGCTACGTCTCCGGATCCGCCGCCCTGGTCCGCTCCGCGCTCCGCACGCTCGCCGCCGACGACGTGCCCCCGGAGAACATCCGGTACGACGCCTTCGGCGAACTCTAGACACCCTCCCTCTCCCCCAAAGCCGGGTCTCCGTGTCCTACCCGTAGGGCACGGAGACCCGGCTCCCGTCTCGGGGGTCGGCCGCCCGCGCTCAGTAGCGCCAGGGGTTGCCGGTGTCCCGGTACTCCTCGATCGGCACCAGTGGGACCTCCGGGTCCATCCGGTCGACGTAGAGCCGGCCCTCCAGGTGGTCGATCTCGTGCGCGACCAGTCGGGCCATGGCGAGTTCGAACGACGTGATCATGCGCTTGCCGTCCCAACGCGCGTGCTCGACGTCGAGCCGCAGCGGCCGGGCGACCAGGCCACGGAGGTCGAACAGGGAGAGGCAACCCTCGTACTGCTCGTCGGTCTCCAGGGCGGCGTCGACCACCCGGGGGTTGAGCAGTACGACCGGTTCGGCGTCCCGGTCCGGCGGGCGTACCACGGCGGCGGCCCAGGGCAGCCCGATCTGCGGCGCGGCGAGCCCGACCCCCTTGCTGAACGGGTGCAGCTCGTCGAGACGTTCCAGGGCGGCCCGGAGCCGGGCCACCACGTCGCGGGCGTTGGCGTCGTCCCGGGGCAGGTCGAAGTGCCGGGCCGGCTGGCGGAGCAGGTCCGCGCCGAGCTGCACGATGCCGGCGGCCCGCATCCGGTCACTGGCCCGGCCCTCCGCCGATTCCGGCGGCGCAGCGGCGGCGGGTGCGGCCGGCTGGGCCCGGTAGCGCCACTCCAGCCGGTACCGGGCGTTCAGCGGCGGGTCGTCGGTCGACCACTCGAAGAGCGCCCGGCCGCCCTCGTCGTGCCGGACCAGTGGCGTACGCAGCGGCCCCTCCTCGGCCGACAGCGACGTCTCCACGCCCCAGACCTGCGGCTCGAGGTCGAGCGGCAGGTCGAGCCGGAGCGCGAGCCGGCGGGTGGGCAACCGTACGGCGCGCTGGAACCACTGGCCCCACTTGTCCTGGTTGACCCGGTAGGAGTATTCGGTGGTGATTCGCTCGCCCGGATACAGCGGGAACCGGCCGTCGCCGTTCTCGAAGAGCAGCCACACCTCCTTGAAGGCGTCCCGGTCGTGCTTCTTGCGCCACTCCATCGGCTCGCGGTTGCCCTGGTCGTCGCAGAACGCCTGGAGGTCCAGCTCGGCGAAGGTCAGCGGGTTCTCCCGGTGGTGCCGGTTGGACCGGGCCGGGTCGTTCGGATAGCGATCCACGGCGATCCGCACCAGGTAGCGGGTGACCGGCTCCGTTCCGGCGTTGTAGAGCGCCCGCCGGATCACGCAGCGGTACGCGCCCTCGTGGTAGGCGAGCGTGGCGGTCTCCTGCTCCACGATCAGTCCGGTGCCGGGCGGCATCCACTGCTCGGGTACGGGCGGATCGCGGTGCGCGACGGCACTGGAGCGGGCCTGCCGCAGTTCGTCGTACTCCTGGAAGCGCTGCCAGATCGCTCCGGCGGCGCCGAGTACGGCCTCCGCGCGCCGGGCGAAGTCCTCGGTCGGCCGGTGCCGCCGACCCTCGACATGGCTGACGTAGGAAGGGTCGAACCCCATCCGGGCCGCGAGCTGTTTCTTGGTCATGCCCCGCTCGACCCGCCGGCGGGAAAGCTCGGCCGCGAACGAGTCGGCAGCCCGCTCGATTGGCGTGGTCATCAGGTTCCTCTGGCCGGGAATCTCAGTTTGCTGGCCGAGCCGGCCAGTCTGACAGAACTGGCGCGTTAACGACAATGGCTTGACATTTCGGCCTCCGTGGATGATCCTCCACCGCCCAACCTCGCATCCCCAGTCAGATCCGCGACGTGTCGGGGGAAACATCACGGGAAGACACCCCGATACCCCCAACTCTGGTTAGCCTTGCCTTAGTAGGCTAGGGTGACGTTCGGTTGTCAGACGTGGGGGGTTGATCCAGGTGGCATCGAGGCAGACCAGTCCGGCTGCGGCCGTCGTGCCGGGCATCTGCCCGTCCACCGGAGCGCCGCGAAACGGCGACCCAGCGTGACCATCCTGATCGGCGACCGGGCCGCCGCACCACTGGCCCCGGTGACCGCCACGCTGCGCGCCGCCTTCGGCACCGACGAGCTGCCCGGCCTCGCGACCGGCCTGCTGGTCTCGGACGAGACCGGCTGGGCCCCGGCCACCGAGCTGGTCGACGGGACCCGGCTGCCCGAACTGCTGGCCGTCACCCGGCACCGCTGGGGCGCCACCTCACACGCCGCCGCCGCACTGGCCTGGAAGTCCTACACCTACTGGCTGCTGCTGCCCGTGGTGCTCGGCTGGGCCTCCGCGCGCCGGGTGCCGCTACTGCGCCCGGACGACGTACTGGTCAGGTTCGAGGACCACCGGCCGCTGCTCACGCTCGGCATGCGCCGCTCCACCGAGATCGCCGTACTTCCCTCGGACCCACTGGCCCTCTCCGGCCTGCCCGAGGTGCGGGTCGTACTGGGCGAGGCCGAGCTGCTCGCCGCGCTGCGCGCGTCGCTGCTCGACGCGCACCTGACCCCGATGCTCGACTCGCTGCACCAGCAGGTCCGGGTCGGCGCCCGTACGCTGCTCGGCTCGGTCGCCTCTGGCGTCGCGCACGGGGTGCTGCGGGCCGCCGACGCGTTGCCCGGCGGCTCCGCCGAGACGATCGGTGCACTGCTCGACACCCTGGGCGTGGCGGACCTGGTCGACCTGGTGCCCGGCCCGACCGGCGAACTGACCGTCCAGCGCAAGACCTGTTGCCTGGCCTTCACCCTGCCGCAACCCAAGGTCTGCGCCGGCTGCTGCATCCGCACCTCCTGAGCCTCCGTCCGCGGTCGAACCGGCTCCGCCAGCGCGGCGACCCCGGGGCGTCACCGTCGGCTGGCGGAGCGTGGCGAGCCGACCAAGGGATCGACACTGGACTGTTATCGCCCCGACATGCCGGGCGTACCTCCTCGGGCTATGTTCGAGAGGTCTGTAACGAAACGCCCCCGAACTGGTCACAACCGATGCCTGAAGTCACGAGTTCGGCTCGCACGAGTGCCCCAATTTTCCTACGGTCGTCGTAGATGGTTCACTCTGTCGGTCCAGTGCAGGTCGAGTCAGAGCGTGAGGGATCTACGCATGGCAGAAATAACTGGAGATCAGCGTATTCAGGAAGAGGTGCTCGAGGGCCTGGCCACAGCCGTCAACCACCGACGCTGGTTCGTCGAGCTGGCCCTCCCCTACCTTGGCAACAATCCGATCGAGATCGGTAGTGGCCTGGGGGACTACGCCATCGAGTGGGCACCGTTCCTGGAGCGGTTCACCGCGACCGAGGCTGACCCGGACCGGCTGGTCGCGCTCAAGGAGCGCCTCGCCAGCGAGCCGACCATCGAGGTGCGGCAGATGCTGCTGCCCAACACGGAGCAGGGCGACTACAGCGCCGCCGTCTCCTACAACGTGTTGGAGCACATCGAGGACCACGTCGGGGCGCTGCGCAGCATGCGCAACCTGGTCCGGCCCGGCGGGGCGATCGTGCTGATCGTGCCGGCCTTCGAGTTCGCGATGAGCCCGGCCGACATCGCCACCGGGCACGTCCGGCGCTACACGAAGAAGACCATGCGGGCCGCGCTCGAAGAGGCGGGCCTGGAGGTCGAGACGCTGCACTACGCCAACGCGCTGGGGCTGCTCGGCTACTACATGGCGACCAGCGTGTTCCGGCTGATGCCCAAGGAAGGGCCGATGGTCAAGCTGTACGACACCCTCGTACTGCCGGTGACCAAGGCCGCGGAGCGGGTGGTCCGCCCGCCGTTCGGTCAGTCCGTCTTCGCGGTCGCCCGAGTGCCCGCCTGAAGCCACCACGGGCCACGGGCCGGCATCGGCTGCACCATCTACCGCCGGATGCCGGCCCCGCCGCCAGCCTCAGCCCTTGACCTCGTACGTCGGCCGGATCACCGCCCGGGCCAGGGTGTGGAAGGTCAGGTTGAACCCGACGTACGCCGGGCTCGCCTCCGGCGCGAGGTCGAGCTTCTCCACGTCGAGGGCGTGCACGGCGAAGACGTACCGGTGCGGGCGGTCCCCGGCCGGCGGCGCGGAGCCGCCGTACGTCTGCTCGCCGTAGTCGTTGCGCACGCTGAACGCGCCCGGGACACCGGCCGATGACGTCTGCCCGGCCCCCTGGGGCAGCTCGGTCACCTCGACGGGTACGTTGACCAGCACCCAGTGCCAGAACCCGCTGCCGGTGGGCGCGTCGGGGTCGTAGCAGGTGACCGTGAAGCTCTTGGTCTCGGCCGGGAAGCCCGTCCAGGCGAGCTGCGGCGAGAGGTTCGCGCCACCGACACTCGGGTGGGCGAACTCGGCGGCCATCGGCTCGCCGTTCTGGACGTCGTTACTGGTCAGCGTGAATGTCGGAACGGTCGGCAGCAGCTCGTACGGGTCGGGTGGAACGGGTCGGTCGAGAGTCATCGCGAAGTCCTTTCCGCACAGCGGGTGGCTCGGGCCGGAGAACCGGCGCTGTGCCCTTTCTACCCGTTCGACGGATAACCACCCGCGCGGACCTCGCGGTCTGCTCCGTACGGCCGCCACCCGTCCCTCCGGACGGCGGGTCAGGGTTCGGCGTCCTTCGGTACCGCGTCGGCGGCGATCCGCAGCTCGGCGGCGGTGACGCCGGGCGGCGGTACGGCCGCGCGGCGGTGGATCTCGACCACCAGCGGGCGGCGCGGCTCCTCGACCCGGGCCAGATAGCCGCGGGCCGCCGCCAGCGCCTCGCAGTGCAGGACTCCGCAGGTGCGGCAGATCCCCTCGGCGTCCGGAGCGTGGTCGGCGACGATCCGCCGGGCCACCAGGATGAGTCGGTTCCGCACCTGCACCGGGGTGAGCCGCAGCTCCATGGCGCCCTCGCTTCACTCCGTACGCCCACCCGGGCGTGACCGTCGCCAGCGGCCCCGTACCGCCGATTTCCGCAGAAGATTTACACACAGAATCACCGCGTGATTACTACGCGTAGAGCGTAGGGGAACGCACCGCGTAGCCGTCAACCGAGTGTGCGACATCTCCCAGGTACCGGAACAGACCCGCGTATCGAAGGCCCCCGTACCACATCCGACACATGATCAGGCCGTTATCCACAGATGGGCTCGTTATCCACAGTCGCAGTCCTGACGCTCGCTCGTCACGCTGCCGACGGACGAACATGGGATCCCTCCCCAGAGGTCCTGGGGAGGGACCAGGGCTCCGGGTCCGACGATCAGGGGCGGTGCCGGCCGGGGTGCCAGGGCAGTGCCACGCCATCGTTCTCCCGGCGGGGGACGATGTGGATGTGCAGGTGAAAGACGCTCTGCGTCGCCTCCCGGCCGGCAGAGGTGATCAGGTTGCAGGGATGCGGCGCTATCCCGGCCGCGGCCCGCATCGTCGCGGCGGTCACCTCCGTGTCCTCTAACGCATCCCGAACATGGCTCGTCGGGATGACGATCACGTGGCCGTCCACCACTGGGCTCCGGGGGACGATCGCGAGAGCGTCCGGCCACCGACGGACAACCGTTGCCGGCGCCCGGCCAGCGACGATCTCGCAGAACGAGCAGAGATCCATCAAGCCCTTCCAGGTACGTTGGCTGGCGTGGGTGCGGGGCTACCGGCGGCGCAGACCCGGCCGGGCGAGCGAGCTGCAGCCGTCCTACGACCACCCCGCCGAGCACTGGTCCCCGTCCGCACGATCAGCAAGCCGAGTGACCAAGGTGACCGAGAGGCCGGTCGGTATGTCGGGCACAGGATACTTCCGGGTCAGGTTCGGCTGGTTGACGGGCATGAATGGACTCAGACATGCAGGGTGGGCCGGTAGATGAGTTCTTGGGTGCGGCCGTCGAGCGTCCGGCTCTCGATCAGTTCGAGGTCGAAGTCGGCCGCA
>NZ_JBDJAV010000078.1:0-25236 GCF_039649625.1 Plantactinospora sp. ZYX-F-223 | reverse complement strand
TGCCGGTTCCCCGGCGCGGAAGGCCCCGAACAGTTCTGGCAACTACTCACCGAGGCACGCACCGCCATCACCCCCATCCCCGCCGACCGCTGGAACAACGACCGCTACTACCACCCCGACCCCGACACCCCCGGACACACCTACGCCCGCCACGGCGGCTTCCTCCACGACGTACGCGGCTTCGACCCCACCGTCTTCGGCATCACCCCCCGGGAAGCCGCCGCCATCGACCCCCAACACCGCATCATCCTGGAAACCGCCTGGCACGCCCTCGAACACGCCCACATCCCACCCGACAGCCTGCACGGCACCAACACCGCCGTCTACATCGGAATGCGGGCCGGCGAGTACGAGCGGCTCGCCACACCGGACCCTGATTCGATCGACGAATACACGGCGATCGGGGCGTCGGCGAACTTCGCGGCGAACCGGCTCTCGTACGCTCTCGGCCTGCAGGGCCCCAGCCTGGTGGTCGACACCGCCTGCTCCGCCAGCCTGGTCGCCGTCCACCTGGCCTGCCAAGCCCTCCGCACCGGCGAAACCGACACCGCCCTGGCCGGCGGCGTCAACCTCATCCTCTCCCCCGACGCCATGATCGCCCTCAGCAAAGGCCGCATGCTCTCCCCCACCGGCCAATGCCACACCTTCGACCACAACGCCGACGGCTACGTCCGCGGCGAAGGCTGCGGGATCGTCGTCCTCAAGCGACTGTCCGACGCGCAGGAGGCCGGAGACCACATCTGGGCGGTGATCCGCGGCTCAGCGGTCAACCAGGACGGCGCAAGCGCGGGAATCACGGTGCCCCGGGGACCCGCACAGGAGGAGGTGATCCACAAGGCGCTCGCCGACGCGGGGGTCGAGCCGCAGCACATCGACTACGTCGAAACCCACGGCACCGGCACCGCCCTCGGCGACCCCATCGAAATCCGCGCCCTCACCCACACCCTCACCCCCAACCGACCCCACCACCACCCACTCCACCTCGGCTCCGTCAAAACCAACATCGGCCACCTCGAAGCCGCCGCCGGCATCGCCGGCCTCATCAAAACCATCCTCACCCTCCACCACCGCACCATCCCACCCCACCCCACCACCATCACCCCCAACCCCCACATCCCCTGGAACCCACACCTCCACATCCCCACCACCCCAACCCCCCTCACCACACCCACCCCCACCGCCGCCACCAGCAGCTTCGGCTTCGGCGGCACCAACGCCCACCTCATCCTCCAACACCACCCCACCCCCACCACCACAACCGACACCCACCAAAACCAAGACCAAGACCAACCCCACACCATCACCCTCTCCGCCACCACACCCACCACCCTGCACAACACCGCCACCCAACTCCTCCACCACCTCCACCACCACCCCACCCCCCTCCCCCACCTCGCCTACACCACCACCCACACCCGCACCCACCACCCCCACCGCGCCACCATCACCACCACCAACCACACCCACCTCACCCAAGCCCTCACCGCACTCACCACCAACACACCCCACCCCCACCTCACCCAACACCACACCCCACCCACCACCACCCCACACACCACCTTCCTCGTGCCCGCCGCAACGCAGGACCCCGACTCCCTGGTTGCCTGGTGGGGCGAGCGCGGTGTGGTCGCGGACACCGTGCTCACCGAGCACGACCCCGAGGAGTTCCGCACCGCCGTCAAAGCGGCCGCGGCCGCCGGCGCCGAGATCTTCATCGAGCTGGGTCCGCGCGGGCTTGAGCACCTCGTCCGGCAGTGTCCCGGCGGGGAAACAGCCCTTTACCTCCCGACCTACGCCCCCGACGACCCCGACCCGGACCATCGGCATCTCATGCAGCAGTCCCTCGGGGTGCTCTGGACGCGGGGCGTCGCGATCGACTGGTCCGCGATCTGCCAGCGTCCGGAGAAGATCCCAAATCTTCCCCGCTACCCGTTCGAACACCGCGACTACTGGGTTCCTTCGCTGCGGCACGAAATGGCACTCGTACCGGCGGACGAGGGCGTCGCACTGCGGCCGCGCTTCACCGAAACGGCGGCCGGACAGCTCATCGCGGAGACGGAGCTGTCGCTGGCGGCGCTGCCGCTGCTCGACGAGCACCGCGTGCACGGCCGGATCGTGGTCCCCGCCATCGCCTTCCTGGAGCTGATGCACCGCTGCGCACACCGCGCCCTCGATGGACCGTTCGCCCTGCGGAACCTGGCGCTGACCCGGCCACTGATCCTCGCGGACGACGCCGCGCGCACGGTGCAGGCCATCCTGGATCCGGACAGCGACGGTCAGGCCCGCATCCGCGTCTTCGCACGCGATCCGCACAGCGGCTGGCAGCAACTGCTCCAAGCCGACGTCGTCACGGCCGATTCCGGGAACGCCGACGAACTGGAACCGGAGGAGTTCGAGCGGGCTCGCGGCCGGTGCCTCGACGAACTCGACCACGAAGAGTTCTACCGGCGGGCCTGGCATCCCTCCTTCGCCCTGGGCGCGAGCTTCCGGCTGGTGCAGTCGGCGCTGCGCGGCCGGGCGGCCGCGGTCGGGTTCGTCGCGACGCCAGACCCGGAGTGCGCCGCGCTGACCGCCGGGGTGCGGTCCGACCTGCTCCTGATGGACATCTGCGCGCAATTGGTCGCGGTCGCTGCGAGCACCAGCGCCGTACCCGAGCGGCCGGTGTACGTCGGCACCGGCTTCGCGAGCATGACAGTCCGGCGAAGCTTTACCGACGGCGAGATACGCTGCACCGCGGTCCTGCGTGACGACCCCGCTCGCGGCCGGGATGACGGCGTGCTCGGCGACGTGTCGATGACTGACGAGGACGGGGTGCTCTTCGCGCTCATCAGCGGCGTCTCCTTCCGTCCGCTGACCGCGGAGACCGTCGAGCGGCTGACCGCCGCCCCGGCGCCCGCCGGTTCGCCGGCCCAGGCCCCGAAGCGTTCGAAGGTCGCCCGGCCCGACCCATCTCGGCTGCGCCAGGCGAGCCCGCAACAGGCGCGACAACGCCTGGAGCAGTACCTCGCCGCGCTGCTCGGCTCGATCGAGGGCTGCGAGGCGGAGGAGATCGATCCCGCCGAGCCGGTCATCACCCGAGCCGACTCGTTGATGCTCGCCGAGTTCGTGACCGCGGTCGACCACGACCTCAACGTCCGGCTGCCGATGCACGTCCTCTTCGACTCCGCCTCGCCGGCCTCGCTCGCCACGACGATCGCCGACGAGATCCGCGCCGCCGCCCCTGATACCGCCGCGCCGGCGAGCGTGCCGGACCCGTCGGCGCCGACCCTCGACCCCGTGGTCGCCAGGCAGCCCCGCCCGCTGTCGATTCTGAAAACGGGCAAGCTCACCCGGATGAGCGTGGCCGAGATGGCCGAGCGCGCCGCGCTGCCGCCGTCGATCGCCGCCGCCGAGCCGGCGTCGCATCCCGACAGCGCACCGGGTGGCACCCTGCTGACCGGTGCGACCGGCTTCGTCGGCGCCTTCCTCCTGGCCGAACTGCTCGAACGGCGCGCCGGCGACGTCTACTGCCTGGCCCGGGCCAGCAGCCCGCAGCGGGCACTGGAGCGGATCCTGACCAACCTCGACACCTACGGCATCGACGTCGCCCGGCATCGGTCCCGGATCGTCGCGCTGCCCGGCGACCTGACCGAGCCGGGCTTCGGCTTGGACGACGAGGCGCTCGCCGACCTGCACATGCGGTGCGGGGACATCGTGCACTGCGGCGCCCAGGTCAAGTGGACCTATCCGTACCAGGCGCTGGAACGGGCGAACGTGTACGGCACCCGCGAGGTGCTGCGGCTGGCCACCATGGGTGGCCCGGTTCGCCCCGTGCACTTCATCTCCACCGTCGGCGTGTTCTCCTCTGTCGAATACGAGCCGGACGCCGTCTACGAGTCGCAACCGCCAATCGAAAGTGGGCCGCTGGCGGTCGGGTACGCACAGTCGAAATGGGTCGCCGAACAGATGATCCGCACCGCGCACCAGCGGGGCGTGCCCACCACGATCCACCGGATCAACACCGGCGGGGACAGCCGCACCGGTGCGTTCAACCGGGTCGACCACCTCAGCATGATGCTCAAGGGCTGTATCGAGGCCGGAGTGGGGCCGCAGGAGGTCAACATCCATCTCCAGCCGGCGCCGATCGACTACGTCGCGGCGGCCGTGGTGGAGATCGCCCGCCGCCCGGAACTGAGCGGCGGAACCTTCCACCTGGTCAACGACACCGAGCTGACCTGGCCGCAACTGTTCGCCATGGTCCGCGAGTTCGGGTACCCGGTCGACCTGACCACCTTCGACGACTGGCGCGACCGGATCACGGGCTCGCGTTCCGGGACGATGGCGCTGCTCGGCCTGGTGCCGTTCCTGGTGGACACCATCGACGACGCGCGGGTGCCGCGCTTCGACTCGGCATGGACCCGCCACGCCCTGACCGGTACCGGACTGGCCTGCCCGCCGCTGACCACCGGGCTCGTGCACACCTACCTGCGAAGGTTCATCTCCGCCCGGTTCGTCGCCCCGCCGAAGGGAGCAGTCCGTGCAGTCCGTAGCGAATGAGCCGATCATCTATGACCCGGCCGATCCCGAGCACCGTGTCCTGCCCTGGCCGATGTACCGGCGCCTGCTCGAGGAGGCCCCGGTGCACCGCATGACCGCCGCGACCGCCGACAGCGAGGACTTCTACATTCTGAGCCGGTACGACGACGTGGCGATGGCGCTGCGGGACCGCCGGCAGTTCTCCTCGCACGTGCGCCGCGGTGACTTCCTCGATCTGCCGATCATGGTGAACCGGGACGCCCCGGACCACACCAGGTTGCGCCGGGTAACCAACCGTGCCCTCGGTCCACGTGCGCTGAGCTCCCTGAACGGGTGGATCCAGGACACCGTCGAGGAACTCGTCGAGGACCTGCTCGCCCAGCGCTCCGTCGAGTTCGTCGACCAGTTCAGCACCGCGCTGCCGCTGCGGGTCGTCGGCGGCATGCTCGGCTTTCCGATGGAGCGCAAGGCCGAGATGCAGCGCTGGTCCCAGGCGGTCATCGAGGTCTTCTCCGTGATGGGCGGGCTCGACCCCGAGCTGGTGCCGGGCTTCTTCGAGGACTTCATGGGCCTGGTGGGCTACATCGACGAGCTGGCCGCCGAGCGCGCCGGCTGCCCGCACCGCGGTGACATCCTCAGCGACCTGGTCTGTCGCAAGGAGTCCGGGGACGTAAACCACGACGAAATGGTCGGCCTCGGATGGTCCTATGTCGCCGCCGGCATGGAAACCACCATGAACCTGCTGGGCGGCGGGATGAAAATGCTGCTGGAGGACCGGCATCTGGGCCGGGTCTTGACCGCGGACCCCGAGCGCACAGATGATTTCATCGACGAATACCTGCGCCTGTACACCCCGACTCCCTGGCTGCTGCGCCGCGCAGAGGTAGACGTCGCATTGCACGACACGGTGATCCCCCGCGGCGCACTTGTGCACACGCTGCTAGCCGCGGCCAATCGCGACCCGCGCAAGTTTCCGGACCCGGACGCGTTCGACCTGGACCGCCCGAACAAGGAGGACCACATGGCCTTCGGCGCCGGCCCGCACTTTTGCCCGGGCGCCGTGCTCGGAAAGCTGTTCGCGGGCAAGGCGTTCCGCGCCATCTACCCGCATCTGGACCGGATGTCGATCGACCCGGAGCGTCCGCCGCGGCTGCGTTCCCGGCCCGGCACTTATGGAATTGAGTACATGGGACTGCTCATCGAGCCGGAAACGCGTGCGGACGCGTCCTGAAAGCGAGAAAAAATGATCGAAACTAGTGGACTTGGCAAGACATTCCACGGTCGTCGCGGGCAGGTCGAGGCGGTACGCGGTGTGGACCTTGTGGTGGAGGCCGGGGAGATCTTCGGCTTCCTCGGGCCGAACGGTGCGGGTAAGACGACCACGGTCCGGATGCTCGCCACGCTGCTTCGGCCCTCCTTCGGTCGGGCAACGGTGTTCGGCGCGGACCTCGTCGAGCAGCCAGCCGAAGTGCGCCGGCACATCGGCTACGTCGGCCAGCGAGGCGGCACCGACCCGACCATGACAGCCTGGCAGGAGCTGATCATCCAGGGTCGGTTCCAGGGCATGACCAAGTCCGCGGCGCAGGCACGGGCACGGTGGGCGGTCGACGCCTTCGAACTGGGCGAGTGCGCGGACCGGCGGACGGGCACGTACTCGGGCGGGCAGCGGCGGCGTCTCGACCTGGCACTCGGCATGGTGCACTCCCCCAGACTGGTCTTCCTGGACGAGCCGACCGCCGGCCTCGACCCGCAGAGCCGGGCGAACCTGTGGGTTCAGGTGCGCAGGCTCCGCGAGGAGGGCATGACCGTCTTCCTGACCACCCACTATCTCGACGAGGCGGACGCGCTGTGCGACAGGCTGGTCATCATCGACCACGGCCAGGTGGCCGCGGAGGGCACGCCAGCGGACCTCAAGCGGGAGATCGCCGGGGACATCGTCGCGGTCGGCGTGGCCGGCGACCCGAAGATCGCCCGCAAGCTGCTGGCGGAGCAGCCGTTCGTCCGGGAGGTGGACGACACCGACCAGCAGGCCATCCGGTTGTACGTGGACCAGGGAGACACCGCGCTGCCGCAGGTGATGCGCCTGCTCGACGCCAACGGGCTGGAACTCCGATCGATCACGCTGGAGCGGCCGTCGCTCGACGACGTGTTCCTGCGCAAGACCGGCAGGTCGCTACGCGATGCGAAGTGACGCCGCCCACGGACGACCAAGGAGTGCACCGTGAAGATCCTCAGCGAGACCTGGCTGGTGTTCCAGCGCGCCGTGACCCGCACCATCCACAACAAGATGGGGGTGGCGGTGATGTTCGTCCAGCCCCTGTTCTTCCTGATCCTGTTCGCCCCGCTGCTCAAGAGCAGCCTGCGCGGCGCAAACCCGGACGAGGTGCTCAACCTCTACTTCCCGGGCCTGCTGGTGCAGATGGCCATATTCACCTGTCTCTACGCCTGCTTCTCGCTGGTCACCGAGACGAACTTCGGCGTGCTCGAACGGTTCCAGGTCACCCCGGTCAGCAGGTTCGCCCTGCTGCTCGGGCGGAGTCTGCGCGACGCGGCGGTGCTGCTGTTCCAGTGCACGATGATCACCCTGCCGGCGATAGTGTTCGGGCTGCGCCTGTACCCCGTCCAACTGCTACAGATGGCGGGACTCCTGCTGCTGCTCGCGCTCTCCATCGCGCCGCTCTCGTACGCGCTCGCGCTGATCTTCAAGACCAACGAGGTACTCGGTCCGGGGATCAACCTGATCACCATGCCGCTGCTGCTGCTGTCGGGCATCTTCGTGCCGATGACGTACGCGCCGGACTGGCTGCGCTGGCTGTCCCTGGCCAACCCGCTGACGACGGTGGTGGAAGGCGCCCGGGAACTGTTTGCGGGACATGCCTGGAACAGCGGGATCGCGTGGGCGTTCGGTCTGGCGATTGGCGGTGCCGTCCTGTCGCTCGCCTGGGCCGGACGGCTGTTCGCGCGCGTCGCCGAGTGACCTCGCCCGGCTGGCCGGCGGGGCGGAGTTCCGCCACTGTCGGGAAAGGCTGACCCACGTGACAACGATTCTGGTGACCACGCACGCCATCACCGGGCACCTGCGCTACGCGACACCCCTGGTCCGAGAGCTGGTCGCCGGGGGTCACGACGTGCTCTGGTACACCGGGCGGGCATTCGAGTCCCTGGTCGTCGGTACCGGCGCGAAGTTCGCACCGATGAGCACGCGCGCCGGGGCCGACGCCGGCGCGGCGGACGCGCTGCAGAGCGCGCCGGGCCGGGCCGGTGGCGTCGGCGGGTACGGCGCCACCGTGCTGGAGGTGTTCGTCCGCCCCGTTCCGGCCTTCGTCGCGGACATCGACGAGCTGATCGACTCCTTCGCGCCCGAGGTGGTGGTCTCCGACCACAGTTTCCTGGCCGGGATGTTCGCGGCCGAGCGCCGCGGCATCCCCCAGGCGGTCTTCTCGACCGGCGCGCTGCACGTGTCGAGCGTGGACACGGCGCCGTACGGCACCGGCCTGCCGCCCGCGCGCGGGCCGCTCGGCCGGATACGCAACCGCCTGCTCGACCAACTCGTCCGCCGGGTCGTGATGCGCGAGCCGCAGCGGGCCGTGACCCGGATCCGGGCGGCGCTCGGCCTGCCGCCGCTCGATGGCTTCTTCTTCTCCTGGCCGCAGCAGATCGTGGACCGCTACATCCAATCGAGCATCCCGCAGTTCGAGTACCCACGACGCGACCTGCCCGACTCGGTGGTGTTCTGCGGACCGACGCGGTTGGACGGGTTGGACGCCTGGGCGCGGCCGGCGTGGTGGGGCCGGATCGCGCAGGCCCGGGCTGCCGACCGGCCGGTGGTGTTCGTCACGCAGGGTACCGCGGCCACCGACCCGGAGAACCTCCTGTTGCCGGCGATCGACGGGCTGGCAGACGAAGACATCCTGGTGATCGCCACGTCGGGCGGCCGCGATCCGCGCGAGGTGCTGTCCGCGGATCGCCACCCGGCGAACGTGGTACTGGAGCCGTACATCCCGTTCACCGAGGTACTGCCGCAGGTCGACCTCATGGTCACCAATGGCGGTTTCGGGGGCGTGCAGACCGCGCTGGCGCACGGGGTGCCGCTGGTCGCGGTGGGCAACTCGGAGGACCACATGGAGAACAACGCCCGGGTGGCGTGGTCCGGTGCCGGCGTCTGGTTGAAGAAGGAGCGGCAGACGGCTGAGCGGATCCGCGACGCCGTGCGCACGGTGCTGACCCGGCCGGCGTACCGTGCCCGAGCCCGGGAAATGATGACCGCCTACGAGCGCTTTCCGGACGGCGCGCAAGCGGCGGCGCGGTTGGTGCTGGACACCGCGGCGTCGCGCGGGCGCGGCGCGGCCTGACCGCGCCTGCCGATGCGACGCGGCCACGCGGCACGCGGCGTGGCCGCCAATATCCGGTCGATCCGGTGGATCTTGGCGTCAGCGGCACTGCGCATGGGGCATTCCACCCAGCTCAGCGCGCTACCCGCTCGTTCGTCCGGAACTTTCCGCACGTTACGGAACACGCTGACCCGACGAGCGCTACTCGTCGGCGACAAACTCCCGCAGCACCCTGGGCGGCCAGGAACCGGAGTCGAATATGCCCAGGGAGTACGCCCTGCCGACCAGCGCGGTCCGGTTCGGCACGCGGAACCTGCGCAGCAGTCGTCCAATGTGGTAGCTCACGCCCTGCTGACTCAGAAAGAGGCTCGCCGCGAGCTGCACGCTCGAAGCTCCCGAGGCGACACCCTCCAAGATGACGGCGTCCCGATCGTTCAGCGGCGGAACTCTGCGGCGGGGCGACCGGGTCACCGCAGCCGGGAGGGTCAGCTCGACCGCGTCCCTCCCGGGCGCGTCCCACTCGCCTCTCGACGCGAGTCTCCGGAGCTGGACCGGGTCACCCATGCCGGCGATTCGTGGTAAGGACGGATACCCGCGTGCCGATCCGGTGCGCCTCGGCCAGAATCGCCGAGCCGAAAGCACTCCAGAGCCCATCCAGCCTCGACGTGATCACGACGGTGTCCACCGCGTTGTCCGGTAATGCGGTATGGATGCCCAGGTTGTGGCGCACGTCGTGGCGCGCGCCCGCACCATTCGCGAGGAGCCGGTCCACGACCTGTCGGTCGAAATCGGCGAGAACGCACCGCTGCCTGACGGCGGGCACGACGGCGCCGGCGCCGAACACCGCAACGCGCTCATCGGGCGCGATCGGCGCGAACGCGCGCTCCAACTCCGCGGCGACGGTGAGTCCGGCGCATTGGTGGGTCCAGTCCGCCACCTGGCGGTTGAGCGTCTCCAGCGTAGCGAGCGCAGGCCCACCGGGTGACTGCATGACCAGCCAGCCGAGTTCGAGCGGCGGCTCGGCGAACTGGTATTTGTCGAAGAAGCTCCGGGCGTTGCGGTGGAAGCCCGCGAGGTTCACCGCCCCGTCCCGCTCGTGCGGTGACTCGATCGCCCACGCGTCCAGGCTCAGGTGAATCGCGGTACCGTTGCGTATCAGCCGGTAGCCCAGATCGACGTCGTCCAGGCCCCAACCGCGGAAGTCCTCGTCGAAGCCGCCGACCGCCCAGAAGTCCGCGGCGGGCACGGAGCAGTTCGAGCTCCAGAACAACTCCTCCGGGAAGATGCGGTTCCGCAGGTCGAAGCCGACCTTCTCGAACTCGCCGTGCCTCGGGTCGCGAAACCCCGGCTCGTCCCGGTAGCGGTCTACCACCTGCTGCGGTGTCAGCGTCCGGACCGCCTCGGCCAGTCCGGGTGGGCACCGGTAGTCCGGATCGTCGGTCTCCCGTGGCGGGTATCCGTACACGTACCCGGCGACCGCCCGGCCCGGCACGGCGGGTGGGGTGTGCGCCCGCAGATATGCCGCGAGCAGATCCGGGCCGGCCAGCGTGGCGCAGTCCAGGAAGACCAGCAGCGGCGCGGCGGCCAGCCGCGCGCCGGCGTTGCGCACCCGCGTGACGCCGTTGTCGCGCATCGGCGCGGCCTGGGCACCGAGATCCTCCTGGAAGTGGTATTTGAACCGCAGTCTGCCCGCGAAAGATTCGACGACCGACCGCGTCTCGTCGCTTGACCCGTCGTCGGTGACGACCACCTCGTACTGGTCGACGGGGAGCGTTTGCGCGCACAGGCTCTCAAGCGTGAGGCGCAGATCCTCGGCGCGGTTGTAGGTGGGGACGATGACTGAAATCCGCGGCGCCACGTCGGCGCCGCCACCGGCCGACTCGCCGTCTATCTCCGACACTCGACTCTCCTCGGAGTACGCATCGCCGAAGCGGCTTCCCACAATACCCAGACAAGCGTTTGGCAGTGAACCTTTTTCAACCTCCCCTTGCGGTGCGGTGGACCGCAAGGTCAGACGCGACGCGCGAGCGCCGCGCGGTTCAGGTTGAAAAAAGTCCAGTGATGACGGTCAGCAACCTAGCCGGTATCCCGACGAACGGTCAAGTCGGCGGAACCAATCCGCCGGCACGGATGAGGGTCAATGCGTGGGCGGGTTATCCCTGGTCAACTGCACACCTGGTGGCCATCGTGCAGCCGTTAGCGGCCACGACTACTCGTTGGTATTGCGTAGTTTTACGTAACGCACTCGCTAGGACGATCTGGTAGAACTGCAGCAGCGTTCCAGGTCGGGTCCACCATGCGCGCAACCGGACACTGGCCCGAACGCCACGTACCACAGGTGGCGCGATCCCTACCTCAGGCGGCGACCCATGAATGATCAGCTCTGGCAGGACGTACTTGCGCTACAGGTTCTGGCACCGCTGTCATCGAGCTATCTGCCATGGAATATGGCGGCAATGCGACCCAGCGGCGTCGTCGCCGTGCTCAACGAGATCATCATCAACCGGCGGCGATGCATCGTAGAGCTGGGGGCCGGCATCTCATCCATCTACATCGGACGCCTTCTGCGACAGCGCGGAGGGCACATCTGGACAGTGGAACACGACGAACAATGGGCAGACGCCCTCGACCGGGAGTTCGCGAACGAGTCGCTGGAGGACGTGGTGACGGTCGTACGGGCCCCGCTGGTGCCGACGACGTCGACATGGCCCGACGAGGAGAACGGGTGGTACGAGTCGGAGGCCATTCGACGGACGATCACCGACCGGAAGATCGACCTGCTCGTCATCGACGGCCCGCCGGCGAACGACGTCGCACGGCAGCACTCACGGTATCCTGCGATTCCGTTCTTCTCCCCGCTGCTCGCCGACGACTACACCATCGTGCTCGATGACGTCAACCGGCCCGGCGAGCAGGAAATCATAAAACGGTGGGAACGGGATCTGGGCATCAGCTTCGAACACCACGTGCTCGCCGGAGGAATCGGCATCGGCCGGTCACGGCCATCGTTTGCGGTGTGAATCACGGGAGGCACCATGAAGGTCGTCACCATAGCTTCCGATCTCGATCAGCCCTTCCTGCAACGACTACTGATCCCGTCCTGCGGCATACTTGGACTCGACCTGATCATCCTGCACTCCGCCAAGGAAGGCTTTCGGCACAGCGACAAGCGGTCGATCTTCACGGACTATCTCGCGCGGCACGCCGAAGCCGACGAGCTTATCGTGTTCACCGACGCGTACGATACGTTGTTCATTCGGGGAGAGCAGCATATCAACGATCTCTACACCAGCTTTTCGCAGCCGGTGGTGTTCGGCGCGGAAGCCGGTAGTTGGCCGCTGGGTGCCCTCGGGTTCGCCCTCCTGGACACTCCCCCGGTCTATCCTTACCCCTTCCTGAACAGCGGTGGGTTCGTCGGCCCGGCCGGCGTTCTGCTCGATCTCTACAAGAGATACCCGAAGCCTCCGAGCGAGCGGTTCGAACTCCTGGAGAAGCTGCGACTGTTCGACTACGACACCGACCAGCGGTACGCCTTCAGCGACCAGTACTACTGGACGCTGGTGCAACTCGTCGAAGGCGGGACGGTAGCACTCGACCACAAGGCCCTGCTCTTTGAGAACCTCGGGCCGCGCGTGCCGGACGTATGGGATCTGAAGATCTTGCTCGGCCACTACGAGTTCTATGCACAGGACCGGAAGGCGGCCAGCTACCGCGAAGAGCGCGAACGTCTCGAAGAGCTGCTGCAAACTCCCAGCCAGGCCGCCCACATCCATTTCTCCAATCCCATGAGCAAGGCCGCGGTGCTGGATCTGCTCGACGAGGGAAGGTTGCCCGACTGGCTTCGCGAGGTCACCGGATCCAACCCGCCTGGCGTACCGGGACCGACGATCCTTTCTCACGCACTCAGGTGAACGACGACGCGGAGGCACTCGTGCGCACCGACCAGGGGGCTCGGCTCGTGGAGAGGCCGGTCTTCATCCTGTCGGCCGTCCGATCCGGATCAACCTTGCTGCGCTGCATTCTCGACACACATTCACAGATCTACGCACCACATGAGCTTCATCTGCCTTCCACGAGGGTCGAGGTCCCCACCTGGTACGCCGAACTAGCGCTACGGACCGCGGGACTCGTCGGCGAGGAACTCGACTTCCTCCTGTGGGACAGGATCCTTCATCGCTTGCTCGAAGCGAGTAAGAAGTCTTTGATCGTCGAAAAGACGCCCTTGAACTCCCTGTCCTGGCGTCGGCTCGGCAAGTGCTGGCCGCAGGCCCGCAACATCTTCCTGCTACGCAATCCGGCACACATCATGAAATCGGCTCTGCAGGCGGGGCCCGATCCAGAGTCCGAGGTCATTCCTATCGTTCTCAGGATGATCGACGGAGTTGAAGAAGCTCGGCGGGAGTTGCCGGGCATCACGGTTCGGTACGAGGACCTGATAGCTGAGCCGGTCGAGACGACAAAGGCTATTTGCGTCTATCTTGAGGTTGACTGGGAACCGAGCATGCTGGAGTACGGCCGGGTAGACCACGGCCCGTTCCAGCCGGGAATCGGCGACTTCGGCACCGCTATTCGCTCGGGTCGGCTCCAGCCCAGGCCGGAGCGGACGACCGCCGAGCCCGTTCCCGACTACCTCGAAGATCGATGCGCACGCTGGGGTTACGGAAGGTCCTCGTCAAGCGCGACGGAGATGCAGGATGCCTGCTGAGCCCTCCACGTCACGACTCACGCTCGACCTAACTCGGCTTCCGCCACCGTCCAGCTTCTGGCCGACTCGCGGGACACCGGACGTGCTGCCGTTCCAGGACGCCACCTTCGATCGCGCCATCGTCGGGTTGGAGGTGCTCAACGTCTCGCGACTCCAACGGTTGTTCGACGAACTGTGTCGCGTAGTGGTCGTTGGCGGCGAGATCGAGTTCGTGGCGCGCGACGACGAGCGCGTCGACGGTCTGAAGATCCGCTTTCCGGACATGATCGCAGCGATTCTCCGAGGATTCGACGTTCACTCCATCACGTCGAACGACGGTCGCGTCGTCATCGAGGCACGGAACCGGGCCGCTCGACGACTCGTCGAGGTAAACGTCGAGACCATCGATTCGACCGCCGACGCCGCCGCCGCGCTCATGTGCATGATGCGCGACCGTGATATCGAACAGACAGTCGGCAATGGTCCGCCGACCGCCGGCCGGCCGTGGCGGATCGACGTGGCAAACAGCAATGGAACAGCGGCGAAGACGGTCCGGTTCGAGTCGGCCAGTCTTCCGACCGGGCCGTCGCGGCGGCCCGACCTCCGCGTCGCGGCAGTCCTGGGCGAGCGCTCGCGCTTGGCGCTGCAGTACGAGTTTGCCTTGCAGCCGGTATGGCGGGACTCGTGGCCTGCCGCCTTCCGGCCGGGCCCGCCGCAACTCCTCCTGGTCGAGTCGAGTGCGCCGGCCCGCGGCGCGGGTGGTCCGTTCACCACCGACGGCGGGCTCAGCCGATGGGCGCTGGACCTGCTCGACCACTGTCGGCAGCACGCCGTTCCCACCGTTTTCTGGAACAACGACGACCCGTTGAACTACGAGTCCTTCCTGTGCGGCGCCCGTCACTTCGACTGGGTGTTCACCGTGGACGCGAGCTGTGTAGGCCGGTACCGGGCGGACCTTGGGCATGACCGGGTCGGGGTGCTGCCGTTCGCGATCCAACCGCGCATTCACAATCCGGTGGGGGCCTTCTCGCACAGCGTCGGCGACATCGCGTACGCGGCGCCATGTCACGACACCGGCTGTCAGGCGCACGCGGAGCAGGTCGACAATCTCCTGGGCGCCACCGCTGATCTCGGGTTGCACATCCTCTCGCTCGGCGGGTCCGGGTCGCGTTCCGGGCTCCCCACCAACCTCGACAACCAGGTCGTCAGCCATCTGGCGTACGACCAACTGCTGAGCGCGTACCGGCGCTACCGAATCTTCCTCAGCGCGAACCCGGCACCGGACTCCCCGACGAGGCTCCCGCCCGAACTCCTGGAATCGCTGGCCTGCGGTACTCCGGTGATCAGTGTGCCCTCATCCGCGATCGCCCCGATGCTGGGCTCCGGTGTGGTGGAGGTCAGCTCCGACACGTCATCGTCGCGGATGCTGGTCAAGGCCCTCCTGGCGAGCACCGAGCTGCGGGACCGCACGGCGGTGGAAGGTGTCCGGCGTGTCATGCGGGACCATACCTATGCGGACCGCGTCGACGGCCTCCTGAAGACCGTCGGCCTCGACACCGGCCCCAACTCGCGGTCTTCGGTCTCGATTGTGGCGCCGACCCATCGACTCGACGGGTACGAGAGCATCATCAGGAACGCAGGTCGACAGACATATAAGGATTTCGAGCTGATCCTTGGCTTGCACGGCATCGACCAACCGGAGTCTCGCATCCGAGATGCCGCGCGCGACCAGGGGCTCGACAACCTCACGATCGTGCGACTGTCGAGTGAGCGATCACTGGGGTCCGTGTGCAATGAGCTGATCGAGGTCGCGTCCGGCTCGCACGTGGCCAGGATGGACGACGACGACTTCTACGGCCCCCACTATCTGGAAGATCAAATGCGCGCCTTCGAGTACACCGAGGCGGACATCGTCGGGAAGTGGACCAGATTCATCTACCTGGAAAAGCTACCCGCGCTCGGGGTGATCTTCCCGGGCAACGAGCATGTGTATGGCGCGCCGCTGTGCGGCGGGACACTCCTGATGCGCCGGGATCTGTGCGACGTGGTCAAGTTCGCCGACCGGACGAGAGGCGAGGACATCGCGTTCCTCATCGACTGCGCGCGACAAGGGTTCGCCACGTACGCGACCGATCGCTTCAACTACGTCTACGTGCGCCACACCGACAAGTCACGGCACACCTACCAGCCAGATGACCTGGACCTGCTCTCCCGGACCAGGATCGTGTCGTTCGGCTCGTCGCTGGAGCACGCGTTCGTCTAGAATGGACAGTCGAATGAGGGTTGTCTTCACCGGGGCTCCGCTGCTTGGTCATCTCCTGCCGCAGTTGCCGACGGCCCGCGCCTTCCATGACCAGGGGCACGCCGTGTCTCTGATGGTGCCAGAGTCCGTCGCGAAGGTCTTCGCCGCCGAGGAGTTCGAGATCCTCCCCGCTGGCGCGGATGCGAGCGCCCTCCAGGCCGAGGTCCTGCGTCGTACGGGTGAGGATGTGTTGGCGGGGGCGTCGGTCGGGGCGCAGCTTGAGGCGTTCGGCAACGCCCGGATCGACCTCTCCCTGTCGGAGAGTCTGGCCGCGGCCCGGGCCTGGCGGCCGGATCTGATTGTCGTCGACCCCGGGGACGTCCTCGGGCCGTTGGTCGCCGCCCTCTTGGACGTGCCCTTCGCCACGCTGACGTACGGGCCAGAGGGTTCGGAGGAGTTCCGGCTGGCCTTGAACGAGAACGTGGCCGGGCAGTACCAGAGCCGGGCATCGGCGCCCCGGCAGGCCCGTTGGGTGCTGGACGTCTGTCCCCCGGGTCTGCAGATCGACGAGTGGCGGGTGCCCGACGGGTGGCTGCCGTTGCGCCCGGAGGCTCACCGCGCTCCACGAGCGCAGCACATCCCCCCGCTCCGAACGCTGGTCGGGCGGCCACGGATCCTGGTCACCTTCGGCACCCTCTTCACCGACGCCCAGCGGCTCAACCCCATCCTGCGGGTACTCGCGGCCACCGGCGCCGCGCTCCGGGTGCCCGTCGGGCTCACCGCCTCGGCCGACGACTTCGACGTCGACCACACTGCGGTCGCCTTCGAGCCGTTCGTGCCGATGCGCGACCTGCTGGCCGACATCGACCTGGTGGTCTGCCACGGCGGCGCCGGAACCGTGCTCGGCGTGCTGACCGCCGGGCTGCCCATGGTGGTCGTACCGCAGGGCGCGGACCAGTTCCTGCACGCCGAACGGGCGGCCAGCGCGGGCGCCGCCATCCAACTCCTGCCAGACGACTTCACCCCGGAAGCTCTCGCCCAGGCCGTCGACACGCTGCTCAACACACCCACCTACCGGAACAACGCCCGCAGGATCGCCGGTCAGATCGCCGCCATGCCCTCCCCCGAAGAAGTAGTCAGCACGCTGGCGGCAGCCTTCGTGACCAGCCAGCGATGACAGTTCACCGTTGAACCTCTGCAACCTCCTCTTGCGTTCCGGCGGACCGCGGACGAGATCGGCCCCGCCGGCAGCTACCGGCGCCCGTCCCACCTGAAGCGTTTCCCGCGTGCACCACCAGGCTGGCCGGCCTCCAGTCGCGCGTGGTCGCCGGCCAAGTCGCCGTCGCGTACCTCGTCGACCGGCGCACGGCCGGCCATGGTGCGCTCGGTCCGGATGGCCGCGGGAAAGGCACGCGAGTGGAGCCGCCGGAGGAGCCGTCGGAGGAGACCGTTGGGTAGGGGCAGTTGGTCGTAGCCGTGATCAGCCGATAAGTCGTACTCCGGCTGGCCATCCATTCGGCATCCAGTGGCAGTCCAGAGGCGGCGGGCACCCTGAGCTCCGTGCGTGATGAGGTGACGCCGATGGTTGGACGTGCCGCGGAACTCGAACTGCTCGACCGGGCGCTGTCGATGGTCGCGGCCGGCCGGTTCACCGGGATAGAGATATCCGGTGGGCTGGGCGCCGGCAAGACGCGGCTGCTCTCCGAGCTTCGGCAGCGGGCCGCGGCGGCGGGGCTGTCGACCTGCTCGGGCCGGGCCGTCGAGGTGGAGCAGTGTCGCCCCTACGGATTGTTCGCTGCGGCGTTGGGCCCGCTCGGGTGGCGCGCGCCGGAGGACGCCAGCCGGCTGGATGTCTACTATGGAGTACGCCGACTGCTCGACGGCGTGCTGCTGCTGGACGACCTGCACTGGGCCGATTCCGCGTCGCTCCAATTGACCGAGCACCTCATCCGCCGGCCGCCACCGCGGCCGCTGCTGATCGCGGTCACCTTCCGGCACACCCGACCGCCGGTGCGGGTGGTGGACGCGCTGGTCGGCCACGGGCCGGCGGCGATCCGGATCGGCCTGGCCCGGCTGGGTCCCAGCGACCTGGAGAGCCTCCTGCCGGATCTGCCGCACCGTCGGCGGGAGCTGATCCTGCGGGCCAGCGGGGGCAGTCCGGGCCTCGTGCGGGCGCTGTGCCGGCTGAGCGACGATGCGCTGGCCGCGCTGCTGTCGGACGGGGGGCACGACGGGGACCCGGACATCGACGGCACGGCGCGGGACGTCCTCGCCGGCCTGGCTGCGGAGATCGTCGCGCAGGATCCGGACACCCGTGCCGTGGCGCAGGCCGCCGCCGTCGCGGGCGACCAGGCCACCGTTGACCTCCTCGCGCACGTGACGGGGCTGACGGTCACGGCGGTGACCTCCGCCGTCGACCGGCTGTGCTGGCTAGGTCATCTGGAGGTGCACGGCACCCGGTTCGGGTTCCCGAATCCCGTACTGCGTGCGGCCGTCCGGGCACTGGTGGGGCCCGCCACGCGGGTGGGACTCCACGCCCGGGTGGCCGGTTACCTGCGCACGCACGGCGGGCCGCTGCGGGCGCTGGCGGATCACACCGAGCGGTCCGCCGGGCCCGGCGACGAGTCCGCCGCCCGTACCCTCATCGACGCGGGCCTGTCGTGTGTGTTCTCCGCCCCGGCGCGGTCCGGCCGGTGGCTTGCCGCCGTGCTACGGGTCCTGCCCGTGGCGGACCCACGGCGGCCGACCGTCACACTGCTGTACGCCCACGCCCTGGCCCTGACCGGCGAACTGAACCGCTCCCAGGAGGTGCTCACCGACCTGCCCGACGACCCGGCCGGGCTACCCGACGAGGGTGGGACACGGGTGGGGGACGTTCGGGCGCTGGTCGCGCAGCTTCGGGGTGATGCGGACGAAGCCGCGGCGATCCTGCGCGAGCTGCTGCGGCGCGGTCGGCCCGGTGCGGCGGCCGAGGTCGGGCGGCGGGTACGGCTGGCGGCGGCGGAGGCGCTGCGCAGGAACCCGGGTGCCGCCCGGATACACGCCGAACGGGCGCTGGCGGGCGCGGGGACAGACCGGTCCGTGCACGCCGGGATGGCGCATGGCTTGAGCGCGGTGGCCGCCCTCTCCGAGGGACGTATCGCGGCGGCGCGCATTCACTTAGCCAGCGCCAGGGAGGTGGTGGATGCCGCCGACGACAGGTCCCTGTGGCCGCACCTCGACCTGGTCGGCACGGTGTCCTGGGCGGCGGCGGACCTGGGCGACCTAGCGGCGGCGGGCCGGCACCTGGCCCGGGCCAGGGAACTGGCGGAGGACACCGGCCAACGCGGCGTGCTGCCATACCTGCTGGTGCTGGAGGCCGCCCTGCATACCCGGGCCGGCCGGTTGGTCGCGGCGCTGCGGCTCGCGCAGGAGGCCGGTGCCGCCGCCCGGCGGGCCGGCAGCGCCGAGCTGGCGGCGATGGCGGACGCCGTGCTGCTGCGGCCGCTGCTCTGGACGGCCGGTCCCGGCGCGACCGCCGCCGTCGCCCGCCGGCTGGCGGACGCCGGCCGGCCCCGCACCGCAACATGGCGGCGAGTCGCGGGGCTGAACCTGGCCGTGGCGGCGCTGGCCGCCGGGCGCCCGCAGGAGTGCCTCGACCGGCTGGCCGATGGCCCGCCCCCGTCCCAGGCACCGGCCGACGCATCGACGGCGGCACCGACCAACGCCCCAGCCGACGCACCAGCACGCGCCATCGCACCACCGCCAGCCCACGCATCCCCGTCGGTCGAGGCGCCGGCCGCTGTGCACGCGGAGGTGCTGCGGGCGATCGCGCTGGCCGGCATGGACGACCTCGGCGCGGCCAGGATGGCGGCAGAGCGGGCGCAGCTGGCCGCGGCCGGCGCCGGCCTGCCGTACGAGCTGGGGCTGGCCGGCTACGCGCGGGCGTCCATCGCGGTGCGGGCGGGCAGGTCGGGCGAGGCGGCCCGGCTGGCCCGCGGCGCGGCCGCCGAGCTGGCCGCCGCCGGCGCCCCGTTCGACGCGGCACTCGCGGAGCACCTCGCCGGTCGCGCGCACGGCCGGGCGGGTCACGTCGAGTGGGGGCGGGCGGCGTTCGGTCGCGCCCTCGCCGGCTACCGGGAGTGCGGCGCCGGCTGGCTGGCAGCCGCGGCCGCCGCCGAGCGGGACCGGCCGGCGCGCGCGTTGACCGCCCGAGAGCGGGAGATCGCCGACCTGGTCGCGATGGGCCTGACCAACCAGGAGATCGCGGTACGGCTGTTCCTGAGCCGGCGGACCGTCGAGTCGCACCTGTCGCGGATGTTCGCGAAGCTGGACGTCCGCTCCCGGACCGGGCTGATCAACCGACTGCGCGCGGCGTGACCCGCCACACCGGCACCAGCAGCGCGCGGGCCAACGCGGCCCGCCCGCCGGCGTGCACGGCGACGAGGTACGTCACCGCCACAACCGGACCGACCCCATCACCAGGCCACTCGGTGAACCCTTTCCACCTGAACCGCGCGGCGCCCACCCACCGCGTCCGCCAACTCAATGCCAGCCACCCGCTGCCCTCACCCCCACCTACGGCAGCCAACCGACCAGGAACCCACCGCTCCGGCAGGGCCTCAGGTTGTGGTGGTCCGGGATCGGCCGGGGGCCATTGGCGCGAGTCCGAGGTCGCCAAGCGCGGCCGCGCCGCGCTTGGCATGGGCGCCGCCGGCGAGCACCAGGGTGCGGGCGGACTGGTAGCGGCAGCCGACGGCGTCGAATGCATCCGCCGCGGCGAGCAGCGCCTCCTGGTCGCCGTCGAGCAGGGCTGCGGCTCGTTCCACCATGGCGTCGGCGACGGGGTTGCCGGCCACGATGCTCCGGGCCTCGGCCAGGCGGTCGCGAGCGTCGGGGCTCCCGGCGAGTACGGCGGCCTCGGCGCGCAGCGCGACATACCAGTGGAGCCAGATCCAGGTGACCCACTTCCACACCTCGGCGGGCTCGGGCACCATCCGCTCCAGCGCCTCTGGCGCCTGTCCGTGGTGCAGCAGAAGCATCGCGTCGAAGACCGCCCCGTAGCCGTAGACATGCTCCGGTGAGGTGCCGAGCTGATTCAGGACAGCGCTCCACACGCGGCGGGCCTCCTGGTCGTCGCGTAGACCGTGGATCATCGCAACGCCGGCTGCGGCCGGACCGAGGACCGACCTGGCGGGGCTGCCGGCCCGCTGCCACGCTTCGAGGAACCGGGCGCTGCCGGCGAGTACCTCGTCGACGTTGCCCGCCAACGCGTCGGCCACCAGCAGCCAGCTCGTGGCCCGATGGCCGACCTCTGCCAGCAACGGATGATCCGCGAGTTGCCGCGCCCACCGGCGGGCGCCCGGCAGGTCCCCCGCACCGAGGCTGGCCTCGGTGGCCATCCCGAGTGCGTCGATCAGCTCGTGGGTGCTGGCCGGGGTAGCCGGGATGGACGAGAGCAGCGCGATCCGGCGCCGGGCCGTGGCCGCGACGGCGAACGTGTCACCGGCCCAGCTCTGGGCGCCGGTGAGCGCATCGAGCGCGGCGGACTCGGCGAGCGGGTCGCCCGTACGGTGAGCGAGTTCGACCGCCCGTTCGGCGCGCGCGATCGTCTCCGGTACGGCGTTGTCGGGTGGGCCCTGGGCGGCGCCGAACGCGTCGGTGAGCACCCCTGCCTCGGCCAGCGCCACCGCGGCCTGGGCGGCCGGGTCATCGCCAGCCAACTCCCGCGCCTCGGTGATGAGCGCGATCGCCTCCTCCTGTGGCGGGATCCGTTCGAATTTCGTCGAGAACCGGTATGCGTTGGTGGCGGCGGTCGCCAGGTCAGCGGCTGCGCCGGCGGTGTCCCCGGACCGGTGGGCGGCCTCCGCGGCCGCGCGGTGGAAGTCGTACATGTCATCACCGCGCATCCGGCATCCGGCCACAGCCGCGGCCTGCCGGAGCATCGACGCGGTGGCGGCTGGGTCGTCCGCGAGCGCGGCCGCCTGCTCATAGCGCAGCTGGGACTCGCCGATCAGGTGACGGGTGAAGGTCAGCTCCGCCAGGCACCGGGCGAGGCGATAGGCGCCCGCGCGCTGCTCTGGCCGGTCGGCCGCCCACGCCAGGGCCGCCCGGAGGTCGTCGGCCACCGCGTCGAACCGAACCCGCCAGTCTGCTCCTGCCTCCGCCAGGCCGGTAGCCTTGGCCAAGCACCAGCGAAGGTGCCGGGATCGGACGTCCACCAGCTCGCCGGCCTCGGTGATCCGCTCCGTCCCGTACTGGCGGATGGTCTCCAGCGCCCGGTACTGCGTGCCGCCCGGCGAGGCCGTCACCACCAGCAGGCTCTGTTCGGCGAGCCGGGCCAGTCCGTCGGCGACAACGCCTTCCTCGGACCCGGCGACCTCCGCCGCCGCGGACGCGGTGAACGGCGCCACAAACACCGACACCCGGCGCAGCAACGCCCGGTCGGCCGGCTCCAGCAGGGCGTGGCTCCAGTCCAGCGCCGCCCGCACGGAACGGTGCCGGTCATCGGCACGGGAGCCGCCGATGAGCATCCGGAGCGGATGGGACAGGGCGGCGGTGATGCCATCCAGCCCGAGGGTGGGATACCGCGCGGCGGCCAGCTCGATCGCCAGCGCCATGCCATCCAGCCGCTCGCAGATCGAGGCGATCTGGTCGCGCAGTGACGGATCCAGCGGCCTGCCCACCGCCGCCGCCCGCTCCATGAACAACGCGACCGCGTCCGACCCACCGTCGACAGTCAGCGACAGCGGCGGCACCGGGTACACCCGCTCGAACGGCACCATCAGCCGTGCCCGGCTGGTCGCCAGCACCGTCACTCCAGGGCACGCCGCCAACAGCCGCTCGAGGAACAGCGCCACCCCGTCCACCACGTGCTCGCAGTTGTCCAGCACCAGCAACGCGTGATGGTCGGCCAGCGCAGCGACCACGGACTCGGTCATGTCGCGGCCGGGCTGCTCGCCGAGGCCGAGCGCCCCGGCGACCGCAGTCGCGATCATGCCCGGGTCGGTGGTCGGGACCAGGTCGACGAACCACACCCCATCGGAGTACCCGCCCGCGGCTTCCGCGGCCACCGCCAGCGCGAGCCGGGTCTTGCCCACTCCGCCGGGGCCGACTGCGGTCACCTGCCGGTGTGCCTTGATCATCTCGGTCAGCTCGGTCCGCTCGCTCACCCGGCCGATGAACGAGGTCAGCGGGGCCGGCAGGACCGGTGCCGGGTAAGCCCGGCCGGTGCCGGCCAGCTCAGGCGCACGCTGGGCGAGCGCACGCCGATCCGGGACCTCCAGCTTGCGCAGCAGCGAGGAGACGTGGGTCTCCACGGTACGCACCGAGATGAACAGCCGTGCCCCGATCTCGGCGTTGCTGAGATGCGCTCCGACCAGCGCAAGCACCTCGGCTTCCCGAGGGGAGATGTCAACCATTACCCCATTCTCTCGTAGGCCCCCTCCGTGTTCCGGTTCCGTGGTCGCTCCGTGATCACCACGGATCCGGGCCGGACATGCCGGCGGACATGCTGGGAACACGCACCGACGGGCCGACGGCGGCCCGCCACTTGAAGGAGTAACCATGGCCGGCTCTTCCACCCAGGGAATCAAGACCGTGCTGCATCCAGTGTCGGATCTGGCGAGGGCCAAGGCGGTGTATGCGGCCCTGCTCGGCGTACCGCCGACCAATGACTCGTCCTACTATGTCGGCTTCGATGCCGGGGGTCAGCACATCGGGCTGGTGCCGGGCGGTGGACCGCAGGGCATGACCTCGCCGGTGGCCTACTGGCACGTTCCGGACATCGAGGCGAAGCTGGCCGAGCTGAGCGCCGCCGGTGCCACCGTGACCGAGCCCGCACACGACGTCGGCGGCGGCCGCCTGGTGGCCACCGTCACCGACCCCGACGGCAACGTCCTGGGGCTGATCCAGGACCGATGAACCTTTCAACCTCCCCTTGCGGTCCCGTAGAGCGCGAGGTCGGACGCGGGGCACGAGCGTCGCGCGGTTCAGGTTGAAAAAGGTTCAATGAAATGAGCGGCGGCGTCCGCGCCGGCCGTCATCGAGAGCGATCCGGCGAGATCTCTGCCGGCAATCAACGTACCCCTGTCACATCCGCGGCCCGATAGCCGCAATCCGACCTCACGGAAGAGACCTGCCATGTCCTGCATTGAATTTGTCACGCTCGAAGTGCCCGATCCCACAGCCGCCAATGACTTCTACACCGCGGCCTTCGATCTGGGCGCCCGAGTGCGCGTACGCGCCGCACAGGCGCCCACGACCGGCTTTCGCGGGTTCGCCATGTCACTCGTGGTGTCCCAGCCGAGCACTGTCGACAGCTTCTTCGACACCGCCCTCGACGGCGGAGCGACAACACTGAAGCCGGCCGCGAAGGGGTTCTGGGGCTACGGCGGGGTGCTACGTGATCCGTACGGCACGATTTGGAAGATCGCGACATCATCGAAGAAGGACACCGGACCGGCCAGCCGGCACGTCGACGAGATCGTGCTCCTACTGGGAGTGGCCGACGTTGCCGCGACCAAACGGTTCTACGTCGAGCGCGGCCTGCCCGTGGCCAAGAGCTTCGGCCGCAAGTACGTCGAGTTCGCCACCTCGAACATCAAGCTGGCGCTCTACGGTCGCCGTGCCGCTGCGAAGGACGCAGGCGTTTCTCCCGACGGCACCGGATCACACCGGCTCGTCATTGGCAGCAGCGCCGGAACCTTCACCGACCCGGACGGTTTCGAGTGGGAGGCCGCCTCAGCCCCAATCGGGCAGCACGGGGAGGCCGACGCGGCCGAACGGCCGGTGGCCTTGAGCTGAGCAGAGGGCGGTAAGCCCATCCGAAGAATACGGACGTCAAGCAAAAAGGGAGAAATACCATGAGCAGCACTGAAAACAGCAACTACGAGGGTTTCACCGCCGAGGAGCGTGCCGCGATGAAGGAGCACGCTCAGGAGCAGAAGAAGGCAGCGCGCCGTGGCTCGCGTGCGGACAAGGCGGCGGAGGCAGAGCGGGACGTGCTCGCGAAAATCGCCGAGATGCAGGATTCGGACCGGATCATGGCCGAGCGCGTCCATGCCATCGTCACAGCCAGCGCCCCGGCCCTCGCGCCGAAGCTCTGGTACGGGATGCCCGCCTACGCACTTGACGGCAAGATCGTCTGCCACTTCCAGCCTGCGGCGAAGTTCAAGACGCGCTACGCGACGTTCGGGTTCAGCGACCAGGCAAAGCTGGACGAGGGCGCAATGTGGCCGGCCGCTTTCGCCCTGACCGAGGTGACCGCCGAGGTGGAGGCGCGGATCGATGCGCTCGTGAAGCGGGCCGTCAGCTGAGGCGTGCCCCGGTGCGGGCAACCGCGCCGGGGCGACCTGAGTTCCCCCGCTCTGGCGGAGCGGCGGCTACCTGCTACCGGTTCGCACGCGGCGGTGGCGATAGTTGGCTCGGCCAGATCGTGTTGGTGGGTGTGCCAGGCGGTCTCGTACTCGTCGGGGCCGAGGTCG
>NZ_JBDJAV010000077.1:0-26287 GCF_039649625.1 Plantactinospora sp. ZYX-F-223 | reverse complement strand
AGGAGGTGCACACCATGGCCGTGGTCAACTCGCGGCACGTGGCGGCGGCGAGCGCGGAGGTGCCGGCATGACCGGGCGCCGGCTGTTGGTGGTCGGCGCGCACAGTGCGGACTTCGTCTGGCGCGCTGCCGGGGCGGTCGCCGCGCATACCGCCGCCGGGGGCGAGGCGCTGGTGCTGGCCCTGTCGTACGGCGAGCGCGGCGAGTCCGGTGAGCTGTGGAAGGACCCGGACCAGACGATCGAGAACGTCAAGCGGATCCGGCACGAGGAGGCGCAGCGGGCCGCCGGGGCCGTCGGGGCGCGCTTCGAGGCGTTCGACCTGGGGGACTACCCGCTACGGATCCGGGACGAGGACATCGACCGGTTGGCCGGGCTGATGCGGGAGTACGCCCCGCACGTGGTGCTCACCCACCCCGACCGGGATCCGTTCAACCCGGACCACCCGGTGGCGCACGCCGCGGTGGCGACCGCCCGGCAGCTCACCGCCGGGGCGGGGGTGGCCAGTGGCTTCAAGACCGCACCACCGTCGGAGTTCCTCGTCTTCGAGCCGCACCAGCCCGAGCTGTGCGGGTTCACCCCGACGGTCTTCGTCGACATCACCGAGGTGATGCCGGCCAAGCAGGAGGCGATGGCCGCGATGGGCGCCCAGGGTTACCTGCGCGACTACTACACCCAGCGGGCCGAACAGCGGGGCAACCACGCGAGGCGGGTCACCGGCAACGCCGCGATCCGGGAGGCCGAGGCGTTCCAGCGGCTCATCCCGAACGTGGTCCGTACGCTGTGACCGGCGCGTCGGCCGGGGAGCCCGGTCCACGGGCACGGCCGGCGGCGGGCGATCCGCGCCACGACGGGTACGGCATGCGGGCGGCCGAGGAATCCGCAGGGTGAATCCGGGACGGCGGACGACCTCGCCGGTTACCTCCGACCGGGGTCGATCCGCCAACCCGCCCGGCGGGATTCCTGGACGCTGCCGGGCGAGGCGACGTGTGATCTTCTCGACCTCCGGGTGAACCCACTCATCCGGTGGTCGCCGAGCACGGACTTGAGCGATGCCTCGAGGATGTCCACTCCGGTGTGGAGCTTGTCGTCGCTGATCGTGAGCGGCGGGGCGATGCGGAAGATGCCGCCCATCCCGGGGAGCTGGACGATGTTCATGTGCAGACCCCGTTCGAGACAGGCCGAGGTGACCGCTGTGCCCAACGCATCGGCCGGCGCCCTGCCCTTCTTGTCCCGCACGAGCTCGACACCCTGGAGCAGGCCGCGGCCGCGGACGTCGCCGACGACCTCGTAGCCGTCGCGGAGCGCCAGTAGCCGGGCGGTGAGCTGGTCGCCCAGCCTCGCCGCACGCTCGACGAGGTTTTCCCGGTCGATGACGTCGAGGACCGTCAGCGCGACCGCCGCCGCCAACGGATCGGAGACGTGTGTGGTGTAGAAGAGGAATCCACGGTCGTGGCAGACCTGCTCGATCTCGGCGGACGTGAGTACGGCCGCCACGGGCAGCCCGGCCCCGAGGGTCTTCGACAACGTCAGGATGTCCGGGGCGACTCCGTCGCGCTCGAACGCGTACATGGTGCCGGTGCGGCCGAGACCGGTCTGCGCCTCGTCGAGGATGAGCAGCATCCCGCGCTCGTCGCACATCTCCTTGAGGCGGCGCAGGTATCCGGGCGGCAGGTCGATGATCCCACCCGAGGAGAGGATGGGCTCGACCAGACAGGCGGCGAGACTCCCGGCGGACTGCTGGTCGACCAGGGCGAAGCCGTAGGCGAGTTCGGTCTCCCAGTCGTGCGACCCGTCGGAGGATCGGAACGGCGACCGGTACGCGTTCGGCGCCGGCAGTGCGAGGTTTCCCGGTATCGGAGGGGGGTGGAAAAGGTTCAGTGAACTGCCCGCGACTCGACCGGTCGCGGGCAGCCCAACGGTGCCCTGGCGACCACCGCCGCGGCGGTCGCCCGGAGCGGTTCCTACCTGGCGGGGACCACGTCGGCCGGGCGCTGCACCTTCACCTCCACGCCGTAGTCGAAGAGTTCGAGCGTCGAGGTGGACGTGCCGGTGTCGAGCCGGCCTTTCGCCGTCGTCTGCCAGGTGGAGGTGAGCGCCACCCTCGCGATCCGGCCGTCGGCGTCCCGGACGACGTCGCCGGTCGTTGCGGTCGAGCCGTCCTTGAGCTGCGTGGCGTACTCGAAGTGCAGCGTGCCGTCCGGGTTCTCCGTGACGGTGGCGTTCGTGTCCTTCAGCACCTTGAACAGCGCCGCCGGGTCGGGGGAGGCGGCACCCAGCACGGTGTCCGAGGCGCCGTACAGGGACAGTCGGTCGTGCTTGCCCGGGTACTGGCCGTAGCGCCCGTACGTCTCGCCCGGGCCCGACTTGTCGGGCGGGAGCGGGCCCAGCGGCGGCTCTCCGCCGATGTACCGGGTGCCGTTGATCAGCAGTTCGGTCATGACCGAGTCGTCCTGCGGCGCCCGGACGTACCCGGTGGCGGTCTTCGGGTCGAACGCACCCTCGTAGGTCAGTCCTCCTGGCCCCGACTGGGTCAGCCGCATCCGGTAGCTGATGTTCTCGCTCGCGGCGACCGCCGCGACCAGGGCCAGTCGCGGCGTCGCGGCGCTGGCGACCGGTGCGCGCTCTCCCGCCGGCCCTGGCTGCCCGACCCCGCCGACCGTCAGCACGGCTGCGGTCACTCCGGCCAGGCCCAGCACACCCATCGCGTACGTCGCACCCAGCACAGCCCTCCGGCGCTGGTGGCGCCGCCTCGCCGCACCGACGACGTCGGAGGTCAGCGCGACTCCCGCCACCTCCTGCCGCATGCCGGCGATCAGTTGCTCTTCGATGTCAGTGGTCATCTTCCCGCTCCGTTCCATGTCGGGGCGTCGTCAACCGCCCAGGCAGCCGTGACCTCGCGGAGGCGGGAGAGCCCCCGGGAGGCGGTGGACTTGACGGTGCCGATCGAGCATCCGAGCGTCTCCGCGGCTTCCGCCTCGCTGTACTGCTCCCAGTAGCGCAGCACCAGCACCGCCCGTTGCCGGGGTGGCAGCGTGGCCAGCGCCTGGATGAGCGCCTGGCGGAGGTGCAGCGCGTCCGTGCCGTCGGACCGGCCCGGCGGCTCGACGCTGGCCAGTACCTCCGGCCGCCGCTTGCGGCTGCGCCACTGGTCGACCGCGAGGTGGTACATCGTGCGGCGCAGGTAGGCCTCCTTGTCGCCCTGCACCCGGTTCCAGCGCCGCATCAGCCGCTCCAGCCCCGCCTGCACCAGGTCCTCAGCGGCGGCACGGCTGCCGGTCAGCAGCACCGCCGTGGCGAGCAGGGAATCGCCCCGTTCGGCAACGAGGGTGTCCAAGCCCTCGAAGCTCTTCCTCCAGCGCACCGGCTCTCCTTCCGTCGCTAGCAAGGACGACAGGCCGACGGGCAAGGTTGAGCACCGCACCGAGCTTTCTCCAGGATCGTGGCGACTCCTGGCCGATCCCTACGAGCCGTCGTCGGTAGCGTCGCCGGTTCCGGAGCGCAGTTGCGCGAATGCCTGGTCGGCGTCGGCGACAGCCTCGGGGTGGACGTCGCGGGCGCTTCGCCCGTCGGCGATCTTCTGCCAGTTGGCCCGGGCGAGTACCCGTTGGACCGCGAGCACCTGTGCGGCCCGCAGTCGTGCCTCGATGCCCGAGCCGAGCGCGCCCGCCAGCGCTTCCTCGTCGTCGAGCATGTACCGGGCGACCCGTCCCGCCAGGCTCGGTGTGCTGAACACCAGCCGATGGAACGCCACCACCTCGGGATGGTCGTTGAGACCGGTGACGGGGTCGTACCGGTCCAGACCGGCCCGGAGGTGCCGGTGCAGTGCGGTCAATGGCGAGACGCCGGGCTGGCGGGCACGCACGACGCGCGCGGCCTCACCGCTGTGGTCCGCGAATCGGTGCAGGACCAGGTCCTCCTTGGTGCCGAAGTACCGAAAGAGGGTCGGCTTGGAGACCTCCGCCGCCGCGGCGATGTCGGTGACCGAGACCTGGTCGAAGCCGTGCGCCAGGAACAGCGAGATCGCCGCGTCGGCGATGGCGTCGTGGGTGCGTGCCTTCTTGCGGGCCCGCAGCCCGGTCGGCTCGGTCACCTGAGCAGGGTAACATTGGTTACCAGGTTGCTTTTTTAACCCGGTAACGTTTTTATTCAAGTCATGACGCAGACAGATGTCCTGGTGGTGGGTGCCGGCCCGACCGGCTTGACGCTCGCGTGTGATCTTGCCCGGCGCGGCGTCGCGGTGCGGATCGTCGATCGGGCCCCGGAGTTTCCGGGCGGCTCCCGCGGCAAGGGGTTGAGCCCCCGCAGCCTGGAGGTCTTCGACGACCTCGCGGTGATCGACCAGGTGCTGGCCTCCGGCATCACCCACCTGCCGCATCGCAAATACCGGGGAGCGGAGGTCGTCGCCGAAATCGACCCCGAGGCCGGACGGGTGCCTACGCCGGACATCCCGTACCCGACCGGCCTGATGATCCCGCAGTGGCGGGTGGAGCAGATCCTGCGCGAGCGGCTGGCCGACTTCGACGTCGCCGTCGAGCTCGGCGCCGAACTGCGCGGCTTCCGCCAACACGCCGACGGCGTGACCGCCACGGTCGGCCAGGCTCAGATCCAGGCGCGATATCTGGTCGGCTGCGACGGCGGTCGGAGCACCGTCCGCAAGGCACTCGGCCTGAGCCTGCGCGGCCAGACGCCGGACGTCCAACTCATGGCCGTCGGCGACGTCGAGGTCGACGGGCTCGGCCGGGACGCCTGGCACCAGTGGTTCACCGGCGATGGCGGGATCATGCTCTGCCCGCTCCCCGGCACCAACGCCTTCCAGGTGCAGGCGTCGCACGAGCTGGACCGGGACGGTACGCCGCTGGAACCGACGCTGGAACGATTCCAGCGGACCTTCGACCGGGTCGCCGGCATTCCGGGCGTACGACTCCGCGGGCTGGGGTGGCGCTCGAGCTACCGGGTCAACGTCCGCATGGTCGACCAACTCCGGGTGGGCCGGGTGTTCCTGGCCGGGGACGCCGCGCACGTACACCCGATCGCGGGTGGCCTCGGCATGAACAGCGGGATCCAGGACGCCTACAACCTCGGCTGGAAGCTGGGGCTCGTGCTGGCCGGCAAGGCCAGCTCCAGCCTGCTCGACACGTACGAGGAGGAGCGGCTGCCGATTGCGAGTTGGCTGCTCGACATCACCTCGGAACGACTCGACGCCGTCCTCGACGCGATCAAGGAAACGGGCGGCGGCGTCGATGCCGTTGCCATCCCCGAACTCTCACAACTCATGCTCAACTACCGGTGGAGCCGACTCTCCCGCCACCCGGCGAGCCGATCCGGAGGACCACGAGCGGGTGACCGGGCACCGGACGCGCCACTGCGCGACCCGGTGACCGGCGCGCCGGTTCGGCTCTTCGATCTCTTCCGTGGGCCGCACTTCACCCTGCTCGGCCTCGGGGAACGCTGCGCCGCCATGTTCGGCGAGGTCGAGACCGACATCGTCAAGCCCCACCTGGTCGGGCCGGGCAGCCTGCTCGACGACGGCGGGCACGTGGCACGCGCGTACGGTCCGGACGCCCTGATCCTCGTCCGTCCGGACGGACACATCGGGCTGGTCGCCGACGCGGCGGAGACGGGCAGCGTCGCCGGGTACCTCCGCTCGCTGTAAGAGGCGTCCGATTTCCTCGGTGGCCGGCGGCACCCTCGGACCACCGGCCCGAGGGCGCCGGCAACCTGCCGCCTCGGCGGTGTCACCCTGGTCACCCCGGAATATCCCCACCAGCATGTACCGTTAGACCAAACGTCTGTTCGCAATACGATCTAAGATCAAGATTTTTGGTGGGAGATCGGATGGCCATCGAGTTGGGGATCGCGCTGGACCTTTCCGGGGCGCGGCCCGATCCCGAAGAACTCGCCGCGTTGGCCCGCCGGGCGGAGGCGGGCGGTCTGGACCTTGTCGTCGTGCGTGGCGACGCCGTTCCGGAGGAACGTCACGGGCTGGATCCCTGGACCACTGCGGTCTGGCTCGCCGGCCGGACCAAGCACATCCAGTTCGGCGTCGCCTCCCCGGCGCCTGCCACGGACCCGACCGACCCGCAGGCGCCGTACCCCGCCGTGGTCGACAAGGCCCGGCAGAGTCTCGACCTGCTGGCCGGTACCAGGCTGATCACGTCGGAGTCGGCCTGGGTGACCGCGCCCGAGGGTGCCGGGCCCGACCAGCTCCGCGCCCTGGCCGAGGCCGGGCTACCGGTGGTGGTACCCGTACGCACCGAAGCGGACGTGGATCGCCTGACCGCCCTGCTCGGCGAGCAGGGCCGCGGCGTCCGGCCACGGCGGCCGGCGGCTGCCCGGGCGCGTCGCCGGGCAGGCATCGACTACGACGGGATACCGGAGTCACTCGCGGACGTGGCGGTCGAGCCCGGTGACCCGGGGTACCGCGCGACCACATCCACCTACCTGCGGGGCGGCTCACCCGGGCTGGTGCTGCGGCCTCGCACGCCGGCCGAGGTGTCCGACGCTCTCGCCTTCGCGCGCCGCCACCGGCACCTTCCGCTCGGCGTACGCAGTGGCGGGCACGGCATCAGCGGTCGCTCGACCAACGACGGCGGTCTGGTCATCGACGTCGGAGGGCTGAACCGCATCGAGGTACTCGACCGGGACCGGCGCCTGGTACGGATCGGCCCGGGAGCCACCTGGAAGCAGGTCGCGGCCGCCCTGGACCCGTACGGCTGGGCGCTCGGCTCCGGCGACTACGGCGGTGTCGGGGTCGGTGGGCTGGCCACCGCGGGCGGGATCGGACTCCTCTCCCGCGAGCAGGGCCTCACCATCGACCACCTGCGCGCCGTCGACCTGGTGCTCGCCGACGGCACACCGGTGCGGGCGAGCAAGGACGAGAACCCCGACCTGTTCTGGGCGGTACGCGGGGCGGGCGCGAACTTCGGCGTGGCCACGGCCTTCGAGTTCGAGGTCAACGAGTTGCGCGAGATCGGGTGGGCCCAGCTCGTCCTGGTCAGCACCGACATGGCGCAGACCCTGCGTCGCTTCGGCGAGCTGGCGAGTACGGCGCCCCGGGACACGACGGCGTTCCTCGTCACCGGGCGGCCCCGCCAGGGCCAGTCGACGGTTCAACTGTTCTCGATAGTCGACGCGCAGGACCCCGAGGTCATCGTCGACCGGCTCACCCCGTTCACCGAACTCGGCCTGCTCGCGCAACAGCAGGTCGTGCTCACCAGGTACAAGGACGTGATGGCCCAGGCCGCCGACGTCGGTCCCGAGGGCCAGCACGGAATGGGCGAGCCGGTCTCCCGGTCGGCGTTCCTGCCGGTACTCACCGACGAGTTCGCCCGCGACGCCGCTCGGCTGCTGCGCAGCGGCCTGGTCTACTTCTTCGAGCTGCGCACCATGGGCGGAGCCATCGCCGACACCCCGGCTGACGAGACGGCGTTCGCGCACCGCACCCCGGCTTTCCAGGTCACGGCGATGGGCGCGGACCAGGCGGCGCTCGACGCGGCCTGGGAGCGGCTCGCCCACCACTTCGACGGCCTCTACCTCAGCTTCGACACCGACCTGCGTCCGGAGCGGCTGCACGACGCCTTCCCGCCGCGGGTGCTGGCCCGGCTGCGGGGCCTCAAACGGCGCTACGACCCGGACAACCTGTTCCGGGACAACTTCAACATCGACCCGCGCCTCGACGCCCGGGCCGGGATGCCCGCCGCCGAGCGGGCGGACGAGGAGGCTTCGCTATGACCGACTACGGACACGACCTGCTGTTCGGCACCTTCGTGACCCCCGCCGCGGGAAACGCCCAGCACGTCGTCGACCTGGCGATCACCGCGGACCGGGCCGGGCTGGACCTGGTTACGTTCCAGGACCACCCCTACCAGCCGGCGTACCTGGACACCTGGACACTGCTGTCCTATGTCGCCGCGCGCACCGAACGGGTACGGCTGAGCGGCAACGTGCTCAGCCTCCCGCTGCGCCCGCCGGCCGTACTCGCCCGGGCCGCGGCCTCGCTCGACGTGCTCAGCGGCGGCCGCTTCGAACTCGGCATCGGCGCCGGTGCCTTCTGGGACGGAGTAGCCGCGATGGGCGGCCGTCGCCTCACCGCGGGGCAGGGTGTCGTCGCGCTCGGCGAGGCCATCGCGATCATCCGGGACCTGTGGGACACCGACGCCCGCGGCGCGCTGCGGCACGACGGTCGCTACTACACCGTGGCCGGCGCGAAGCGGGGACCACGGCCGGTGCACGACATCGGGATCTGGGTCGGCGCCTACAAGCCCAAGATGCTGGCCCTGACCGGCGCGCTCGGCGACGGCTGGCTGCCCACGGTCGAGTACCTGCCCCGGGGGGTCGAATCGTTGCCCGAGCACAACGCCCGGATCGACGAGGCCGCGGTCGGGGCCGGTCGCTCCCCGGCCGAGGTACGGCGACTGATGAACTTCATGAAGGTCGAGTTCTCCCCGACCGGCCGTGGCCTGCTGGCCGGCCCACCCGCCCAGTGGGTGGAACAGCTCGCCGATCTCGCCCTCACGCACGGCGTCACCGCCTTCCTCATCGGCGGCGACGACCACGGCATCACCGAACGGTTCGCCGCGGAAGTGGCACCGGCCGTACGTGAACTCGTCGAGCGCGAGCGGGGCTGAACACCGGCCCCGCACCGAAGCCGGCGTTCCGGGCGCGCAGACGACCGAGCCGGCCGCGGATCCGCTCGGCGTCCGGATGCCCGATCTCGACGAAGATGTCGAGCGCCTGCCGCCAGGCGTCCCCGGCCGCCCCGGCATCGCCGGCGGCGTCATGGGCGTCACCGAGATAGCCCAGGGTGTCCGCCACGTTGTACCGGTCGCCGAGCCCGGCGAAGAGGTCCCGGGCCTCCCGGTAGCAGGCGACTGCCTGGCGGTGGCTGCCGAGGTGCTGGTGGGCGTAGCCGAGGCTGTGCAGGGTGTTGGCCTCACCGCGCCGGTCGGCGAGGGCCCGCTGGAGGAGCAGCGCCTCCTGGCAGTGCACCAGCGCCTTACGGTAGTTCCCGAGCTGGGCCTCGTACCAGCCGACTCCGTTGAGCGCCCGCCCCTGCCCTGTCCGGTTGAGCGCGGCCCGGTGCAGCTCGAACGCCTGCTCGGCGTGGTCACGCGCCTCGGCGTACCGTTCCTGCCGGGCGAGCACCCTGCCGAGTCCGAGGTGGACGAACGCCTGCCCGACCGGGTCGTCCAGTTCGCCGAAGAGGCCGAGCGCCAGGTGGTAGTGGGTCTCGGCCTTGCCGAGCGGGCCCAGTTGGGCGTACGCCCCGCCGAGCCCGCGCTGCGCATAGGCCTGGGCCCGCCGGTCGCCGAGTCGCCGGGCGGCCTTCAGCGCGGTGAGCTGGGTGACCGCCAGGTCGTGGTAGCGACCGCCGTAGTCGAAGTGGTCCACGAGGATCCACGCCAGGCGCCAGGCGTGCGCGTCGAACCCGTCGCCGGCCGCCCTGGCGATCGTGGCGAGCAGTACGGAGTGCTCCGCGGCGAGCCAGTGCAGGGCCCCGGCGCGATCGGCGAGCGGCTCACACTCCACCCCGGACTCGGCTGGCTCGACGGCGAGCATGTCCCGGTGCGGATCCAGCAGCCGACAGGCGTCCCGCGCGGTGTGCAGATAGTGGTCGAGGACCCGGCGTACGGCGGTCAACCGGTCCGGCTCCGGGTCCAGCTCGGCCGCCAGTTCCGCGGCGTACACGCGAAGCAGGTCGTGGAAGGCGTACCGGCCGGGCGCATGCTCGACGACCAGGTGGGCGCGGGCCAGTTCGGCCAGTAGCAGGCGTACCCGATGCGGTGGCAGCCCGGCCAGGCTCGCCGCCGCCGGTGCGGCGGTGTCCGGGCCGGGATGCAGGCCCAACAGCCGGAAGAGCCTGGCCGCGGCCGGGCTCAGGGTGCGGTAGGACCAGGAGAGCACCGCCCGCACGTCGGTGGCGGCGTCGCCGATGGCGAACACGTCCAGCCCGGCCCGGACGTCCCGCAGCTCGCGGGCCAGCGCGCCCAGCGGGAACGCGGGGTGGGTGTCGGCGCGGGCACCTGCGACGGCGAGGGCGAGCGGCAGCCGCGCGCACGACTCGATGATCTCGTCCACGGCCTCCGGCTCGCCGTCGATCCGGGCGGCACCGAGGCGGCTGGCCAACATCTCGCGCGCGCCGTCGACGGTCAACAGGTCCAGGGTCACCGGGTGGGCACCCTCGGCCGCGACCAGACCGGTCAGGTGGTTCCGGCTGGTCACCAGGACCAGGCTGCCGGGCGTGCCGGGCAGCAGCGGCCGGACCTGCTCGATGTCCCGCGCGTTGTCCAGCAGGACCAGCATCCGCCGGCCCGCCGACAGGCTGCGGTAGAGGCCGAACTGTGCCTCCAGACCGGCGGGTATCCGTTCGGGGGGCACGGCCAGGGCCTCGAGGAAACCGCGCACCGCCTCGGCCGGGCTCATCGTCGCACCGGTCGGGTCGAAGCCGCGCAGGTTCACGTACAACTGTCCGTCGGGAAACCGGTCGGCCACGCGGTGCGCCCAGTGCACCGCCAGGGCGGTCTTGCCGACTCCGGCGGTGCCCGACACCACACAGACCGGTACCCCGGTGGCAGGTTCGCCGGTGCTGGACAGGATCGCGTCCAGCCGGGCCAGTTCGGTCGCCCGGGCGGCGAATCCCCGTACGTCCGACGGCAGTTGCCTCGGCACGGTGGCCGCTCCGGCGGGCGGGGCGGCGGGCGGCTCGGGTGGCGAAGCCACCGCCTCCTGGCGGAGGATCCGCTGGTGGAGATCCTGTAGCTCGCTGCCGGGCTCGGTGCCGAGTTCGTCGCGGAGCACCCGGCGGGCATCCTGGAAAGCCTTGAGCGCCTCCGCCGGGCGTCCCGCGCCGCACAGCGCGAGCATCAGCCGGGACCAGAGGTTCTCCCGCAGCGGATGCTGGAGGACCAGGCGACGCAGTTCGCCGATCACGCCGTCGTGCTCGCCCAGCGCCAGCCGCGTCGTGGCGTGCTGCTCGACGGCGCTGAGGTGCCGCTCCTCCAACTGGGCCAGCTCGGCCCAGAGACGTGGGCCGAGCGGCAGCCCGTCCAGGGGAGTGCCGCGCCACAGGCGCAGCGCCTCCCGGTAGCACTCCGCTGCTCGCACGAAGGCGGTCTCCTCCTGGGCCCGCCGTGCCCGGCCGATCAGCTCGGAGAACGTGTCGAGGTCCAACTCACCGGGTAGAACCCGGAACAGGTAGCCGCCGGCGTCGGTGACGAGCCGGGAAGCGTCCGCGCCGGTCTGCTGCAACCGCTGTCGCAGCCCGGCGACGTACGTCCGGAGGTTGGACTCCGGGCTGGCGGGCGGGGTCTCCCACACCGCCTCGGTCAGGTACTGCGAGGTCACCAGGTCGTTGGCGCGCAGCAACAGAGCCGCCAGTACGGCGCGCTGCCGAGGCCCGCCCAGCGGCACGCTCGCCCCCGCGTGCCGCACCTCCAGCGGCCCCAGCACCCGAAGCTCCACTCTGCTCCTCACCCACGTCGACCCGCCCGACGTCGATAGACCGGACGTCGAAACGACAAGTCCGTACGGGTTGGCCAGCCTCGCGCGGCACGGAACACCGCCAATATAAGGGACGAATCGTCAAGCGCGCCACGGCGCCTGTGCGGGATCTGTGCGGGATCTGGGCGCACCCTTTCGGATGGTTCTACCCGCGCCGGCTCACCACCCGTGGTGAGCCGCGACCTCGTCACGGTAGGCAGCGCCAGGCCGCGACGTCCCGTGGTAGGCACGCCGGGCCAAAAACCCGGCGGTGATCACGGAATTCACCAGTGCCAGGGGCCGGGTGAGCCGGCCGACGAATACGTTCCGGGGGACTTGGGGGTACGGCAACGTGCCGGATGTGATGCCGAACGACGTGACCGGTGGGCTCCAGTGGTCGAGGCGGTCGGTTCTGTTGGCCGGTGGGCTGCTGCTGGCCGGATGCGGTGGACCGGAGAAGCCGGTCATCCAGAGTGCGGACTACGATGGCTCGGCCTCGAAGTTGAGCCGGATAAGACCCATCCTGGAGCGCCGGGCAAAGGCGCTGACGGAGAAGAACGAGAAGGCGTACCTCGCCGACCTCGATCCGGCCAACAAGGACCTGATCGAGCGGGAGCGGCTGGTCTTCGCCAACCTGCGCCAGTTCGAATTCGCCGAGATCCGGTACGTCCTGAACGGCATGAGCGAGCAGCCCGACAAGGGTGGCTTCTGGTTCCGGCCGGTGACCCGGATCGCCAAGCTCACCGCCGACGCCGGTCCCGGCGACATCGCACCGGCCGAGTCGTTCCTCTATTGGCTGACGAAAAAGGGCGACACCTACCTGGTCGGCAACATAGTGCGGGTCACCATGGAGAACCGGGAGGAGCTTCAGATCCCCGGGCCGCGCGCTGACGCGCCGTGGAACACCGACAAGCTCACGGTGCTGAAGGTGGGCGACACGGTCTGGCTGGTCGGGGACGAGAGCGTCACCGACCTGGACCGGTACGCCGCCGTCACGAACCGGGAACTGGCCAAGGTCAAGCAGCTCTGGGGCGACCGGGAAGCCTTTCCCGGCAATGTCCTCTTTTTCACCCGGGACAGGAAGAACGTCGAGAAGTGGTTCGGCATCACGGGCGCCGACGACTTCGCCCAGCAGGCGCTGGGCTACCAGATTCCGCAGCTCGGGGTGCGGAAGGACGGTCAGACCTACGACGACCAGTACGCCGCCTCGCGGATCCTGGTCAACCTCGCGTCGATCGAGGCCGGGAAGAGTCAGCCGTGGAGCACCATCCGGCACGAGTTGACCCACTCGGTGACCGCCCGGGTCGCACTGTCCGGCTACAGCGACCTCCTGCGGCCGGCCAGGTGGGTGGTCGAGGGTTTCGCCCGGTACAGCGAGACCATCGACCAGCCGGCCCACGCGGCCGCGATCCGCAACGAGGTCGCCGGTGGGGTACGGGCCGGCAAGTTCCGTGGTAGCACACCGCCCAGCAAGACCTTCTACAAGGACGCCGGCTTCAACTACGCCCTCGGCTCGACGGTCTTCAGCGTCGCCGAACGGCTGAAGGGGCGGGACGCGGCGGCGGAGTTGTACGCCCGCCTCGTCCAGCGCATCGACTCGGGCGACCGCTCCATCCTGGAGCTGCCGATCTTCGAGGGCATCTCCGAAGAGGTGCTCGACATGTCCAGCGGCTCGTTCCTCAGCAGGTGGAAGAGCTTCGTCCGGAATGGGGGCTGAGATGTCGGCGGCGTCACCGGGTGGCGGTGCGGGGGCCAGGCCCGGCGGGGGTGACCGGCCCCGCTGGCTCCTGCTCCCCGTGTTCGGTGTGGTCATGCTGCTGCTCGCCGGCGTCGGCGCGTTCCTCGGCGCGCGCAGCTACGAGGGCAGCCGGGCCTCCCAGTCCTGCGGGAGCTACAGCTGCATTCCCCGGCTTGAGGCCGCGACGGTGGTCCAGGCGCTCCAGGGCCAGGGGCACACCTGCACGAAGGAGAGCAATCACCAGTACTGCGAGCTGCGGATCGGCTTCGTGCGCTTCCGGGCGTCGCTCCAGGTCTCCGACGAGCTCATCCACGCGATGACCGTGGACATCTATCGGGCCACCCCGGTCGCCGAGACCGGCCTGGCATACCTGAACTGGTTCGCCACCCTGCCCTACGCGGGCGACGAGGAGACGTCCGGCCAGATCGAGGAGTGGGTGGCTGAGCAGGTCAACGGCAACAAGGACACCAGAGCCGTCATCGGCGACTACGAGTACCGGTTGACCAATCCCGAGACGTATGCCGTCGAACTCAATATCAGGGGTAACTTCTGATGACCGCCCAACCTTCCGGACAGCGTTACTCCCCGGACGGCAGGTTCTGGTGGGACGGCACCGGCTGGCGCCCGGTGGATGCCGCACCACCCGCCCCGGCGCCGGGGCAGCCCGGACCGGCGTGGTCGCCGCCGCCGTTCGGACACTCTCCGGCCGTCGCCAACCCGGCCGGCGCCGGCCGTCCGCCCGGCGGGGCCGGCCCGTCCGGTCTGCCAGGTCCGGGCTTGCCGGGTACGGCCTTCCCGCCGCCCCGGGGCGCGGTCCCTCGGCGTCCGTCCAAGGCCGGCTTCCTGCTGGCGCTGGTCGGCACGCTGGTGGCGACGGCGGTACTCGGCGGGCTCGTCGGCGGTATCTCCGGGATGGTGACCACGGAACCTCCGGGCAACGACTCCGCGCCGCAGTTCGCCGCCGAGTTCCCGACCGCCGAGCGGCAGTACATGACCGGGGTGACCCTCGCGTTGGTCGCCGAAGACTGGATGAAGAAGTCCAACTCGTGGGTCTGCTCCGACACGCCCACTGCGGAGACCTCGGGCCAGTCCGGGAAGGCGATGCGATGCCGACCGCCGGACGACGACGAGCGGGAAATGTACGTCACCATCGAGTACGACGCGGACGACAAGATCAAATTGGTGAGCGGTCGCTGCCACGTGGGCCTCAAGTCCAAGCCGTGCACGACGCTCGCCGCCAGCCTGGCCGACGCGGTGCTCTCGCCCCAGGGCGACCAACTGCGGAAGCAGGCGGAGAAGTGGGCGACGGAGAACGCCGACAGCGAACGGGTGACGACCATCGGGGGCATCCGGCTCGAGGCATCTCTCGACCCGCACGGCATGACCGCCACTCCGGGTATCTGAGCGTGCGGGATCCACTGTGTACGGCTTGCCGCAGGCGGTGGCGCCAGCCGACCGTGGTCCACCCGTCGCTGATGCGGTCGGGTGGACCACCGGCCGGCTCCCGGCGGCGATGCCGACAGGCTCAGCTCAGGGCCGGGTCCGCGGTCACCGGTGCGTCCCAGTCGATCACGTAACGCTGCTCCGGGCCGATCGTCTTCTCCGGGTTCATGGCGGTCTTCATCAGCAGTGGCATCAACACCCTGGCCACCGCGCCCGGGGCCTTGGCCTGGTTGATCCGCGCCGCGCGGGCGGCGACCCTCTCCACGCGGCCGCGCCGCAGGCGCTCGAAGGCGGCGTACGCCGCCGGGACGTCGGTGATGTCACGCAGGCAGCGAGCCAGTTGCACCGCGCTTTCGATTGCCAGCGACGCGCCCTGGCCGGAACTGTTGGAGGGCGCGTGAGCCGAGTCGCCAACCAGCACCATGCGGCCCCGGTGCCAGTGTCGGACGCGTGGCATGATCTGCAACGATCCGACCACCTGTAGTTCGTCGGCGCTGCTGGTCGACATCAGGTCACGGCCGGGATCGTCGTCGGCGTAGGCGGCGCGCAGTGTCCGCATCCAGTCGGCCGACGGCACCGCCCGGGCTTCGGTGAGGCTGATCGGCCGCTCCTGCGGCAGGTTGACGCCCCACCGGGTGCCGCCGCCCGGCTCCGGCCAGTAGAGGTAGTAGCCGCCCTTGCCGAAGGCGAAGGTCATCGTGCCGGGGCCGGCCTCCACCTCGTGCCGCGCGACCGCTTCGAAGCCGAGGAGTCCGGTGAAGTGCGGGCCGGGTGCCTCGGGGTCGATCAGGCGGCGTACGGTCGATCGGATGCCGTCGGCCCCGACGAGGATGTCGGCGCTGGCGGTACTGCCGTCGGCGAACCTTGCCGTGATGCCCGTCGCGCTCTCCTGCGTGTCCAGCAGGCGCTTGCCGTACTCGATGGTCACGCCGCCGGCGACGGCGCGGTCGTGCAGTACCCGGTACAGGTCGCTGCGGTGCACCAGTTGCAACGGCGGCACGTCGGCCAGGCCGGGCATTTCCATATGCTTGCCGCCGACGGCCATGGCCATCCGGGTGATCGGCGTGGCGATTGCGGTCACCGCCTCGTCCGCGCCGACGGTCCGCAGGGCCGCGACGCCGTTCGGCGCGAGCGCGAGCGTGCCCCCGATGCCGTCGGCGGTGCTCGGGTACGCCTCGTAGACGGTGGCCGCGATGCCCGCCCTGCGCAGCGCCAGTGCCGCCACCGGGCCGGCGATGCCGCCGCCGACGACGATCGCTGTCCGTACCTCAGTCATGGACTTCTCCCTGGTCATCGGTTCTCGTGCATGGCGAACCGACCTGGGAGGGAACCGGCTATCCTCGTGGTTGCCGCCTCGCGCCGAGCGCCTTCCCAGGTGTGGTTCGAGGTAAGGGCCCTGGCGCGGTGTTGGCGCACCGCGCCAGGGCGTCCGTCACTCCGTCGAGCTGGTCCTTTCCGCGAGTTCGGTCAGCTCTGCCGGCATCTCGCCGGTTTCGTGGTAGGCCCGCCACACGTCCAGCCCCGGGTAGGTGCCCGAGGTCAGTTCGGCGAGCAGAGCGCGGATCCAGGCCGCTTCCGCCTCCTGGATGGCCAGGTCGTACTCCGACTCGACCAGGAACAGTCGCGGGATGTGCCGCGTGTGCTGCGCGAGGGCGTCGCGGGCGGCCGTGAGGTTGTCGTCCAGCAGGTCCAACCGCCGCCGCAGCAGCCGCGCGGCCTCGTCCGGGTGAAGGACGGCGAGCACGGACAGGCCGGCACGGAAGCGCGGTTGCTCGGGCATGGGGGTCGAGACCAGCTCGCGGGCCCAGTCGACCAGCTCCGCGCGGCCGGAGTCGGTGATGCGATAGACGGTGCGCTCGGGTCGACGGCCTGCGCGGACACTCTCCACGGCCGCGATCATGCCGTGTTTATCCATGTTGCGAATGACCGTGTACAGAGATCCCCACTTGATCTGCATGTCCTGGTCTTTGCCCCAGGTTCGCAAGGCCGTGGCGATCTCGTAGGGGTGCATGGGTCGCTGGGCGAGCGCCGACAGCACGGCGAGGGCCAGCAGGTTGCTGACCTTGCGCCGCTTCGCCACGCTACCCACCTCGCCGATGCTCGCATGCGATTACTTGCAGACGAGTATATGTACGCGAGTATCAGTTGGCAACGGATGCCGGCTCGGTGCACGGGGGCGCGTGCACCGAGCCGGGTGGCGAAGGCGTCGGCGCCGCGCGACTCCGTCCGGAGTGCCGTCGCAGTGCCGAGACGCCGGCCGGGGCGCCGGTCAGGCCCGGAGGAACCTGCTGACCGGCAGCGGACGGTCGACGATGCGCAGGTCTCCGATCCAGCCGTAGAAGCCCTGTTCCACGATCCGGTCGTAGTGGTAGGCGCCGACGAACCAGGGCTCGCGTGAGCTGGCCAGTCCTCGGGCCGGGGTGGACGGGTTGCGGAGCAGTTCGGCGCCGTCGACGAAGAGGGTGGTACGCCGGCCGTCGTTCACCACCGCGACGTGGAACCATTCGTCGGCGCGCATCTCGTGGCCCCAGTTGGTGGAGATGCCGTCCTGGTTGACCGGGAAGACCGCCCACTGCAACGCCATGCCATCCGACATGCTGAGCGTGGCGATCGGCTCCGCCGGGTCACCGCCGGTCTTGCCGGCGTCCCGGCCGGCGCCGAACCGGCTCAGGATGCTCATCCAGGCGTGGTTGGTGGCCCGGACGTCTGCCGGCAGCTTCACGAACGCCTCGATCGTGTAGCCGTTGTTGAAGGTCGTCGCGTTCAGCGGCGCCTCGTCGACGGTACGCAGGTAGGCGCCGCGGGCGGGCCGCTTGCCGCCGTCGAAGAAGAGGCTCGCGTGCGCCGGCTGGTCGCCGTGGTGTTCGGTGGACCAGCGCAACGCGTCCGGGCCGCTGCCGGCGAGGGTGACCCGGGTCAGGTGGTTGCCCCGGCCGGAGAGATCCGCGATCCGGAAGCCGTCCGGCACGGGCGTGCCATCAGCCCGGCCCTGGTCGAACCGCCAGTAGGCGACGGTGCCGTCGACCAGTACGGTGGCCGGGTTGCGGGGCGGGCGGGGCGGCACCGGGGCGAACCCGGCGAACCGGTCGGCGAAGTCGACGGCGAGGCTGAACCGGTTGGCCGGGTCGGTCAACTCGACCTCCCGTTGCTCCAGTGCGTTGCGTCGCTCCGGCTGCTGGCCGAGGATCCACGGCGAGACCGTCTCCACGTCGATCGTGTTGCGCGCCAGGTCGAAGTGGTAGAGCCGGATCATCGCGCCGCCGCCGTAGTAGCGGTCCTGGTAGTTGGTGATGTGCACGTGCACGTCCCGCCCGGCGTTGTTGCGCAGCACGGTGCGTCCGGGCGGCCAGAAGTGCCCGTTGAGGGTGAGGAAGATCTGGTCGCTGTCCTTGATCAGCCCGTCCCAGAGCCGCTGGCCGTGCCCGGAGAGTTCCGCGACGCCGGTGTCGTCGGCGTGCGCGAGGTCGTGGGTGGTCAGGATGACGGGGGTACGCGGGTGTGCCGCGAGCACCGCCTTCGCCCAGCCGAGGGTGCCGTCGGAGGGCCGCCAGTCGAGGGCGAACACCAGCCACTCGCGGCCGGCGGCGGTGAAGACGTGGTACGTGTTGTAGCCGTCCGGCGTGCCGCCCCGGTACGTCGGCGAGGTACGGAGTCGCCGTGGCCCGAAGACGTCGAGGTACGGACCCGGTCCACGCTGGTCGGTGGTTGACGGGTCGACGTCGTGGTTGCCGGCCAGCACGCTGTACGGCGTCCGACGCCGGTCGAAGATCTCGAAGACCTCGCCGGCCCGGGCCAACTCGGCAGCGGCCGCGTTCTCCACGATGTCGCCGAGGTGGGTGGTGAAGACGATGTTCTGCTCCGCCTGGTGATCCTGGATCCACCGCAGCGTCGCGGTGAGCGGCGCCGGGTCGCCCCGGTCGGCGTCGAACAGATACTGGGTGTCGGGGATGACGGCCAGGGTGAACCGGGGTGACCCGAGGTCGGGGCGGTCGCCGGTGTGCTGGCCGGCCAGCGCGGTGTCCGGGATGAGCGCCCCGGCCGTACCTGCGCCCACCAGTCCAGCCCCCACCAGCCCGGCCCCCTGTAGGAATCTGCGCCGGTTCGGGGTCTGCTGCATGACTTGCTCCTCGGATCGCGGAAGAAACCGCAGATCAGTACGACGGAAGCCGTCAAACAGAGATCATTTCTGCCGTCAACGCGGACCGAACTCCGGGTGAACCTCAACGCGGCACCGCCAGCGCTCGACGCCGCCGGTGCGGCCTGCCCATCCCGGTTGTCGCGATCAGTGACGCACAAAGGTGCCGGATACGGGCGTCGCGCCCGTATCCGGCACCCGGTCGCTCAGAGCTGGCGCACCCTGATGTTGCGGAACTCGATCACGTCGTTGGTGCCGTGGTTCTGCAACCCGACGAAGCCGCTGAGGAACTGCCGCAGGTCGGTCGGCGGGTCGCCCTGGCGGGACGACTGCTTGCCGGGTGTGTTGTCGAACTCACTGATCACCACACCGTTCCGGACGATCGTGTAGTGCTGGCCGATCACGCGGACCTCGTAGTCGTTCCACTGGTTCTTCGGGGTCGCCCCGGCCTTGTCGAGGGTGTTCGGCGCGAAGTTGTAGACCGAGCCGGTCTTCTGCGGCTCGCCGGTCTCGCCGTCGTAGATCTGGATCTCGTGGCCGCAGTAGATCGCGACCCAGGCCGGGGAGGTACGGGCCGAACCCACCGTGCCGCAACTGCCTGGCGGGCGCTGCTCCAGCGGAGTCCTCGGGTCCGGGAACCGTACGAAGATGCCGCTGTTGGCCCGGACGTTCTCCGGGGAGATGTCGCGGAACTGCACCCTGATCGAGTAGTCGGCGAGCTGCTTGTCCGCGTACCACAGCATGCCGAGGCCGCCGGAGCTGCGGATCGAACCGTCGGGGCGCAGTGCGAACGACCCGCCGGGTGCCTGGCGCCAGCCGGCGAGCGACTTCGCCGATCCGTCGAAGATCGGCTGGTAGCCGTCGGTGGCACCGATCGGGGACTGCCGCCCGGCCTGGCGCAGCGCCCTCAGCTCGCGGTTGTCGATGACGTGCGCGGCGGTCAGTTCGGCGAGCACGGCGTCGAGGTGGGTGACGAACGAGGCCCGGTTCGGCCAGGTGGTCTCGTCGTCGATCAGGTCGTTGATCGTGCAGCCGCCGCCGGTCTGCCGGTTGGCCACCCCGGTGTCGGTGTCCAGCATCCAGACCGTCGGCCGGGCATCGGCGGCACCGCATCCGGCGTTCACGTCGATCTTGTCGGTGACCACCTCCCCGTCGGCGTAGGTCACCTTCACCGTCGCCTGGAAGGTGCCGTACCGCTTGTAGGTGTGCGTCGGGTGGGCCTGGTGCGACAGCTTGCTGCCGTCGCCGAAGTCCCACTCCCAGGCCACCCCGCCGACCCTCGCGGCGGAGAAGCCGATGGTCCGGGGCTGGCTCGGCGTGACCGACTGCGCCGTGGCCAGGCTCGGGTTCGGAGTGGCCTGGCCACCCTGGTAGGTGATGCGGATCAGCTTCTGGTTCGGGTGCAGGCTGAAGAAGCCCCTGCCGTAGTCGAGCATGTAGAGCGCGCCGTCCGGCCCGAACTTCGCATCCATCCAGGAGTCGAGCTGGTTGGTGCCGGTGCCGTTCTGGATGATGGCGCGCAGGTCCTCGGCGAAGGCCGGCGCCCCGGCCTCGGCGACGGTGCTCGGGTCGACGGTGACGGCGATCCGGTTGTTGCCGTTGGACTGGTCACCGATGAACCACTTGTTGTCCCAGTACGCCGGCCAGGCGACGCCGCTGTTGACGTCGACGTTCTCGCGCTGGTAGGTCGGACCGTCCATGATGGCCTGGCCGCCACCGCTCAGGTACGGCTGGGTGTAGGTGGCGTCCTCGGCCTTGTACGTCGGCAGCCCGCTACCGTCGGTCCGCTTCGGGAAGACCGGGCCGCCACCCTGCGGGGAGTACCAGATCATGTTGTCCCGCACCGGCGGGAGGTTGACCAGACCGGTGTTGCGCGGCGACTCGTTGCGCGGGTTGTCACAGTCGTACCAGCCGGTCAGCACGGTGGCGTCGGTGTTGCTGCGGTCCCGGTACGGCTGCCGGTTGCCCATGCAGTACGGCCAGCCGTGGTTGCCCGCCGAGGTGATGACCGTCGCCGTCTCGTACTTCGCCGGACCGAGGTTCGGGTCCGGGGCGCCGGCGTCCGGGCCGACCCACGCGGCGGTGAGCCAGTCGTTCACCGGGTCCCAGGCGATCCGGGCGATGTTGCGCACGCCCATCACGTAGATCTCCGGCCGGGTCTTGCCGCCGCCCTGCTCCTGGCCGGTGAAGAGGTTGCCGTCCGGGATCGTGTAGGTCCCGTCCGGCTCCGGGTGGATGCGGAGGATCTTGCCGTTCAGGTCGTTGGTGTTGCCGGAGGTACGCCGGGCGTCCTGGAACGAGATGCCCGCGTACTCCTGGGTCCAGTTGTTGCCGGAGTAGCCGCTCGACCCGCCGGAGGAGTTGCTGTCACCGCTACCGATGTAGAGGTTGCCGGACTCGTCGAAGGTCATGCCGCCGCCCGCGTGGCAGCAACTGTGGATCTGGGTGTCCCAGTGCAGCAGGTCCTTGCGGGTGCCCTGGTCGATCGACTGCTGCGCGTGGTCGTAGGTGAACCGGGAGACCGTACGCTGGCCGACCCGCCGTTCCCGGTCGATCGACTCGTGCGGCATCCAGTAGACGTAGAACCAGCCGTTCTCCGCGAACTTCGGGTCGAGGGTGATGCCGACCAGGCCCTCCTCGTTCTTCACCAGCTCGCTGCCGCTGCCCCGGTTGCCCATCACCTTCAGCGTGGTCAGCAGCTTGACCTGCTTGGTCTTCGGGTCCCACTGGTGGATGGTGCCGCAGCCCAGGCCCACGTTCGGGTCGGCCCAGTCGGCGACCGGCCCGCTCGGGCAGGCGGCCTTGCCGATGTAGAAGACCTTGCCGTCGGGGGCGATGGTCAGGCCGTGCGGCTCACCGACCTGGTCGAGCTGCCCGGACTGGTTGGTGGTGGTCAGCCGCTCGATCTTGTAGTTCGCCGCGATGGTCGCCTGGCAGTCGCCCCGGACCAGGCCGGCCGTCCACTGGAGCGCGCCGAGCAGGTGGCTGCGGAACCGCGTGTCGGTGGTGTAGCTGGCTTCGGTACGCCCCATGCCGGTGTAGAACGACCGGCCGCCGTCGTAGTCCCGGCACCAGGAGATCGGGTGGAACGCGCCGTTGCCGGCCAGCCCAGGGTTGTAGGTGTTCTCCTTGACCTGGGCGATGGTGTGCACCCGGCCGACCGGGCTCGGATCCCAGTTCATCCACTGGTCGGACCGGGTCCAGTTCAACGGCAGGCCCTTGTTCGCCGGGTGCTGCCGGTCGACCACGTCGACCACGGCCTCCTGCACCTGGCTCTCCGGCGCCGGTCCCGCGTTCGGGCCGATCAGCCACAGCTCGGCGAGTTGGATCAGCGGCTCACCGCTGTTCGCGGTGATGTTCAACCGGTAGTACTCGTACGCCTCGGTGTTGGTGAACGTGTACTGCTTGGTCTGGAACCGCCCCGAGAAGGTCTCCCCGGTGCGGCGGTCCAGGTCCGTCCAGGTCTCGCCGTCGGTCGACCCCTGAAGGGTCCAGTCCCTCGGGTCCCGGCCGGTGAAGTCGTTCGCCGAGGTCAGCGCGTAGTGCGCGATCGCCTTCGGCTCGGCGAGCTTGGCGACGACCCACCCGGTCGGGGTACGGGTGAGCCACTTGGTCCCGGTCGCACCGTCGATCAGGTTCTCGACGATCTCGTTCGGCGGGTTGTTGCCGCTGGCCGTGACGCTCTCGATCTTCTCCGCGTTCGGCAGGCTCGCCGCCGGGCGGGTGCCGATCAGACCGGTGAACCACTCGGAGCCGGGCTGCGCGCGGGCCGCGTCGTGGATGCCGACGAACCCGCCACCGCCCTTGACGTACGCCTGGAACGCCGCCTCCTGGGCGTCGTTCAGCGTCACCCCGTTGGCCGACAGGAACACCACACTGCGGTAGCGGTCCAGGTTGTCGGGGGTGAAGACCGCCGGGTCGGCGGAGACGTGCACGGTGAAGCCGTTCTCGTTGCCCAGCTTTCGGATCGTGCTGACGGCCCTGGCGACCGGGTCCTCCTGGGAGGCCGCCGGGCCGTGGAAGACCAGCACGTTCACCGCCTGGCCGCCCCAGGCCGGCGCGATTGCGCCGACGCTGGCGTCCGGGGCCGCGGCGACCGGCGCGCTCAGCAGACCGAGCGTGAGCAGGGCGCCCGAGGCCACGGCGACCGCGCGGCGGAACGGGCCGGCACCGCGACTCCGGGACCGGGGGACCGGGTGGAGCGCGGGGGACGGAAGGTCAACAGGGTCGGGACGGTGCCGCCCGACCGATCGGGATAGCCGGAAATGGCGTCGGTGAGCCATTTCTCCTCCTCCACAGGGGGTACGAAGAGTGCTTCAGGCGCTGGCAGGGGTGCTCGGTTGGTGCTGCGGAGTGTCGCGGGTCATCGGTGGTTCGAGTGGGCGCCGGCAGGCGCCGCGGCGCCCTGTGCCGGCGCGGCCGGCGGATGGCCGCCGGCGTGCGGCGGCATCTGCCCGTTCTCGTCGAGCACGTGCAGGGTGGTCGACATGCCCAGGTCGGAGTGGAACTGCATGTGGCAGTGCAGCATCCAGTGGCCCGGTCCCACGGAGTCACCCGCGACGATCTGCACGCCGAAGCTGTCACCCGGGCCGAGGGTCTTGTTGTCGATCACCGGGATCGAGTCGATGAGCGCTCTGTTGCTGCCCTCGACCAGGCCGGTCCGGGTGTCCGCCCAGGAGTGACCGTGCACGTGGAACGTGTGCATGTCGTCCCCGATGCCGATCACGATGAACTCGACCCGTTCGCCGAGCTTGGCGACCAGGCAGGTCGGGCCCGGCTGCGGGTTCACCGGGTCACAGGTGTCGGCCTCCGCGCTGCGCCGCAGGTTGATGGTCTGCCGGTCACCGAAGGCCGTCACGTAGGTCCGGTCGGGCCTCGGGTCTCCCTGCCGGCGTACCACCAGACCGCCGAACAGCCCGGAGCGCAGGCCCTGGGTGCCGTGCGGCCCGCCGACCACGTGGTCGTGGTACCACCAGTAGCCGGCGGTGCCCTGCGAGGTCGCGGTGCGCGGTTTGGCGAACCAGATGTACGTCCGCGAACCGCCCGGCGGCACGAACGAGTTGCTGTGCACCGTGCCGTCGGACTGCTGGGTGTACTTGACCCCGTGCACGTGCAGCGAGACGCCGACCGGATGCGCCGGATCGGTGCGCAACTGCTCCAGGGTGGCGGCCGGTACCTGGTTGTGCAGGGTGATCGCCAGGCATTCCCCTTCGATCATCTCCATCGTCGGCCCCGGGTAGGAGGCCGTCTGCGGGGTGAGGCCGTAGCCGAGCCGGACCTGGTTGGTCACCGGGTCCCTGGGCAGCTCGACCGCGTACAGGTTCAGCCGCCGGTCCGGCGTGACGCAGCCCGCCGGCCGTTCCGCCGACGCCGCCGCGGCCTCGACCGACCGCTCGGCCGGCCGGGCGGTGCTGCCGCCGGCCACGGCCAGCCCGCCCGCGCCGACCAGCGTCGCCAGCATGATGGCCGCCACCAGCACGGCCCGGCCGGCGCTCGTGCCGAGCAGCCGGGTCGGCGACGCCGGCCCCCTGTCGGGTGGCGAGAGTACGACCTCGCCGATGTCCTTCGTTTCCTGGTCCAACGTTCTATCCAATCGCTCGGCTAGGCGGGGGATCAGACGGCATGCGGCGTCACGGGATCAGCGGGGCGATCCGGACGTTGCGGAAGGTCACGATGTCGCCGGCGCCGTGGTTCTGCAGGCCGACGTAGCCGGTCGCGTTCTGGCGCCCGGCACCGCCCGGATCGTCCGCGCGGGGCGGGGTGAAGACGGCGTCGGGGACGTTCACGTACTCGTTGATCAGCGTGCCGTTGCGGAACACCGAGTAGTGCTGGCCGACCACGCGGATCTCGTAGTCGTTCCAGGTGCCCTTCGGGGTGACCGCCGCGCCGTCGAGGTCGACCCGGTCGAAGCCGTACACCGACCCGCTCTTGTACTGGTCGCCGTCGGTCCGGTCGAAGATCTGGAGTTCGTGGCCGTACTTGATCGCCACCCACTCGGGGCGGGACTCCTGCGGGTGCTGGTGCACCTGCGGGAAGCGGACGAAGACGCCGCTGTTGGCGCGCCCGTCACCCGGGGCGTCGTCCCGCCACTGGAGCTTCAGCGAGAAGTCGCCGTAGCTGCGGACCGGGAACCAGAGCATGCCGAGGCCGTCGACGGCCTTACTGGTGATCGAGCCGTCGGCGTTGCGCCGGAAGCCGCCGGCCCCGACCTGCTCCCACAGCTTGAACGAGGCGGCGGTGCGGTCGAGCAGCGGCACGTAGCCCTGCTTCGCCTCGGTCCGGCCGACGCCGGACTCGCGGGCCGTGCGTACCAGGGCGTTCTGCTCCTTCAGCAGGATCTTGCCCCGGTGGTGCAGGTGTTCGGCGACCGCGCTGACGTGGGCCACGAACTCGGCGTGGCTGGGCCAGGCCCGCTCGTCGGAGATGAGGTCGTTGATCGAGCAGCGGCCCTCGACCACCCGGTTGGGCACGGCGCTGTTCAGCGTGCCGATCCAGACCGTCGGCCGGGTGTCGGTCACCCGGCAGCTCGGCGCCGGCGGTCCGCTCGGCACCACGGTGAAGGTGGCCGACGCGGTCCCCGAGACGTTGCCGGCCCGGTCGGTGGCCCGGTAGCTGATCGTGTGCGCACCGGGGGTGTTCACCGTCAGCGGGCCGGAGTAGACGACGTATCCCCGGCCGTCGAGGGCGTACTCGACGCGGTAGACGCCGGAGCCGGTGTCGGTGGCGGTGAGCACGATGGTGGCGCTGCCCACGTACGCCCAACTGCCGTCCTGCTGGCCGGTGATCGCGGCGTTCACGCTGGGGGCGGTGTTGTCGGGGTTGGGCGGGGCGACCACGCTGAACGAGACCGAGCCGGGCGTGGAGGTGTTGCCGGCGACGTCGGTGGCCCGGTACGAGACGGTGTGCTGACCGGGCTGGTTGACCGTCACCGGAGCGGTGTACTCCGCGTACGGCTGCCCGTCGAGGGAGAACTCGACGAGGTCGACACCCGAGCCGGCGTCGGTGGCGGAGACCGTCACGGTGGCCGCACCGACGTACGCCCCGGTGCCGTCCCGGTTGCCGGCGACGGTGGCGGTGGCGGTCGGCGCGGTGGTGTCACCCGGCCGCTCGACCACCTGGAACGTGACCGACTGCGCCGCCGAGGTGTTGCCCGCCTTGTCGGTGGCCCGGTAGCTGACGGTGTGCTCGCCGGGCGTGTTGACGGTCACCGGAGCGGTGTAGGCCGCGTACGCCTGCCCGTCGACCGCGTATTCGATCCGGTCCACCCCGGACTCGGTGTCGGTGGCCGAGAGGGTCACCGTGGCGGCCCCGAGGTAGCCGCCGTTCTCGTCGCGGTCGCCGGTGACCCCGCCGGTCACGGTCGGCGGCGTGGTGTCCGGAGTGGACGTGTCGGCGACCTCGAACGTGACGGACTGCGGGACGGAGGTGTTGCCGGCCTCGTCGGTCGCCCGGTAGCTGACGGTGTGCTGACCCGGCTGGTGCACCATCACCGG
>NZ_JBDJAV010000076.1:0-28183 GCF_039649625.1 Plantactinospora sp. ZYX-F-223 | reverse complement strand
GGCTGGAAACCGAAGGCCGGATCCCACCCGGGTCCGGCCTTCGGCGTTTCCGGGTCGACCCCGGGCTCGGCCCGGTGTGGCCGCCGGGTTCAGCCGGCCGACGTGGCCGCCCGGGTGGAGCGCCTGCGGCTGCGCAGTGCGTCCGTGACCGCGACTCCGGCCAGCACCAGCGCGGCCACGGTCGTACCGGCGAGCGGCGGCAGCCGCAGCACGCCCGGCACCGCCGCGACCAGTACCAGCATCGCGGCGGGACGTACCGGGGAGACGCGACCGAAGACCTCGTACTCGAAGAGGGCCCGACCGGCCAGGAAGAGTGCCGGACCGCCCAGGGTCGTGGCGACCCACCCGGTTGTCGGCTCGCCGGTCGGATCCACGATGACGAGTTCGAAGCCGGCGGCGGTGGCGGCGACTCCGGCGACCATCACCAGGTGGTTGTAGGGCGAGCTCTGGCTGAACCGCGCCGGGCGTCTGGACGCGCCGATCGCGGCCGGCAGCACCTGCCCGGCGCGGTGCACGTAGATCCGCCACAGCAGGACGGTGCTGCCGAGGGTCACCCCGAACCCGGCCAGGTGTATGGCGGTGAACTCGGTACGACTCATCGCCAGTCCGATGATCAGGATCGCGTCGCCGAGCGAGACGATGAAGAACTGCTGGAACCGCTCGCCGAGGTGTTCGGCGACGCTGAGGAGTTGGGCGGCCTGGCCCCTGCCCAGCCCGGGTACCGGGTACCGAAGACCGAGCCCGAGGGCGTCGATGGCCAACGCGACCGTCCAGAGCGCGATCTGCCCGGTCCCGCCGACCACACCGCCGGCCAGCCACGGCACGGCGGAGACGGAGAACCAGATCAGCACGTGGACGGCCCGCTGGAACTCGCCGGGCTGGCCCCGGAGCGCCGGGATCAACAGGAGCCCGCGCCCCAGATGGATCCCCACGTACGCGACCGCGAAGACCATGCTGTGCCGGTCGTAGGCGCCGGGTATCGAGGCGGCCATCAGCAGGCTGCCGACGATCGCCACGATCGTGGCGCCCTGGATCAACGGCTGGGCCGGGTCGTAGATGTTGGTGATCAGGACCGTCGCTCCCCACACCCAGCAGAGCCCCGCCAGCAGGAGCAGGGCGCGGACCGCGTCTGCCCAGTCCGGGTCGCGCATCAGCCGTTGCGAGATGAGGGCGAGGACGACGACGTACACCAGGTCGAAGAAGAGCTCCAGCATCGTCGGCCGGCGGGCGTTCTCGGGACGGGGTTCCAGCACTGGCCAACCAGACGAATCGGAGTCGCTGCCCGTTCACCGAGCGGGCCCGGTCCCAGTGTCACATCCGTTGACGGGCGGGGATCGGCAAACGCTTGCGAGGGCGCCGGCCGAGGCGGAGGCGCGACCGGGTCAGCGGGGCCAGTCGGCCAGCTTTGCGCGGATCTTCCGGACCTGCGCGGCGTCCCGGCCGTACCGGGCGAAGCGCTGGTCGGGCAGCCGGTCCAGGTAGCGGCCAGCGGCGGTGATGTCGTCCGGCTCGATCGCCGGATCGTACTCGGCGGCGAGCCGGATCAGGTCGTCCACGGCGTACCGGTCGAGCGCCGCCGCGACGTCGATGTAGTCCCGGACCTCGCGGCGGGTGACCAGGGCGGCGGTCTTGCTGGCCACCAGGTCCTGGACGTGCATGACCGGCCCGAGGTCCATCACCACCGGGCTGCGGTGCCGGTCCAGCCGCCCCAGGCTGAGCCGTAGCCGCCGCCCGCCCCGGCTGACCAGGAAGTCCTTCATGTCCAGCTCGAACCCGCTGAACAGCCCGGCCAGGTCGCTCGACGGGTCCTCGTCGACGACGGCGAAGCCGGCTGCCTCAAGCGCGGCCCGGACCTCCGCCTCGGCGCTGGCGGCCGCGCCGTCGACGTCGGCGAAGAGGTCGACGTCCTCGGTCGGCCGGGAGACCAGCCCGTGCGCCGCCCAGGCCACCCCACCACCGAGCACGAATCCGTGCTTGTCAGCCACGGAGAGGGCAATCCGGGCGACCTGGCGGTAGAAGTCGTCGAGATGGGTGGTGGTCATGCCGCCCGGCGATCACCGGGGGCCAGTGACGGGTGTCGTCGCTCCCACGCCGCCCGGACCCCGCGCGGCAGGTTCAGCGCGGGCCAGACCCGGCGGAGCACCCGGCCGTTGAGGAACCGACGCAGGTCGTCGGAGCGGGTGCTCTCGCGCAGGACATTCTCGTACATCCAGAGCAGTTGGTCCGGATCGTCCAGGTCGAAGCTGCGCTCCGGCCCCCACATCAGGCGCAGCGGCAGCACGACCGTGCCCTGGGTCGGGCCGGTCAGCTCGGCAACGGTCGGGGTCACCACGGCAGGCCGGCCCGGGCGGGCCAGGTGGACCACGCCGGTTCCGGCCACGGCGGCGTACTGCATGCGCTCAGGGTAGCCGGAAGCTGGCGGGTACGGATCGTCCGTACCCGATTTTGCTGGTCTGTCCGGCCCGCCACCGGCCCCGGACCGGCCCGGAGCCGGCGTCGTGACCGCCGCTGCCGGTCGGGACCGTGGGGCCGGACCGGCGGCCGGCACCGGCCAGGCAAATCCGGAATGCCGGACTGGCCCGGCTGGTTGTTTATCTCGGTACGCCCGCGAGGTCAGCCCCCTGGACCGCGGGCGTACCTCCGTTGTGCGCTGGGGCTGACCCCCCAGAGCCGCGCAGTGCCTCCCGGAATCCAGACGAAAGGGCAACCATGAATCCGATCTTCGGACGATGGCTCCCCGCCATCGCGGAGACCGCTCGCACGCGGTGGCTTCCCGCCATCGCCGCACATCCGGTGACGCGCCGGCTTCCGGCCGTCGCGGAAACCCCGATCGCCCGCCGGTCCGCGCTGGCCGTCGCGGGCCTCACCTGCGCGGCCGCCTGCTCGGCCGTGGCCGGCCCGGTCGGTGTGGTAGCCGCGGCCGGGGACCCGGGCACGCAGTCGGTGGCGTACGGCCAGTCGATGCGGGACGACTCCTCGCACGACGACCGCAACCGGCCCGCCGACAGCGGGAACTCGGACGACAAGCCGTCCCGGGACAAGCTGGTCCCGTACGGCGTGCAGGGCTACCAGTCCCGGATCGACCTCGACGACGAGCAGCGGGACAACGCCCGCGAGATCGTCCGGGTGGCCCGGAAGCTGGACATGGGTCAGCGGGGCGCGGTGATCGGCGTGGCGACCGCCCTCCAGGAGTCGAAGCTGCGCAACCTCGGTCACCTGGGCGAGTGGAACGACCATGACTCGCTCGGGCTGTTCCAGCAGCGACCGTCGTCCGGCTGGGGCTCGCCGGACCAGATCCGGGACCGCGACTACTCCTCGGCCGCGTTCTTCGAGGGGCTCAAGCGGGTCGACCGCTGGTGGGACCGGCCGCTGACCGACGCCGCCCAGGCGGTGCAGGTGTCCGCGTACCCCTACGCGTACGCGCAGTGGGAGGACCAGGCCGCGGACATCGTGCAGGACGTCTGGTCCCGGTAACCCGGTCGACGGAACCGTTTCGGGGAGGCCCGGCCACGCGCTGGCCTCCCCGAAACGTCACCTGGCCGGAAACCAGCCGGCCCGGTCCGTCCTCGGTACCGCTGCGCTGGCGAGTGGGCCGGCAGCGGTGCGAGCAGCCGGGGCGGCCGCTCAGATCCAACTCTTCCTGCGGAACACCACGTACAGGGCGATCGCCAGCCCGAACGTCACGACCAGCGAGACGATGAACTCCCCCGGGGTGTGCCGCCAGGGGAAGGCGACGTTCTGCCCGAAGAACCCGGTCACCGCCGTCGGCACGGCGATCACCGCCGCCCAGGCGGTGACCTGCTTGACGATCAGGTTGAGCTGGTTGTTCTGCAGCATCAGGTTCGTCTCGAGCATGGTCGTGTTCAGGTCGCGCAGCGAGTCGCTCCACTCGATCACCCGCAGCACGTGGTCGTACAGGTCCTGGTAGTACGGCAGCATCTCCTCATCGACGGTGTGCATGGTGGGACGCATCAGGGCGTTCACCACCTCCCGCATCGGCAGGGTGACCTGGCGGAGCCGGACCAGGTCCCGCCGGGCGAGGAAGATCTGCCGCTGCACCTCGTTGCGGTCCAGCTCGCCGGCGGCACCGGCGTCGCCGCCCCGGCCCGCGCCGGCGGCGACGCCCGCCCGACCGTCCTTGAACATCGAGCCCTGCACCCGTTCCAGCGTCGCGTCGAGCTGCTGCACCGCGGAGAAGTGCCCGTCGATCAGGGTGTCGAGCAGGCCATAGAGCAGGAACGCGATGCCGTGCGGGGCGAGTTCGGCGCTCTCGTCCCAGCGGGCCAGCACGTGCCGGATGTCGAACTTGTCGGTGTAGCGGACCGTCACCAGGGCCCGGGGTTTGATGAACGCCGACACCTCGTCGTCGGTCAGCCCGCCGTCCGCGTCGAATCGCACCATGTAGGTGTTCAGGAACAGGTGGGTGTCGTACCGGTCGAGTTTCGCGCGCTGGGCCTGCTGGACGATGTCCTCGACCGCCAGTTCGTGCATCCCGAGTTCCTCGGCGAGCAGCTTCAGGTCGTCCTCGGTCGGCCGGCAGATGTCGAGCCAGATCACCACCTGGTCGTCGCCGGCGAGCCGGTCGCCGACCTCCCGCGCCGGGAAGCCCTGGTCGACGAGGGCGCCGTCCCGGTACATCCGGGTGCTGCTCATCTGCACGCCGTCACCTCCCCCACGCACCTGACGGTAGGCCGACGGTGCCGGCCGGCGTGCTGGTTCGTCGAACCTCGGCCGCCGTTGGTGATGGCGATGCGGACGAGGGCCCGGTGGGTGGCAGAGCCGGTCAGTCGCGCTCGTCCGGCGGCGCCGCCTGCCACTGCCACCGCCGCACGCGGGGCCGGCCGGGCAGTTCGGTCCGGCCGGTGGCCCAGCGCAGTGCCGACCACGGGTCGACCTCGGTCAACTCGGCGGCGACCTGCGGAAACATCCGGGCCAGCACCCGGGCGCAGACCTCGGGCGGCGGCGTGAGGGTCAGCCCGAGGCCCCGGGCGACGTCGTCGCCGTGCAGCAGCGTCTCGACGCAGCCCATCCCGGCGAAACCGGCCGGGTCGCCCATGCCGTAGGGGTGCCAGGCCCGGACCGACGCCGGGGCGGTCCGGACCATCGCGGCGAGGACCTGCCCGCTGCCTCCGACGAACTCCAGTAGCTGGGCCGGGGTCGCCTCCGGGTCGACGGCGGCCAGGAACCGCACGTACCGGTCCGCGGGGCGGGAGCCGAGCTGCATGGCGTACGACAGCAGGCAGTCGCCGAGGTGCTCCCCGGTGTGCCAGCAGTCCCAGTCCAGCCCGTCCGCCCGGACACGCCAGTCCCGATCGGTGCCGGGACGGAGCGTGTCGACGACACTGGCCACCGCCGTCTCCAGGTCGTCCGCGCTGACGGTCATCGCTACTCCGTACGGTGCATCGGTTGGTGGTCAGCGGAGACCGTACCCGTTCCGGCCGACGGCCGGGCGACCGCCGGGACGTTCCCGGCGACCGCCCGGACCGGCGGCCGGGCGACCTGCGCTGGTCAGTCCGGCATCGTCACGCCGAGCGGTTCGCCCGGGGTGAAGGTCGCCGGCATGCTGCCGAAGCCGTTGATCACCCCGAGGCTCTCGTTCTGCTTGGTGGCCGCCCGGTCGATGACGATGTCCGGCATCCGTTCGAGCACCCGCCGGACCATCAGCGGGAACCAGGCGCGGGCGTGGTTGAGCCCGATGCAGCGGTGGATGCCGAGCCCGAAGCTGGTGTGCCGGTTGGGGGAGCGGTCCAGCCGTACCTCGTCGGGGTCCGGGAAGACCGACGGATCCCGGTTGGCGGCGGCGAACGACATCATCACCCGGTCGCCGGCCCGGATCTGCTGCCCGCCGACCACCACATCCCGGGTGGCGGTCCGGGCGAAGCCCATCGCGGGCGGGAAGACCCGGAGGAACTCCTCGGTCGCGTGCTCCCAGAGCGCCGGATCGGCCATCAGCGCCGCCCGCTGCTCGGGGTGCTCGGCCAGCCAGAGCATGGTGTGCGCGAACAGCGCGGTGGTGGTGTGCAGGCCGCCCTGGATCACCAGCAGCGCGATGCTCACCACCTCCTCGACGGGCAGCGGTGCGCCGTCGATGGTGGCCTTGGCCAGACCGCTGAGCAGTCCCTCGCCCGGCTCCTCGCGCAGCCTCGGCACCTCGGCGGCGATGGCACCGCCGAGCTGCCCCATGACCTGGACGTTGCGCGGGTAGTCGGGGTCGCTCGGCGGCGACGCCGCGACCCAGTGCATCGGCCCGGCGTACGTCTGCCAGTCGTCCAGCGGGAGCCCGATCAACTTCATCGTGGCCAGCGCCGGCAGCGGGTTGCCGTAGTCCAGCACGAGGTCGATCCGGCCGCTCGGGCAGACCCGGTCCAGCAGGGCGTCGGCGGCCTGCTCGGCGAAGGGCAGCGAGTCGCGGGCCGCGCTCGGCGAGAAGTACGGGCTCATGATCCGCCGGTACGGGTTGTACTCCGGCGGGTCCAGTTCCAGCGGCACCTGCGTGATGGGGTTCGGCGGGATGACGATGCCCTGCCGCGGGTCCGACGGGTCCTCGGTGTTCCGGCCCGAGCTGAAGGTGGCATCGTCCCGCATCACCTGACTCACGCCGGCGTGGTCGGAGACCACCCAGAAGCCGCCGTACGCATCGGTCCGGGCCACCGGGCAGCGGGCCAGGTGGTCGTCGGAGATGGCCCGCCAGTTGGCGCGATATTCGGGGGAGTGGTGGTCGAAGTCGATCCGGGGGATGGAATCCGAACCGGTCTCGGTGGATTGATCGACAGACATCGCGTTAGAGTACTGCCCCAATCGCCCTCGGATGTCATGATCATTCGCATTGCCGGTCGGGGTTTTGCCGCCCTTCGTCCCGTTTTCGCAGGCCGGAGGCGCGATCGATGAGGCGAGGCCGGGCGAAAATTTCTCGGTGGATTTCCGGCTCCGCCGGGTTTCGGCGCTTTCCCTCGGGGCACCGTCTGGCTGACCTACCCTCGGGTGGTCGGGCAACCGGCCTCGTCATCGCAGGAGGTGCTGACGTATGGGGGTCCGCACCTGGATCGAGGGGTGGCCGGTCTACCGCCAGCTCACCGGCACCGACCCGCTCGGCCGGGGTGCCGCCGCGAAGTCCGCCCGCTCCGCCGAGCTGACGCCGCGGACCGACACCGCCGACTCGGTCGCCCGGTCCATCTGCCCGTACTGCGCCGTCGGTTGCGGCCAGCGGGTCTACGTCGCAGGCGGCCGGGTCAGCCAGATCGAGGGAGACCCGGACAGCCCGATCTCCCGCGGGCGGCTCTGCCCCAAGGGCGCCGCCAGCCTGGGCCTGGTCACCAGCGACCTGCGGCAGCAGCGGGTGCTCTACCGCCGCCCGTACGGGACCGAGTGGGAAGAGCTGGACCTGCCGACCGCGATGGACATGATCGCCGACCGGGTGCTCGCCGCCCGGGACGCCACCTGGGAGGACGTCGACGACCGGGGCCGGCCGCTGCACCGCACCCTCGGCATCGCCAGCCTGGGCGGGGCAACGCTGGACAACGAGGAGAACTACCTCATCAAGAAGCTGTTCACCGCGATGGGGGCAATCCAGATCGAGAACCAGGCCCGGATTTGACACTCCGCCACGGTCCCCGGTCTGGGGATCAGCTTCGGTCGCGGCGGCGCGACGGAATTCCAGCAGGACCTGATCAACAGTGACTGCGTGATCATCCAGGGCTCGAACATGGCCGAGGCGCACCCGGTCGGCTTCCAGTGGGTGATGGAGGCGAAGAAGCGGGGCGCCAAGGTGATCCACGTCGATCCCCGGTTCACCCGGACCAGCGCGCTCGCCGACACCTACGTCCCGATCCGGGCCGGCACCGACATCGCGTTCCTCGGCGGCATCGTGCGGTACATCCTGGACAACGAGCTGGACTTCCGGGAGTACGTCGTCGCGTACACCAACGCGGCCACCATCGTCAGCGAGGACTTCCAGGACACCGAGGAGCTGGACGGGCTCTTCTCCGGCTACGACCCGGACCGGACCAGCTACGACCAGACGAGCTGGCAGTACGCCGGACACGAGGGGGACGGGGCGAAGGACACCGCCACCGAGCGGAACAGCGCGGCCGGGCTGCGGCACGAGTCGCACGGACCGCCGGTCGCCCGCGAGGCGGAGCGGGACGAGACGCTCCAGCACCCGCGCTGCGTCTACCAGATCCTCCGGCGGCACTACGCCCGCTACACCCCGGAGATGGTCGAGCGGGTCTGCGGGGTACCCCGGGAGAAGTTCGAGGAGGTTGCCCGGGCCTGGGTGGCGAACTCGAACCGGGACCGCACCACCATGCTGGTCTACTCGGTCGGCTGGACCCAGCACACCGTCGGGGTGCAGTACATCCGGACCGGGGCGATCATCCAACTCCTGCTCGGCAACATCGGCCGGCCCGGCGGCGGGGTGCTGGCGCTGCGCGGGCACGCCAGCATCCAGGGCTCGACCGACATCCCGACGCTGTTCAACCTGCTGCCCGGCTATCTGCCGATGCCGAACCACGCCCAGCATCCGACCTTCGACAAGTGGTGCGACAGCATCCGGCACCCGGGCCAGAAGGGCTTCTGGGGCAACGCCCGGGCGTACGCGGCGAACCTGCTCAAGGCGTACTGGGGAGCGGCGGCCACCCCGGAGAACGACTTCTGCTACGACTACCTGCCGCGGATGAGCGGCGACCACGGCACGTACCAGACCGTGTTCAACATGATCGACGGCAAGGTCAAGGGCTACTTCCTGCTCGGGCAGAACCCGGCGGTCGGCTCGGCGCACGGCCGCGCCCAGCGCCTCGGCATGGCCAACCTGGACTGGCTGGTGGTCCGCGACCTCTTCATGATCGAGAGCGCGACGTTCTGGAAGGACAGCCGGGAGGTGGAGACCGGCGAGATCGCCCCGGAGCGGTGCCGTACCGAGGTGTTCTTCCTGCCCGCCGCCTCGCACGTGGAGAAGCCCGGCAGCTTCACCCAGACGCAGCGGCTGTTGCAGTGGCGGGAGAAGGCCGTCGAGGCACCCGGCGACTGCCGCTCGGAACTCTGGTTCTTCTACCACCTCGGCCGGATCATCCGGAGCAAGCTCGCCGGCTCCACCCGGCCCCGCGACCGGGCCCTGCTCGACCTGGCCTGGGACTATCCGACCGAGGGCCCGCACGCCGAGCCGGATGCCGAGGCGGTGCTGCGGGAGATCAACGGTTACGAGGTGGCCACCCGCCGCCCGCTGAGCTCCTTCGTGGAGATGAAGGACGACGGTTCGACCCTCGGCGGCTGCTGGATCTACACCGGGGTCTTCGCCGACGGGGTCAACCAGGCGGCCCGGCGTAGGCCGGGCGGGGAGCAGAACTGGGTCGCCGCCGAGTGGGGCTGGGCCTGGCCGCTCAACCGGCGGATCCTCTACAACCGGGCCTCCGCCGACCCCGAGGGGCGGCCGTGGAGCGAGCGCAAGCGGTACGTCTGGTGGGACGCGGAGCGGGGCGAGTGGACCGGGTACGACGTACCGGACTTCGAGAAGACCAAGCCGCCGTCGTACCGGCCGGACCCGGACGCGACCGGGGTGGCCGCGCTGGCCGGCGATGACCCGTTCATCATGCAGGGCGACGGGAAGGGCTGGCTGTACGCGCCGGCCGGAATACTGGACGGGCCGCTGCCGACCCACTACGAACCGGTCGAGTCCCCGGTACGCAACCCGCTCTACGGCCAGCAGGCCAACCCGATCCGCAAGACGTACGAGCGGCCGGAGAACCCGACCAACCCGAGCCCACCCGACCCGGGCACGGACGTCTTCCCGTACGTCTTCACGGTCAGCCGGCTCACCGAGCACCACACCGCGGGCGGGATGAGCCGCAACGTCCGGCACCTGGCCGAACTGCAACCGGAGATGTTCGTCGAGGTCGGGCCGGAGCTGGCCGTCGAGCGCGGCCTGACCCACCTGGGCTGGGCGCACCTGGTCAGCAGCCGAGGGGTGATCGAGGCGCGGGTGATGGTGACCGACCGGCTGACCCCGCTGCGGATCGAGGGCCGGATCATCCACCAGGTGTGGCTGCCGTACCACTTCGGCAACGCCGGGCTGGTCCGGGGCGAGCCGGCCAACGACCTGTTCGGGGTCACCCTCGACCCGAACGTGCTGATCCAGGAGAGCAAGGTCGGCACCTGCGACATCCGGGCCGGGCGGCGCCCGACCGGACCGGGGCTGCTCGACTACCTCGCCGATTACCGGCGGCGGGCCGGCCTCGACGGGCACCACCCGCCGATCGTGACCGCCGGCCGGGGCGTCCCACCGGGCGACGGACCCGTGCCGGGGGATCCGGCGTCGACCGGGCCCGGGGGCGGCGGCGACCCGGGATCGGCGGGGACTCGGGCAGGCGGCGGCGACCCGGAACGGGAGGGATGAGCATGGTCGAGATGCGGCGCCCGGACGCGCCGGTCAACCCCGCCGAGCAGGCCGGTCACCTCGACCCCCCACCCCGGATGGGATTCTTCACCGACACCAGCGTCTGCATCGGCTGCAAGGCCTGCGAGGTGGCCTGCAAGGAGTGGAACCTCGTACCGGAGAGCGGGCTCGACCTGCTCGGCATGTCGTACGACAACACCGGGGCGCTGACCGCCAACTCGTGGCGGCACGTCGCCTTCGTCGAGCAGCCCCGGCCGGCCGGCTGGCAGTCGTCACCGCCGCTGGCCGGTACCCCGGGCGGGCCGCCGATCACCCCGGCCACCGCCGAGGCGGCCGCCGGTACCACCACCGACCAGGGGAGCAGGCCCGGGGTGCCGCCGGCCCCGGAACCCGGCCCGGCCGGGCGGATGGCGGACGGAACCCAGTTCCTCGGCATGCCCGGCACCGACCTGCCCGGCCGGGAGCAGGACCGGGACGGGCGTACCGACCTGCGCTGGCTGATGATGTCGGACGTCTGCAAGCACTGCACCCACGCCGCCTGCCTGGACGTCTGCCCGACCGGCTCGCTGTTCCGCACCGAGTTCGGCACGGTGGTGGTGCAGCAGGACATCTGCAACGGCTGCGGCTACTGCATCCCGGCCTGCCCGTACGGGGTCATCGACCAGCGCAAGGACGACGGCCGGGCGTGGAAGTGCACGCTCTGCTACGACCGGATCGGGGCCGGGCGCACGCCGGCCTGCGCCCAGGCCTGCCCCACGGAGTCGATCCAGTACGGCGAGCTCGACGAGCTGCGCGAGCGGGCCCGGGCCCGGGTCGAGCGGCTGCACGCCGACGGCGTCCCCGAGGCGCGGCTCTACGGGCACGACCCGGACGACGGTGTGGGCGGGGACGGCGCGTTCTTCCTGCTGCTCGACGAGCCCGAGGTGTACGGCCTGCCGCCGGATCCCGTGGTGACCACCCGGGACCTGCCCCGGATGTGGCGCCGGGCCGGGCTGGCCGCGCTGACCATGACGGCCGGCGTGGTGGCGGCGTTCGTCGGGCGGCCGTCATGATCCGGCGGACCGGCGGGCCCGCTGTGGAAGGTGGGACGGCATGACCGGACCGGGCCCCGACAGCGGCGGCGGGCCGCTGGGCGAGCACCGTCGGGAGGCCGGGGCGAGCCTCGACCAGCCGGACGGCGCGGAGCTGCGGCGCCGGTCCGGGCGGTGGGGTGGGCCGGGAGTCGTCGCCGGGCAACCGGTGGTCGTCCCGCCGGCCGAGTTCAGCTCGTACTACGGGCGGCCGGTGGTGAAGGCGCCGGTGTGGCGCAAGGACATCGCGGCGTACCTCTTCACCGGCGGGCTGGCCGCCGGATCGGCGCTGCTGGCCGCCGGTGCGGACCTGACCGGTCGGGCGGCGCTGCGCCGGGCCGGCCGGCTCGTCTCGCTCGGCGCGGTCGGCGCGAGCGCGTACTTCCTGGTCAACGATCTCGGCCGGCCGGCCCGGTTTCACCACATGCTGCGGGTCGCCAAGCCGACCTCGCCGATGTCGATGGGTACCTGGATTCTGGCCGCGTTCGGGCCGGCGGCGGGACTTGCCGCGGTGAGCGAGATCGCCCCGGTGCTGTCCCGGCGCGGCGGGCTGGGACTGGCCCGCCGGCTGCTGCCCCCGGCCGGCCGGGTCGCCGGACTGGCCGCCGCGGCGGTGGCGCCGGGGCTGGCCACGTACACCGGGGTGCTGCTCGCCGACACCGCGATGCCGGCCTGGCACGACGCGTACCCGGACCTGCCGTTCCTGTTCGGCGGCAGCGCGCTGGTGGCCGGCGCGGGCGCCGGGCTGGTCGCCGCGCCGACCGCGCAGAGCGGCCCGGCGGCCCGGCTGGCGGTGGCCGGCGCGGTGGTCGAGACGCTCGCCGAGCGCCGGATCGCCCGGATGGGGCTGACCGGCGAGCCGTACCGGACCGGCCGGCCGGCCCGGCTGATCCGGGGCGGGCAGTTGCTGCTGGCCGCTGGTACCGCCGGCGCGCTGCTGGCCCGGGGCAACCGGACCCTCTCGGTGTTCTCCGGCGCGGCCCTGCTCGCCTCCTCGCTGCTGACCCGGTTCGGGGTTTTCGAGGCCGGGGTGGCCTCCGCCCGGGACCCGAAGTACACGGTGTTGCCGCAGCGGGAGCGGCGGGCGAGACGGGGGGTCGGCGCCGGCCCGTAGCCACGAGCCGGTGCCGTCCATGAGCCGAGACGGGGGTCACGCTCATGGCAGGGACAGTCGAAAGCGTACGGGGACAGCGCAGCCCGACGGCGGGCCGGTGGGGCCTGGTGGTGGCCGCCGTGCTGGTGCAGCTCGCCCTCGGCGCCGTGTACGCCTGGAGCGTCTTCAACCAGCCGTTGCAGCAGGCGTTCGGCTGGAGCAAGGCCGAGGCGGTACTGCCGTTCGAGGTGGCGATCGGCACGATCTTCATCGGCAGCCTGCTCGGTGGCCGGGTGCAGGACCGGCGCGGTCCCCGGCCGGTCGCGCTCGGCGGCGGCGTGCTGTACGCGGTCGGCAACATCCTCGCCTCGCTGGTCTCCGACGCCGACCAGCTCTGGCTGCTGGTGCTGACCTACGGTGTGCTCGGCGGGATCGGGCTCGGCGCCGCGTACATCACCCCGATCGCGATGCTCACCAAGTGGTTTCCGGACCACCGGGGTCTGATCACCGGGATCGCGGTGGCCGGGTTCGGCTTCGGCGCCGTGATCACCGCCCCGGTGGCGAAGACGCTGCTGGGCAACACCACCGACAAGCCCAGCGTCTTCCTGCCGCTGGGCATCGCGTACCTGGTCGCGGTACTGCTCGGCGCCTCGTTCTTCCGGAATCCGCCGCCGGGCTACCAGGTGCCCGGGTACCGCCCGGTGACCACCGGCCGGGTGCCGGCCGGTACCCGGGTCTACACCCTCGCCGAGGCGCTGCGGACCCCGCAGTGGTACCTGCTCACCGCGATCCTGGCGCTCAACGTGACCTGCGGCATCGCCTTCATCTCGCAGGCCGCCGACGCCGCGCAGGCGATCACCGGGGTGGGTTCGGCCACCGCCGCCACCCTGGTCGCCGTGCTCGGGCTCTTCAACGGCGCCGGGCGGCTCTGCTGGGCGTGGCTGTCGGACCAGACCGGCCGGATGGTCGCCTTCGGCGGGATGCTGGCGCTCCAGGCGGTGTGCTTCTTCATCCTGCCGCACGCGGCCGGCTTCGCCTTCTTCGCGGTGCTCGCCGCGTTGATCTACCTCGCCTACGGCGGTGGGTTCGGCACCATGCCGGCCACCGCGGCCGACTACTTCGGCACCCCGCACGCCGGTGCGGTCTACGGGGCGATGATCGTGGCCTGGAGCATCGGCGGGGTGGCCGGACCGCTGTTGACCGCGACGCTCTTCGAGGCCAGCGGCAACTCCTACACCCTGCCGTTCACGGTCCTCGCGGTGATCGCGGTGGTCGCCCTGGTGCTGCCGCCGATCACCCGGCTGCCGTCCCGAGCCGGCGCCGCCCGGCCGGACGACGAGGTCACCGGCCCGTGACCGGCGCTGTGATCCCGACGATCGGCCGGCGGCGTATCGGGGCGACCCCGTCGGCCGGCGGGGCGCCCCACCGGCGTGACCGGCCGCACGTTCCACCGGCCCGGGGTGGCGCGGTCCGGTGCTGCTGGACGTATGGTGAGCGGGCTCGGACGGCCGGACCGTGACCGGATTTCCCGCGACCGCCGGGCCGCCCCGGACGGGCAGGGCGGGGAACGGACGTCAGGTGCTCGCCCGGCACGGCTGGCGCTTCTCCGGACGCTTCGGTCGAACCTCGTGATCGTCTCCGGTTGCGGACGTTCGATGCCCGCAGTGACGTGGAGCGCCGGCCGATGAGCCGGGACCCTGTGAATTTGTCAAGACCAGGTCACGAAATCTTGCGAAACTTCCTCGCTTTCCAATAAGTTCCTCCAGGCAACAAAAGTATGTCAGCCGGTCTGACGACCTGCCCGGAGGCAACAATGATGTTGATGACGCGGCGCGGCGACCAGCCGCTGGACGCGCGCGGTTCCCTCTGGCGCCCCGACGACGGGCGGCCGGCCCCGGCTGCCCCCCGCCGGCCCGCCGTACCGGCCCGGACCGGGGGGCGTCGGCGATGAGCGACGCTCCCGTGCTGCTGGAGATGCGCGCGATCACCAAGGAGTTTCCGGGGGTCAAGGCGCTCTCCGACGTCAACCTGGTGGTCCGGCGCGGCGAGATCCACGCGATCGCGGGCGAGAACGGCGCCGGCAAGTCGACCCTGATGAAGGTGCTCAGCGGGGTGTACCCGTACGGCAGCTACTCCGGTGAGATCATCTATCGGAGCGAGGAGAGCCGGTTCTCCGACATCCGGGCCAGCGAGCAGGCCGGCATCGTGATCATCCACCAGGAGCTCGCCCTGGTGCCCGGGATGTCGATCACCGAGAACATCTTCCTCGGCAACGAGCCCCGGCGCGGCGGTGCGATCGACTGGAAGAGCGCGAACCGGCAGGCCCTGGAGCTGATGGCCCGGGTCGGGCTGCGGGAGGACCCGGACACGCTGATCAAGGACATCGGCGTGGGCAAGCAGCAGCTCGTCGAGATCGCGAAGGCGTTCGCCAAGGACGTCAAGCTGCTCATCCTGGACGAGCCGACCGCCGCACTGAACGAGTCCGACTCGCAGCACCTGCTGGACCTGCTGCGCGGCTTCAAGCAGCGCGGCATCACCTCGATCATCATCTCGCACAAGCTCAACGAGATCGCCGAGATCGCCGACTCGATCACCATCCTGCGGGACGGCAAGACCATCGAGACCCTGGACGTCAAGGCGGACGGGGTGGACGAGGACCGGATCGTCCGGGGCATGGTCGGCCGGGAGCTGCACAGCCGGTTCCCCGACCACACCCCGAAGATCGGCGAGGTCTTCTTCGAGGTACGGGACTGGACGGTCCGGCACCCCATCTCGGCCGACCGAATGGTGGCCAAGGGCTCCAGCTTCACCGTCCGGCGGGGCGAGATCGTCGGGTTCGCCGGGCTGATGGGCGCCGGCCGTACCGAGCTGGCGATGAGCGTCTTCGGCCGCTCGTACGGGGTCTACCAGGGCGGCCAGATCTTCAAGGACGGGCAGGAGATCGTGCTGAAGTCGGTGGCCGACGCCATCAAGCACGGCTTGGCGTACGTCAGCGAGGACCGCAAGTCGCTCGGCCTGAACCTGCTCGACGACATCAAGACCTCGGTGGTCTCCGCCAAGCTCTCGAAGATCACCGATCACGGCGTGGTCGACCCGGTACGCGAGTACCAGGCGGCCGAGGGCTACCGCAAGAGCCTGCGGGTCAAGGCTCCGAACGTCGACGAGGGCGTCACCAAGCTCTCCGGCGGCAACCAGCAGAAGGTGGTGCTGGCCAAGTGGATGTTCACCGACCCGGACCTGCTCATCCTCGATGAGCCGACCCGGGGCATCGACGTCGGCGCCAAGTACGAGATCTACGGCATCATCCAGCAGCTCGCCGACCAGGGGAAGGGCGTCATCGTCATCTCCTCGGAGCTGCCGGAGCTGATCGGCCTCTGCGACCGCATCTACACGGTCTTCGAGGGCACCATCACCGGCAACATCGAACGGCGGGACGCCGATCCGGAACTCCTCATGAAGCAGATGACCTCAGCGAAGAAGGCGCAGATCCGGTGAGTCGCATAAAGGAACTCCAGAAGTCCCTGTTCGCGGGGACGACATCCAACGCCCGGCAGTTCGGGATGATCTTCACGTTGGTGGCGATCGTCCTGCTGTTCCAGATCCTGACCAACGGGCTGACGCTGAACTCGAGCAACCTGATCTCGCTGGTCAGCCAGTACTCGTACATCCTGATCCTGGCCATCGGGATGCTGATGGTGATCGTCGCCGGCCACATCGACCTGTCGGTCGGCTCGATCGCCGCCTTCGTCGGCATCGTGGTGGCCCGGGCCATGCAGGACTGGTCGCTGCCCTGGCCGGTGGCGATCCTGTTCGGCCTGCTGGTCGGCGCCGCGATCGGCGTCTGGCAGGGCTTCTGGGTGGCCTACATCGGGGTACCGGCGTTCATCGTCACGCTGGCCGGGATGATGCTCTTCCGGGGCGGCAACCAGTTCATCGGCAGCGCCGACACCATCCCGGTGCCGGAGGGCTTCAAGGTGATCGGCGCCGGCTTCCTGCCGGAGGTCGGCCCGAACACCGGCTACAACAACCTCACGCTGCTGCTCGGGTTGCTCGTCGCGGTCGCCGTGGTGGTCCGGGAGTGGAAGGTCCGGCGTACCCGGCGGGAGATGGACGCCGACGTGGCACCGATGTGGATCTCGATGATCCGGGTCGCCGTGCCGGTCGCGGTGATCCTGTACGCGGCCTTCCTGTTCGCCGGCGGCCGGGTCGGGACCAGCTTCCCGGTCTCCGGCATCATCCTCGGCGTCCTGGTGGTGTTCTACTCCTTCGTCACCCGGAACACCGCCGGTGGCCGGCACATCTACGCGGTCGGCGGCAACGCCCGGGCCGCGGAGCTCTCCGGCGTCAAGCTCAAGCGGGTCAACTTCCTGGTCATGATGAACATGTCGATCCTGGCCGCGCTGGCCGGCATGATCTTCGTCGCCCGGTCGGCCGCCTCCGGGCCGCAGGACGGCATCGGCTGGGAGCTGGACGCCATCGCCGCGGTCTTCATCGGCGGCGCCGCCGTCTCCGGCGGCCTCGGCACCATCAGCGGGTCGATCGTCGGTGGCCTGGTGATGGCGGTGCTCAACAACGGTCTCCAGCTGATGGGTGTCGGCTCGGACCGGGTACAGATCATCAAGGGTCTGGTTCTGCTGCTGGCCGTCGCCTTCGACGTCTACAACAAGAACCGCGGGCGGTTCTCGATCATCGGATCGGTGACCCGCCCCTTCCGCCGGGAGACACCCACCGGGCCGGCGCCCACGCCCAGCGTCGAGACGGGTCAGGAGCCCGCCAAGACTCCGGTGGCCGGCTGACGGTCACCGCCGGTGGGGCGGAAAACCTCCGCCCCACCCCCACCACCTTGTAAAGAAGGGCAACCTGCAATGCGTAGATTCCTAGCCAGGGGTGTCGCCGCCGGCGCCATCGCCCTGCTGGCCCTCACGGCCTGCTCCGAGCGGTCGGGTGACGGCGGCGGCGACGAGGCCGGGGCCGAGAAGGGCTTCGCCGCCAACTCGCTGATCGGGGTGGCGCTGCCGGCCAAGACCTCCGAGAACTGGGTGCTCGCCGGTGACCTGTTCACCAACGGGCTCAAGGAGGCCGGCTTCTCCTCCGACGTGCAGTACGCCGGCGCCACCAGCACGGTCGCCGACCAGCAGGCGCAGATCTCGGCGATGGTCACCAAGGGTGCCAAGGTGATCGTCATCGGCGCGACCGACGCCGCGCAGCTCACCACCCAGGTCGAGCAGGCCAAGCAGAACGGTGCCACCGTCATCGCCTACGACCGGCTGATCAAGAACACCAAGGACGTCGACTACTACGTCGCGTACGACAACTTCAAGGTCGGCCAGCTCCAGGGCCAGGCGCTGCTGGAGGGCATGAAGGCGAAGAAGCCGAACGGTCCGTACAACATCGAGCTCTTCTCCGGCTCGCCGGACGACAACAACTCGGGCGTCTTCTTCGACGGTGCCATGGACGTGCTGAAGAAGGAGATCGACGCCGGCAACGTGGTGGTCGGCTCGGGCCAGAAGGACATCAAGCAGACCGCCACCGACGGCTGGAAGGCCGAGAACGCGCAGCGGCGGATGGACTCGCTGCTCACCTCGACCTACAGCAGCAAGACGCTGGACGGCGTCCTCTCCCCGAACGACACCCTGGCCCGGGCGATCCTGACCTCGGTCAAGGGCGCCGGCAAGCCGCTGCCGGTGGTCACCGGGCAGGACTCCGAGGTGGAGTCGGTCAAGTCGATCGTGGCCGGCGAGCAGTACTCGACCATCAACAAGGACACCCGGAACCTGGTCAAGGAGACCATCGAGATGGTCAAGGCTCTGCAGGCCGGTAACGACCCGAAGACCAACGACACCGAGTCCTACAACAACGGCGTCAAGGTGGTCCCGGCCAACCTGCTGGAGCCGCTGATCGTCACCAAGAAGAACGTGGTCGAGGCGTACGCCAACGACCCGAAGCTGGCCCCGCTCACCGCTGGCGCCAAGTAAGCAGCAGTAGCAGCGGGTTGCACCGTCCGGGTCCCCGGGATCGTCGATCCCGGGGACCCGTCCCGTCTTCTCCGCCTGTCACCACCGTTCTCCGCCCGCGACGATCAGGGTCCGCCCGTCGTCCCGGGCCGGCAGCAGCTCGCCGATCACCGGATGGCCGGGCAGCTCACCGGCGACCAGCAGGCCACCGGAGGTCTGCGCGTCGGCCAGCAGCAGCACCTCGTCCTCGGCGACCCCGGCCGCCTCGAGGTGCGGGCGCACCCAGGCCAGGTTCCGCCGGGTGCCGCCGCTGACGAAACCGTCGGCCAGCGCCGCCCGGGCGCCGTCCAGATACGGTACGGCCGACGCGTCCACCCGGGCGGTCAACCCGGAGGCCCGGGCCAGCTTGTGCAGGTGACCGAGGAGCCCGAAGCCGGTCACGTCGGTACCACAGCGGATCCCGGCCGCCACCGCCGCCGCCGAGGCTGCCCGGTTCAGCTCGGTCATCGCCGCCACCGCCTGCGGAAACACCTCGCCGGTCTGCTTGTGCCGGGAGTTGAGCACCCCGACGCCGAGCGGCTTGGTCAGGGTCAGCGGCAGTCCGGCCCGGCCGGCGTCGTTGCGGATCAGTCGCTCCGGGTCGGCGATCCCGGTGACCGCCATCCCGTACTTCGGCTCGGGGTCGTCCACGCTGTGCCCGCCGGCGACGTGGCAGCCCGCCTCCCGGGCGACGTCCAGCCCGCCGCGCAGTACCTCGGCGGCCAGCGTCAGCGGCAGCACCTCCCGGGGCCAGGCCAGCAGGTTCACCGCGACCACCGGGGTGCCGCCCATCGCGTAGACGTCGGAGAGGGCGTTGGCGGCGGCGATCCGGCCCCAGTCGTACGGGTCGTCGACCACCGGGGTGAAGAAGTCGGCGGTCGCCACCACCGCGGTACCCGACTCCAGTCGGACCACCGCCGCGTCGTCGCCGTCGTCGAGCCCGACCAGTAGCTCGCCCGGCCCGGCCGGGACGGCGGTGCCGACCAGGCCGGCCACCACCTCCTCCAGCTCGCCGGGCGGGATCTTGCAGGCGCAGCCGCCGCCGTGCGCGTACTGGGTGAGCCGGTGGCGTTCGGTAGTGGTCACCCGACCACTGTCGCACCTTCCGGGGGAGGGATCGCAGCCGTCGCGCGTCGTGCCGGTGCGCGGGCTACGGAAACTGTTCCAGTTGAGAGACGCAGACTCTTAAACTCCTAACAGAATGATGTTGGGCGTATCCGGTGGAGGTGAGGGTCGTTCTGTCTGGATGTGAGGAGGGGTGAGCAGCCGCCGTGGATCGTCTCGGACGAGTTGTGGGCCGAGATCGAACCGTTGCTGCCGGCCCGACCACCCCGACGGACCCGGTTCCCCGGCCGGAAACCCTTGGACGACCGCAAGGTGCTGTGCGGGATCCTGTTCGTCCTCTACACCGCGATCCCCTGGGAGTTCCTGCCGAAGGAGTTGGGGTTCGGGTCGGGGATGACCTGCTGGCGCAGGTTGCGGGACTGGAACGACGCCGGCGTGTGGCAACGACTGCACGACGTGCTCCTGGCCAAACTCAGAGCCGCCGGCCAACTCGACATGTCCCGGGCGGTGATCGACGGCTCCCACATACGGGCGCTCAAAGGCGGCCCAAACCGGACCGAACCCGGTCGACCGCCGCAAACCAGGCTCGAAACACCACGTCATCACCGACGCCGGCGGCATCCCCCTCGCCGCGCGCCTGACCGGCGGCAACCGCCACGACGTCACCCAACTGATCCCCCTGGTCGAGGCGATCCCACCGGTGAAGGGCATCCGCGGCCGGCCCCGGAAACGACCCGACACGCTGTACGCCGACCGTGGCTACGACTTCGACACCTACCCGGGTTCCGCAGCTTGTAGTTAAACGATCATCGGAATCTGGGCGCGGAGCAGCGAAGATGGATGCGCATCGCCGAAGGGTCGTGTGTCTAGGCCCTGCCGCCGGAGTCTGATCTTGGCTAGCGGGGGTCGAACGCGGTGACCCGGGCTGGCGGTTGGACGGAAAGCGCCTGGTAGATGGCCTTGTGCTCGGGCCGCAGTGGCGTGGTCTGCACGACAGTGCCGGCGGGTCCGGCGAGGGTGACCTGACTGATTCGTCCGAGTTGCCGGTTGATGTTTCGCCATGTTTGGCCGGTGGTCCGTTCGGCGACGCGGACGAGCAGCAGCGCGAGCCAGCAGATGAGGACGTGAGCACGGATGCGGTGTTCGAGGCGGTGGAACACCGGCCGCAGCAGCAGCTGTGACTTCAGGTCCCGGAAGCCACGTTCGGCTTCGAGGAGGTTCTTGTAGCCCAGGGCGGTGTCCTCGGCGGTGATGGCGGGGTCGGAGGTGGCGATGAGGTACTTGCCGTCGAGTCGTTCCTCGGCTTTGACCTTGGCCTTGTTGACCTTCAGCCGTCCGTTGGGCTGCTGGACGAGCCACCGGCCCAGGCTGGGGTGGTCGCGCAGCGCGCACTCGGCGCGAACGTGGGCGGCTTCGTTGCGCTGGCGGGTCCTGTCGCCAGGCGGGCGTTTGGCGTCGCGTTCGCGCTGGTCACGGATGCGTGCGAGTTCGGCTTCGATGCGGGCGATCGCGTCGTCGCGTTGCTGCTTGTCGCGTTGTGCCTGGTGGGGGTTGTGGCAGATGACGAACCGCACGTCGGTGCCGTCGATGCGTACTTCCTTGACGCGCAGGTTGTCCTTGACCTGCTGATAGCGGCCTTGGCGGGCCAGGACCTGCTCGACGAGGGGGTTGCCGTCGCGCATGCGCATCCCGGCGATGTAGTGCCCGCCGGCGCGGCGCAGGTAGGCCAGGTTGTCCGCGGAGGAGAACCCGCGGTCGACCACCGTGATGACCCGGCCGAGTTTCCAGTCACGCATGTCGTCGCGGACCTCGGCGAGGACCTGCTGATCGTTGCTGCTACCGGGCCAGCACCAGTACCGGACCGGGATGCCTTCCTTGGTCACTGCCAGGCCGATGACGATCTGCGGCAGGTCACCTCGGTGGTCCTTTGAGTGCCCGAACCTGCGCAACGCGTCGTCGCCCTCGTCTTCGGTGTCGCGTTCGAAGTAGGTGCTGGTGGTGTCGAAGAACAGCAGGTCGACCTCGAGGTTGAGCAGGTTGGCCACGGCGAAGAACACCGCCTCCTGCACCTGGCCCTGCGTGTCCGCGTCGACGAGCAGGTCCATCGCCCGGTAGGCGTGGTCGTCGTCCATCGAAGCCAGACCCGGGATGACCGTGTCCTCACCGACCCACTCGGCGGCCGACAGCTTGCTCATCGGCGCCACCGCCCGGTTGGCGACCAGCGCGAACAGCACCCGTTCCATGTTCGTGGTGAACCTGCGCGCCTCCGCCGCCGCGCGCACGGCCGCGGCGACGTCGAGGCGCCGCCACAGGCCGTCGAGTAGCCAGGTCGACCCGATCGAGCGGGCGTCGACGACTTCGAGGGGTCCCGCCCCGGCAGCCAGGCCGGCCTCCACACCCGCGCCGTCGCCGTCGCCACCGAAGTGCTTGTTGATCGACGAGGCGAGCCGGCGCAGTCCTTCGACGTCGACCTGGTTGACGCGGCCGAGGTTCATCAGCACATCAGGCTTGATCTTGCCGTCCACGCGTCGGTTGTGCGCCAGGGCGACGTAGCGCACCACGCTGCCGTCGGCGTTCGTCCGCGACGTGAACCGCAGATACAGGACTACGAAGAAACCACATCACCACTGGCAGCACAAGATGTGAATCTCCGGTCGTGTTACTACACTTTCGGGCCCGCGGGCGCGATCCGAGAGGTCTGCGAGCCCGTGACCAGCAACGACCCCGATCCGATCAAGCTCGTGTTCCTACGAGCTGCGGAACTCGGGAGAAGGCCCGTGCGGCCCTGTCCCATTCTGTCTTCACCGGCATCTCCCGCAACCACCTGGACCGCCTCGTTACCGAACTGACCGAACCGTTTCACGCCGCGAGAGAAGGGCGCCTGCACCGCCGACGCGGCGACCGGGACCGCCACCGCTGGCCCGGCGCCGGACACCCCGAAACCCTGACCCTGCGCGACCGGCTGCTGCTCACCCTCGCCTGGCTACGCCTGGCCCTACCCCACCAGGCCCTGGCCCTGCTCTACGGCGTGGACCGATCCACCGTGTCGGCCGCGATCCGCCAGATCCGGCCACTGCTGGCCAACCGAGGCTTCGCCACCCCATCCGGGCAACGCCTCCACACCCTGGCCGACGTGCTGGCCTACGCCGCAGCCGAAGGGCTCACCGTCCGCCTGGACGGCACCGAGATCCAGGTCCGCCGCCCCAAAGCCAACCGACCCGGCCGGCGGGCGTTCGTATCCGGCAAGAAGAAGCAGAACACCATCAAAGCCACCGTCGCCTCCGACGCCCACGGCCGGCCGATCTGGGCAGGCGCCATTCGCCCCGGCCGCCAGCATGACCAAACCGCCGTGCGTACCGAAGGCATCGACGACCTCCTCGACGCCTACCCCGACGTGCAATTCCTGGTCGACGCCGGCTACCGCGGGCTGGCCAAAGACCACCCAGACCAAGTCATCGCCCCACCACTGAAACCGAAGAAAGACGCCCCGCCCGACGAGATCGCCGCCTACGAAGCAGCCCGCAGAGCCCAATCTTCGCAACGCATCCCCGCCGAACACGCCATTGCCGAGATCAAATGGTGGCGCACCCTGCAACGCTTCACCGGCCACCGCGACGCCCTACCCGAAACCATCCGCGCCATCACCGGCCTGGTCAGCGACCGCGCCGCCGCCCGATGAACCCACCGCAACACCCACCTGAATTGACCCCAGGTCGTAAGTGGCCACCGACCCACGACGGCCCGCTCGCCCTAGTGGCCCGCGTTGGTGGCGGAGACGCCCGCGTACGCGAGGTACATGATCATGCCCGCCTCAGCGTGCGCGAAGTTGTGGCAGTGGTCCATCCAGATGCCCGGCAGGCCACCCTCGAAGTCGGCACCGCCGTGGTCGTGGCGTCCTCGCCCCGGCTCCCGAGCTGGTCGAGGTCGTGCTGGAGCGCCACGACTGGGCCCTGGCCGAGAGCTGACCGCGTCGGGTAATCAGGCTGTCTTGACCGCGCCACCGTCGATCAGGTAGTCGGCCCCGGCGATGCTGCCAGCGAGCGGCGAGGCCAGGTAGACAACCAGTGTGGCTACCTCGGCGGGCTCGACGAACCGGCCCGTCGTCATGCCAGCCTGTCCCGGCAGCGCCCGGAGCAGCTCCTCGTGCGGCACCCCCAGCGTCCTGGCCAGCTCCGCGCCGTATCCCTGTGCTCCCTCCCACATCGAGGTCCGCGACGGGCCGGGCGAGACCGTGTTGACTCGCACGCCCCGCGGCCCGAACTCCTCGTTCAGCGCCTTCCCGAATGCCGTCAGCGCCGCCTTCGCGGTCGTATAGGTGACCGGCCCGGCGCCCGGCTGTCGGGCGCCGTTGGAGGAGATGTTCACGATCGCGCCGCCCCGCTCGACCAGGCTGGGCAGCGCAGCCCGGGTGACGCGTACCGCGCTGAGGAAGTTCAGCTTGTAGGTCTCCAGCCACTGCTCGTCGTCGAAGCAGAGGAACCCGCCGGTCTGCCCCTCTCCCTCGCCGCCACCAACGTTGTTGACCAGTACGTCGACGCCGCCCAGTTCGGCCATCGCCCGCTCGGCCAGCGCGGTGGCACCCGCGGCGGTGGCCAGGTCAGCGGTCACGACGAGTGCGCCCGTCTCCTTCAGCTCGGCGGTGAGCGTGCGCGCTCCGGCGACCACCCGCACACCCTCGCTCGTCAACGCCCGCACGATCGTCAGTCCGATCCCCCGGCTGGCGCCGGTCACCACTGCGGTCTTGCCGGTAAGTCCTAGATCCATGGCAGAACCTTCCGTTCATTCGCAACATCCTCGACGCGCCGACACTACAACTCGCAACATCGATGTTGCACGTTCCCCTTAAGTGAGGACGTTGATGTAACCTGGCGAGGTGAGCAAGATGCGCTCGGACACGGAGCGAACCGTGGGGACGATCCTGGAGGCGGCCGAACGCGTCCTCAGTCGGAACCCGGCGGCGAGCATGGAGCAGATCGCCGAGGCCGCCGGGGTCGCCCGTACGACCGTGCACCGCCGCTTCGCCTCACGCGACGCGCTCGTCGACGCGATGGGCGCCTGGGCCACACGGCGGTTCGCCGAGGCCGTCGAGTCGGCCTACACAACCACGGCTCCGGCCCTGGTCACGCTTCACCAGGTGACCGCGAACGTACTCCGCGTCAAGATCGACTGGGGATACGCGATGAGTCGGACCGCTTCGGTCGATCCCGAGGTCGCGCGTGTTCACGCCGAGGTCCGAGACCGGTGCGACGAGATGTTTCGCAGGGCACGCGACTCCGGCCTGCTCCGCGCGAACGCTGATCTCAACTGGGTGCGCCGCGTCTACTATGCGCTCATTCACGAGGCGGTGACGGGACCGGACGAAGGCCACGATGCCGACGCCCTGGCCACCCGCCTCGTCGACACCCTGCTACACGGTTTCAACGAGCGCTAATTGCCCATCACGCAGCCTTGACCGGATAACTGGTCCAGCTTCGGATGGGTTAACTGGCGGCGAAGCTGGTCTTGGGGCGGGCGCGTTTGTTGCGCCATCGGACATAGCCGGCGATGGCGGCGTTCTGCTCGGCGTGGCTGCGACGCCTACCCCGACGTGAAGATCCTGGGTCGACTCCGGCTACCGCGGCCTGGCCAAAGACCACCCCGACCAGGTCATCGCCCCGCCACCCAAACCGAAGAAAGGCACCCAGCGCACGAGGTAGCCGCCTACGAAACAGCACGCAAAGCCCAATCCGCGCAACGCATCCCCGCCGAACACGCCATCGCCGAACTCAAATGGTGGCGCACCCTGCAACGCCTCACCGGCCGCCGCGACCTGCTACCCGAAATCATCCGCGCCATCACCAGCCTGGCCAGCGACCGCGCCGCCGCCCGATGAACCCAACCCCAACACCCACCACAATTGATCCCCAGGTCGTTATCACTCAGGCGAGGTATTGCGTTCAACTACCCTTGGTAACCGCATTGTGGACGGATACGCGCGGATCAAGCAGATGCGGATGTCATGCAGATCCCTCCGGTGACCGTGTCGGCGGGTGTCCGGATTGTTTCGAACGCTAGTGGTCAAACTCGTTTTCGATCGCAGTGACGGTGTACTTGAGAGGAGCTGTGGATCCGAGGCTCGGGAGCTGCGCTCAGACGACGCACTCGCTTCGATGGGGTCCGTCGCTGCCTGCCTACGACAACTCGATAGTGTTCTTCGCCTCGCTGGAGACAGAGCTGCATCGGGTACCCACTGACCCGGCGGTTCGAGTCGCAACGCGACGCCACGTTCGCTGTCTTCGAGCACATCGAGGTCTTCATAGCCGGCAGGGCCGAGATTCCGCCATCGACGGCGCCTCGCCGGTTACCCTCGATGCCCGTCACGCTGAGAAGGTCGGTCTGGCAGCCTGATCGTCAGAAACGCTGTGTCCACCGAAGTGGGTCGGCACCAGCTACCTTTCGCCGTTGGCCTGATCACGGTGTTGTTCGGCCGAAGCGGCGGCCAGAAAGTCCAAGAGTTCACGGTAGAGGATCGAGTGGGTGCTGGCGCCGGCGAGCATGGCGACGTGCCCGGCGGGGCATTCCACCACTCGGGGCGGGCGGCGCAGGCGATCGCTGAGCGCGTAGCTGGCTGGCGCCGGCACGATGTGGTCACGCGCGGCGACCGCGAGCATGACGGGCACGTTGAGGCTTTCGAGGCGTGCTGGCCGGCCGTACACGGTCCAGCGGCCGTCGCGGAGGGCGTTGCTGCGGGCGTAGTCGACGAGGTCGAACAGTAACGCGCCGGGGATGGGTGTCTGCTCCCAGACCCAGCGGGCCAGCGGGCCGGCCGTGGCTCGCCAGGTCGGATCCCGTCGGCTCCGCCAGGTGACGAGCGCCGTGCGTAGCGCGATGGGGCGGAGCCAGTGGAAGCTCTCCCGGATGAGCGGGGCGGGCACCAGGCCGTGCCCGTCGAGGGCGAGAACGGGTGGCAGGCGCGGTGAGCGGAGCAACCCGCCCAGGCGGCCCGCGACTGCCGTGTCGATGGATGGGGCAATCGCAGTGAGGGACGCCAACCCGGCGTCGCCGAGTGCCGCGTGCGTGGCCAGAGTCAGCGTGCCGCCCAGGCAGTAGCCGACCAGATGCAGCTCCGGCTGACCGCTGTGCTGACGGACCGCCTGCTCGGCCAGCATCAAGGTGGCGACGTAAGCGTCGAACCCGCAGCCTGCCTCGGCAGGTCCCGGGACACCCCAGTCGAGCAGGTACACGTCATGACCCGCGTTGAGAAGCGCGGCGACCAGGCTGCGGCCCGGCGCCAGGTCAAGCACCCAGGAGCGGGTAACCAGCGAAGGCACGACGAGGACGGGTGGGCCAGGTGTATGGCGTTCGCTCGGGTAGCGCCGGAGCACTGCCGGACCGGACCGCCATAACACCGAGGAGGGAGTCGCCGGCACACTCGCCCGGGGTAGCCCAGCGGCAATTTCGACGACGTGGGGCCAGGCGGCCACCGTTGCCAGCAGGCGCGCACAACCCGCTCGAAACCACCGACCTGCGCGCACGATCCGGTTGGCTCGCAGCAGACTCCGGTCTGTGGAGGTGATATGCCGCCAATAGATCCGTGACCAGGCGGCCAGCGTCGTCGCGACGACCATCGCCGCGACGATAATGCCGAACCAGCCAGTCATGGCTTGGCCTGGGTAGTGGCGGTGCCGTCGAGCATCGCCACCACGCCATGGCCACCCACGCCAGTTGCGACGGCCATGCCCGCGGCGCGAAGCCGCTCGGCGACCAGTGCCGATGTACGCCGCTCATCCCGGGCAGGCTCAGGATGCATATGGATGTCGCGGCGCGAACCGATCAGCTCAGCGTCTATCTCGGCCGTGGGCACAGCGAACAAGTTCATGCGACTACCGCCCCCCACTCACGAGATCATCGCTAACGCTAATCGCTGTACCGATCTTCCTCAACAGGACGCTTGCGCCACGCGACTCCTTCGAAGCCGCCCCCGCCCCACACACGCCAGATGCCCGGTAGCGAATCCTCAAAAGGACACCCTCCGACAGCCGCTTATCTAGCAGAAGCGGAAGCCGAGCCGCCCGTCGTTGGATCGACGCTCGTTACGCAAAGTCACCAACCGGAACGTCGGGTGGTCCCATGGGCGTCAAGGTAGCCAATCAGTGGGAGGCCGGCTGACCCCGATGCAGCTTTGTACGTCAAGCCGTACCTGTCTCTGCACCGGAGCCAGTACGCCGACACCCGGCAGTCTCGGAATCCGACAACGACTCACCACGCGCCTGCACACCCCCACACACACACTTCGCTACTGCGGCGCGGTGCGGCCTAGTACTGCAACGGCAGTGTCAGGGGTAGCCGTGTCGTCGGTAGTGGCAGAGTCTGGCCTGGTACTGGCGTCGTCGGCGCCATCGGGACCAGGCCCAGACCTGTTCTGCTGGGCGGGGTCGTCGCACGGTGAGTGCGGTGAGCAGTCGTCGGATCTCCGGTACGGTGTAGCCGATCATCATGGGCTCGCCGGGACCGGTTCCCCTTTTACGGCAAGGGATCGGGCCACCACCAGCCAGGCGTAGGCGTGGGTCTGACCCGGTTTGACGGACATCCCAGC